>DASSZL010000196.1:0-2919 GCA_035713505.1 Vulcanimicrobiaceae bacterium | reverse complement strand
GTGTACTCGTTCCAAGCGGCGTACCGCGGCGCGGGCCTGTTCGGGATCTACGCCGGGACCTCGCCAGAAAACGTTCCGGAATGCGTTTCCGTCGTTTGCGACCAGCTCGGGCAGCTTCGCGAACGGCCGGTTACCGAGAGCGAGCTGCGTCTTGCCAAGGAGCACATCAAGGGAAGCCTGACGCTCTCGCTGGAGAGTACGTCGAGCCGCATGATCCGCTTGGGACGCAGCGAGTTTTCGCTCGGGCGTCAACTTACGACCGAGGAGATCGAGCAGCGCGTGGAAGCCGTCACCACCTCGGAGATTCAAACGCTTGCGCAGGAGCTGCTGGCCGAAGACCATTTGGGCTTGTGCGTACTCGGCCCCGTAGACGAAGCTTCGGTCGAATGGAATAGAAGCGCTGCATAGCGCCGGCGCCCAGGTGGCCGTTCCGTTCTGGACGTGGCAGCTCGCTGTCGCGCTCGCGATCAACGTGCTGGTGCAAGCCATTCAAATAGGCGCTTATGCCGCGCGTCTGGCCGGCGTTCGGACCGGCCGCATCGCCACGTCGATTTCATTGTTCAATTTGTTCGTAACGGCGAGCCGCCTGGCAACGCTGGTCTACACGCTCATGCTCGGGCCGCTCTCCGACAAGGCCGGCAATGCCGTCAAGGCACTGGTCATTCGTCATCCGCAGCTGCCGGATACGGGCGCGCTCATTGCCCAGATCCAGCACACGTTTGAATGGCAGTTGCGTTTCATCATTATCGCCGGCACCATCGGCACGATCGTCGGCAGTCTCATGCTGCCGATGTTCACGTATCTCTACGTGCGCGGCGTGCGGTCGTTCGAACAAACCAAATCGTTGCCGCACTCGCTTGTGCGTTTGGCGGATCCGCGCGTGCTGTGGGAGGTGCTCACGCATCTGCGCGTTCCGCATTACCGGGAAATATTCAGTTTCTCGACACGCAACATACCGCGCCGGCTCTTGATTTTCAACGTGGTCGTTACCGGGATCTACGCCATCGGCGTCGTGGCGGCGTACTATGCAAGCGTGCTCGACGTCAACGTCGCCCGGACGGCGATCGGTATTTCGGGCATCATCAACGGCATCGGCACGGTCGCCTTCACGTTCTTCGTTGATCCGACCTCGTCGATTATCGTGGACGAAGCGGTCAAGGGAGAGCGGCCGCACGAGGAAGTCAAGGCGATGGTATTCTATCTTTCCGTGACGGCCATCATCGGCTGGCTCGTGTCGCAGGCGCTGCTGTGGCCGGCGGCCTGGATCATCTCGGCCGTCGCGCATATCGTTAACCATGGGCGCTAGCGGCGCGAGGAGTTTGGGATGAGATCGCTTGGCTTACTGATCTGCCTGTTGGCCATGGCAACGGGCCTTCAAGGTTGTGCCGGGACGGTCGAGCACTGGATCGTCAACACGCGCGTGAATCAGGGGCAGGTGGCGCTCGAGCGCGGCAGTCTCCATGAAGCGGCAACCGCGTTCCGCCTTGCGCTGCGCGTCAATCCGCACGATGCCCGAGCGCGTGCCGGTTTTGCTCGCGCGTCGGCGGACATCGCCGAGGTGGATTTTCGCAAGGGCGACTTCGACGACGCCATGGCGACGCTGAACGAAGCGCAGCGGTACGACGCGCAGAATGTGCGCCTGCAAGCCCTGCATTCGCAGTTGCAAGACGCGCGGCTCAAACGCGAAATCGTGATCTCGAACTATCCCACCTATGAAGGCGCCGGACTCCAGATTCAAACGGCGTACGGAGCCCTGAACGACCAGGCGAAAGCGATTCTCGCCAGTTTAAAACGATTCAACTACACCTACGACACGCAAGACCTCACCAAGGCCATTGAAGTCTCGTACGAACTCCAGCTCGACGTCGCGAAGAACACGAATCGCCTGATAGCATACCGCCAGCTCGTGGAATCCGGCGTTCCGGGAAGCACTGCGTCCACGCAGGCTACGACTACAGCCGGTTCGTTGCTGCCGCTCCCTTAGCGGGCAGGCTTCAACGATGTCCGCGCAAGCGGTGTCGCCCACCCGAAGCGCGCGATCCGGAAAAAACAAGGACACTACGTGCGCTGAGCGATGCGAAGAACGTCCAGCGACCGGCGTTCTTTATTTTTTTGCCCAGAAGGAAGCAAACAAGCCCACGCCGTACCCCGAGCAACAACTTAATGTCGCATAATCGGGGTGGGCATGTTGTATCGCGCAATTTCAATCGCGCTTCTTTCTGTCTTCATGTTGCACGCGTCGGGGGCCGCAATGGTCGCGCAACCGACGATGCCGGGCGCAGCGCCACTGCTCGCGCAAGTGCACTTTGCCTTTGCTCAATTGCCGCAGTCACTCGAAAGTACGTACATTGGGGCGTTGGTGCTGGGTCGCGAGAATCTGTACGAAGCAACGCACGCAGCACCGCCCGTAATACCGCGCGGAAATGCGAATCCGCATCTGACCGCGGCGCAAATGCGCGCTGCGTTCGCGCTGCATCATGAGCACGTTTCGCCACTTCTCGGCATACGCGTGCCCGGCCCCCCGATGCCGCTGCGCCCACAGTCGGCCCAGGTTCAAGCCATGTTGCGGAGCAGCGCCATGCGCAGCGGGCCGCAGTTTATTCCCCCGGTACCGGGTCAGTCGCTAGGGCAAGTGGCTGCTGCGCGCGGCGGAAAGTTGAGTTCGGCTCGCCGCACGATGGCCGTGCAAACTTCCGTCGTTCAAACAAGCACGGTCGGTCAAACCGGCATCAACCGCTGGTGGACGTACGAAGAAGGCGGCATTCCCGGTATCGGCAAGTACATGGTGAACGTCGCAAACGGCAATTTGCTCGTGCAGACGGGCGATGTTGACGTGCATGAGCGCGGTATCGATCTGGCGTTTCGCCGTACGTATAACGGTCAGCCCGGCGTCCAGCGTGATTGGAACGCCTCGGGTAC
>DASSZL010000195.1:0-6133 GCA_035713505.1 Vulcanimicrobiaceae bacterium | reverse complement strand
CGCGCCGCCACCTCTTACGCGCCGGATCGACCGGCAGCAACCGATGCGCGCATTCAAGCGATGGACAACGCCTTCTCCGCGCAGGACTTGCGATCGTTCGACACGCGTCTGGTCGCCTTCGGCACGCGCAACGATTTTTCGGACACGCTGAATTCGCCGTCGCGAGGCGTCTTCGCGGCGCGCGATTGGATTCGCGCGCAGTTCGAAGAAATCGCTAAAACCAGCGGGGGCCGGATGACCGTGCGGCTCGACACCTTCACGCATCCCAAAACAGAGCGCACGCCGCGCGACGTCGTCGAATCGAGCGTGATCGCAACGCTCAAGGGCGAGGTGCCGGGGCCGACCTACGTCATGTCCAGCCACTTCGACGACTGCAACGGCAAGTGCACCGACGGACAAGGCGACGCGCCGGGCGCCGACGACAACGGCTCGGGAACCTCCGCCGTCATCGAAGCGGCGAAGGTCATGGCGCACACGCATTTCCGCGGGACGATCATCTTCGCGACGTTCGACGGTGAAGAACTCGGCCTGTGGGGATCCGAGCACTTCGCGAACGAGCTGAAGGCGAACGGAACGCAAGTCGTCGCCGATTTGAACAACGACATCATCGGGACCCCCAACAGCGCCTCGGATGGAAACGAAGTTCGCATCTTCAGCGAAGCGTTGCCGGCCGGCGCCAAAGACGCGGTGGTCAATCTGCTCGGCACGGAAGACGATTCGCCCTCGCGCGAACTCGCTCGCTTTGTCAAGGCAACGGGCGAGCAGTACGTATCCCCGATGCACGGCGTGCTGATCTATCGCGCCGACCGTTTCCTGCGCGGCGGAGATCAGCAATCGTTCAACGCGGACGGTTTTCCGGCGATCCGCTTCGTCGAGATTCACGAGGACTTCCAGCACCAGCACCAGGACGTTCGCCGCGAGGGCGGCGTGCAGTACGGCGATCTGCCGCAGTACCTGGACTTCAACTATCTCGCCCGCATTACCAAAATGAATGTGGCGGCATTGGCCGCGCTGGCGCTGGGGCCCGAGGAGCCCGTGCAGCCGGAGCTGCTCACGCAGCATTTGACGAACGACTCGACACTGCGCTGGAAGCCCGCACCGGGCGCTTCGACGTACCAAATCGTATGGCGCGAAACCACCTCGCCGGTCTGGCAGTACGCAAAAAACGTCGGCGATGCCATGCAGGCCACCGTCCCGGTCAGTAAGGATAACTATATCCTGGGCGTACGGTCCGTCGACGCAAATGGGCTATACAGCCCGGTTGTTTATCCAACGCCGGTTCGTAAATAATGTAGAGAGGGAAGCGAACCGGCCTCCCCGCGCGCCAACGCAATGACCCGGTCCGCTTCCCCCCATCGACCGCTTTGCGGCTTGCGAAACGATGGCCTCGCGCTCGTGCGGGGCCTTGCTTGCACGTCTAGACCGTCGGCGTTTTTATTCCGCGCAGAATCTTCCCCTCGGTGTTCAAATAGTAATTCGATTCCTCGAAGCGCGGTGAATCGGCAAACATCAGGTACAGATATTTGAAGTTCTCGGAGAACGCGTACGCCGGGAAATAGTCGCCCCGCGTCATTGGTCGCGTCCGCACGTCGGTCAGCACGGTGTAGCCGTTCGCCGTCCGGCAATTTTTTCGCAGCGCCGTGAAATAGCGGTATGCCGTTGCACGGTATTTCTCGCCGTGCGTGAGGAACCATAAATCGAACGACGAGTTCGGATACTCCGGCCTCATCCAGTACCGCGGATCGATAATCGAGAGGTCCGGATAGAACAATACTTCCGGAATGAGTTCGTACTTGTCCAGTGCGCGCGTCCACGAGTCGTAGAACGCCTCGCCGACTTCGCGATTGCCGCCCTTGGCGATAAGTTCGGCGTAAAATGCGGCCAGTTCGCTGCTCGACGCATCGCCGGTCGGCAAACCCGTAGTGTAATCGACGGTCTTGAACCACAGGCTTCCGTCGATGTGCGTGACTTTGTACTTCAGAATAGCCGCGGTAAGAAGGTCGTACCACTCCCGGCACTGCGCGATGCCCAGCATCTGCCAGCCGCCCCAGAGATACTCGTAGAATGAGTCGACCGGCTCGTCCGGCGCAACGTCGTCGTTGCCGATGAACTCGCCCTTCTCCACGTCGAAATTCGTACCGAGCAAATCGAGCGGCGAGCGTCTGTTCATCACCGTTTCGAACGCCTTCATCGACGCGTTCAAATATTTCGGGTCTCCCGTAAGGCGCGAGAGATCGCCGAACTCCAAAATATTGGACCCAATCTCCGCAAGATTCGATTTTGGATCGCTCACCGCGCCGGTCCGCAGATTCGCGAAGCGGTACGGAGCGCCGCTCGGAGATTTCGTGAAGCACACCAGCAAACGATTCGCCAAGTCGCGTGCGCCGTCGAGCATGAATTTTTCGCCGGTCGCATAGTAACCGGCAATCAAGCCCGCGACCATGCGGATCACCGCTTCGAACATCTGCACGCTCGCATCCACGTCGAAGTCCAGGTTCGAGCGCAGCCACTTCACGCACAGGGCAAGCTCGTCGTCCAGACCCATGACGTACAGCGTGTCCATCGCCTCGATGATCGAGAGTCCGAACGAATGCGCGGGCACGAAAAAGTTCTTGGGCTTGCCGCTCACCGGCTGCACTTCGTCCGCGCCCCACGCGAACTGCTTGTAGCCGTTCCATGCGTGCAGAAACTCCTCGCGAACTGCTTGTGCGACGGTCTTCGGGCCGGGTAGCGCGATGGAGGGGTGCGTCGGCGTGAGGCTGTGGGGCGCGGCAAGCGCGGCGGCGCTAGCTAAGAACGTCGAACGATTCATCGATTGCGGTAAGCGTTTCGTCGATGTCGGCGGCGGTGTGCGCGGTCGATACGAACATCACTTCGTTTTGCGAGGGCGGCAGCAGTATTCTCCGTTTGCGCATCTCGTGATAGTAGGCGGCGTATTTTTGCTTGTCCGCAGCCAGCGCATCGTCGTAATTGCGGTTGGGCGGTCCGGGGCGGAACTTGAAGTCGACGATCGATTCGTGCTGGACGACCGTATACCGCACGCCTCGGCGCGTGAATATTGCGCGAATGCCGTCGGCCAGGCGCTGCCCGAGTGCGTCCATGTACGGATAATACTCCGGATGCGCTTCCAGCAAGTCCAGCGTGCGGTGCGCCATTCCGACGGAGAACGGATTGCCCGCGTGCGTGCCGCCGGTGAAGGTTGCGCCGAGCGGGGCAAGTACGGCCATGACGTCTTCGCGTCCGCCGAATGCGGCAATCGGAAAACCGCCGCCCATGATTTTGCCGATCGCCGTCATGTCCGGCGTGATGCCGGCGCGCGCCTGCGCACCACGCAGTCCAAAGCGCAGCCACGTGATCACTTCATCGAAGATCAGCAGCGCGCCGTACCGGTTCGTGCGCTCGCGTAAGCCCTCGAGAAAGCCTTGCACGGGCGTGACGTAGCCCATGTTGCCGACGATCGGCTCGACGATAATCGCCGCGAGGTCGTCTTCGCGCCCGGCCAGCAGTTCATCGACGCTCGCGAGGTCATTGTAGCGCGCAACGATGACGTCGCGCATGACGCCCTGCGGAATGCCGCTGCGTTTCGCGTCGGCCGTATGCGCGGACGCACCGGCATTGAGCAGCGCCAAATCGAAGTGCCCGTGGTAGTTTCCGGCAAACTTCAGAATCAGATTTCGCCGCGTGTACGCGCGCGCGACTCGAATCGCGCTCATCACCGCCTCGGTGCCGGTGCTCACGAACCGCATGCGCTGCATCGACGGCAAGTATTCGCGAATGCGTTCGGCCAAGCGAATTTCTTCGGGATGCGTGCTTCCGTGCACCAGGCCTAGTGATGCCAGTTCGTCCAGATTGCTCGTCAGCGCCGGATGCGTATGCCCAAAGAGCAGCGGGCCGTACGCCATGATGTAGTCGATGTAGCGATCGCCGTGTTCGTCGTATGCGTACGCGCCCTCACCGCGCGACTGGATGAACGGCGCGCCGCCGACGCCCCAGCCGGAACGTACCGGCGAATCGCAGCCTCCGGCCAGTACCGCTTGCGCGCGGCTAACGAGATCGAACGTTTGCATGCAGAATCCTCAGCGCGGCTTTCACTTCGAACGGAAGCGCAATCGCTCCGTCCGCGCGGGCCTGCACGTTCCCGGCATATTCGGGTTCGCCCTGTGCGTCGAGCACGAAACGCGGCCGCCCGAGGTCTTTGGCAAAACGCATCGTCTGCATCGCTCCACCGCCCGTCTCGCTCGCGATAAGGACCGTCGCATCCGCGTGCGCGGCCTGCAGCCGATCGCGATGCACGAGCGCCCATTTCGTCACGGGTTCATCCGGAAGACGTTCGCTCGCGACCGCGCCGCCGCGCGAAACGATCTCCTCTTCGAGCGCGCGATGCTCCGGCGGATACGTTACGCCCAGTCCCGTCCCGACATACGCCGCCGTCGCGAGGCCCGCATCCAGAGCGCCGTGATGCGCCGCCGCATCGACGCCCGCGGCGAGTCCGCTTACCACGGGCATCGCACATTTCGCGGCCAGCTCGCGCGCAAAGACCGCCGCCTTTTCGGGCGGCGTGCGGCTGCCGACGATCGCCAAACCGCCGGCGGGCAGGGCGCCGCGAACGCACAGAAACGCCGGCGGATCTTCCAGATCGCGAAGTCCGGCCGGATAACTCTCGTCAACAATGGTGATCAGATGCGCGCCCAGTTTGTGCAGGCGCTGCACGGCGCTCTTGGCTTCATGGCGCGCGTGCGCGACTTTACGGGCGCTGTCCTGAGCGACCCACTCTTTGAGGTCGCGCTCCTGCCCGCGGAGCAGCGCACGCAGGCGGCGGCCCGGAACGTGGAGGTAAGCGGCCGCCAGCAGCACCAGCTCGTCCGGGCTGGGCGCCCAAGTCTCGTGATGCGACTTCACTCGCATAGTAACGCTTCGTTCGCACCGCGAATCACTGCTTCATGCCCCACATCGAGATGGAAATCGCCCCGCAGACCAACATCAGCGAGCTGGTCGCGCAACTCCCCATTGCCGCGGAAGTCCTCGGGAAATTCGGCCTGCACTGCGCCGGCTGCGGCGTGAACAAGTACGAAACGATCGAGCAAGGCGCCAAAGCCCACGGTTTGCGCGTCGAACCCATCATCGCCGCCCTCACGCAGGCGCGCCTTTCCGGCTTCGTTCCGAACATTTCCGCGGAAGACCGCACGCCGCTGCGCCGCGCACCCGGCGAGTTCAAACGCCGCGCCAGCATCAAGCATGTGGTGCCGATCATGTCGGGCAAAGGCGGCGTGGGCAAATCGCTGGTCACCGCGCTCATCGCCCTGGGACTGCGCCGCAAGCACTATCGTGTGGGCATCCTCGACGGCGACATCACGGGGCCGTCGATTCCCAAACTCTTCGGCCTCTCGAAGCCGCTGGTGATCGAAGCGGATCCGTCCGCGCCGAAAACCCCGCAAGGAAATCCGCAGCCGCTGATGATTCCCGCGCTCTCGCGCAGCGCCATCGAGATCGTCAGTTCCAATTTGCTGACCGACAAGGAAGACACCGCGATGATCTGGCGCGGCCCGATTCTCTCGGGCGTCATCCGCCAGTTTTACGAACAGGTGCTTTGGAGCGACCTCGATTTTCTGCTCATCGATCTGCCGCCGGGCACCTCGGATGCGCCGCTCACCGTGCTGCAGTCGCTCGCGGTCGACGGCGTCGTGCTCGTGACCATGCCGCAGGCGCTCGCCACGATGATCGTGCGCAAAGCCGCGAATCTGATTCACCAGCTCAAGAAACCGATTCTCGGCGTAGTCGAGAACATGTCGTATTTCATCGCGCCGGACACCGGCACGAAATACGAGGTGTTCGGACCGTCGTATGCCGATCGCGTTGCGGAACTCGCGCAGGCGCCGGTGCTCGCGCGCATACCGATCGATCCGGTCAAGGCGCTGCTGGCGGACGAAGGCCGGGTGGAAGAAATCGACGATCCGGTCTGCGATCAGCTCGCCGATGCGCTGCTGGCGTCCATCGAAGCGCGTCCCAAGCCCAAGGAAACGATTTCACTGATCTAACGGAGGCCGCCCATGGAAGGCGCTTTGATAGCGGACCGGATCCAGTTCGCGTTCACGGTGATGTTTCATTACCTGTTCCCCATCGGGACCATGGGAAT
>DASSZL010000194.1:0-6227 GCA_035713505.1 Vulcanimicrobiaceae bacterium | reverse complement strand
GCCGCTTTCCGTTCAGTTGCAGAACACGCAAACGGTGTATGACGCGTTAGGAGATCTGCTGCAGCAGGCAGACGGGCACACGATCATTCCGAACATCGAAAACTACATGCGCAGCACGGCGAATCAGGCGGGGCCGACGTTCCACGAAATACAGGACGCGCACTAGGCGCCGAAGCGGCGTTCTCGTCCGCCCAGCGCGCGTACCGCCTGCGTGAAATGTTCGGCCGTGAAGTCGGGCCACATGACCGGCAGTGTAAGCAGCTCCGTATACGCAATCTGATAGAGTAAGAAGTTCGAAACGCGCATATCGCCGCCGGTTCGAATCAGCAAATCCGGATCCGGCATCTCCGGCGCGTACAAACGCGAACGCAGCGCGGCTTCGTCCACCTCGCCCGGCTCCAGGTGCCCGCTGCGCACGTCGCGAGCGATCAGTTGCGCGGCGCGAACGAGTTCGGCCCGGCCGCTGTAATTGAGCGCAAGATTGAGCGTGAGCAGGCGGTTCTTTTCCGTTGCGCGCACGAGATCGCGCAGGCCCGCGCGCGCAGGCAGCACGAACGGTTCGACGTCGCCGACAATGCGCACGCGCACGCCTTGGCGCAGGAGCGCGGGTTTTTCCGTGGCGGCAAATGCTGCGCACAGTTGCATGAGCATCCCGATCTCCGTGCCGTCGCGACGCCAATTCTCCGTTGAGAACCCGTAGACGGTCAGCATGTCGATCCCGCTGTCGATGGCGGCTCGAACGGCCTCCCGCAAGGCCGCGATTCCGCGCCGGTATCCCTGGACAAGCGGCAATCCGCGGCTCAGAGCCCACCGCCGGTTGCCGTCCATGATGATTGCGACGTGCGCCATGCCTTACTTTGTAACACAAAGTAATTGGCCATGCAAGCGGGACGCGCGCCCTTCGTCGCCAACCACAGCGCCTCATGGAACAGGGCTACTATCGCTACGCCACGCTTGCCGGTGACCGCGTCGTTTTCGCCTGCGAGGACGACCTCTGGAGTGCGCCCGCGGGCGGCGGAGCGGCGATACGCCTGACGGCCACCCCCGGCGCATGCACCACCTCCCGGCTCTCGCCGGACGGTTCGCACGTCGCGTTCATCGCGAACGACGAGGGGCATCCCGAACTCTATATCATGCCGGCCGCCGGCGGGAGGCCGCGCCGGCTGACGTTCTTGGGCGGAACGCTCGCCGCCGCGTGCGCTTGGAGCGCCGACGGGTCGGAGATCTTCTTCGTGAGCAATCCGAGCGCGTGGTACGAGCGCGAAACGCGCGGCTTCGCGATTGCGCCCGACGGCAGCGGTTTGCGTGAAATCGGCCTGGGCCACATGAAGTCGTTTTATCCGGGCCCGGACGGACGTCTGGTGATCGGGCGCAACGAGAGCGACCCAGCCCGCTGGAAACGGTACCGCGGCGGAACGGCCGGCGAAATTTGGATCGATGCCGAGCATCGCGGCGAGTTCGAGCGGCTGCGTCTGCCCGACGGTAATCCGGTGTGGCCCATGTGGATCCGCGATCGCATCTATTTCCTGGCGGATCACGAAGGCATCGGCAACATCTATTCGTGCGCCCTCGACGGCAGCGACGTGCGCCGCCACACGCACCACAGTGAATACTACGTGCGCTTTCCTTCAACCGACGGGAATCGCATCGTTTACACGTGCGGCGGCAGCATTTACTGTTACGACGTCGATGCGGACGAAGCGCGTGAACTCGCGATCGAGGCGCCATCGGCCGCGCCGCAAACGGTGCGCCGGTTCCTCGAGGGCTCCGATGAAATCGATGAATTCGCGCCCTCGCCCGATGGAACGGCGCTGGCGATCATCGCGCGCGGGCAGCCGTACACGATGCCGTTTTGGGAAGAGGCGCCGCTGCACCACGGCAAAGGCAGCGGCGTTCGCGAACGCTGCATCGCGTGGATGCATGACGGCAAACGCTTCGTTACGGTCACGGATCAAAACGGCTACGAGCAAATCTCTCTGCACAGCGCGGACGCCTCCGCGCCGCCGCAGCCCCTGACGAAGACGGACGTCGGCCGCATCACGGAAATCGCCTGCTCTCCGGTCAGCGACCGGATTGCGTTCGCGAACCACCGGTACGAGCTGTGTCTATTGGATAACGACGGCACGGTGCGCGTCCTGGACAAGAGCTTGGGCAACCGCGTCACGGACCTCGCGTTTTCGCCCGACGGCCGCTGGCTTGCGTACGTGTGGTGGCCCGGCGGAGATAACGCCGCCATCGTGCGCATCGTCAAGTGCAAGTCGGGCAAGGTCTACGACGTCACGCCGCGCATGCGCGTGGATCAGAGTCCCGCCTGGGACCCGGAAGGCAACTATCTGTACTTCATCTCGACGCGCGATTTCGATCCCGTCTACGACGCGCTGCAGTTCAACTTGAGTTTCCCCCAGGCGCAGCGTCCGTTCTTGCTCACGCTGCGCGCGGATGTTCCCAATCCTTTTACGCCAAAACCCAAACCCGTGCACCGCGAACACGATCACGAACGCGAGGGCGCCGACGAAGAGAAGAAACGCTCGGAGAAACCGCCGCGGATCGAGATCGATTTCAACGGCATAGAAGGCCGCATTCTCTCCTTCCCGGTCGAGGAAGGCGACTACGGGCAGATCGTGGCGGCGCGCAACCGTGTGCTGTTCACGAAGTTCGAGGTGCGCGGCATCAAGCCGAACGATCGTGACAACGACGACAATCAGGGCGGCACGCTCATGGCGTACGATTTCGAACAGCAGCGCAGCGCAACGATTGCGGCCGACGTTTCCCAGATCGCGCTCGGCAGCGACCATCACACGCTGGTGTACCGCTCGAACGATCGCATTCGAGTCATCGACGCGCTCGCCGATCTTCCGGAAGAACACGACGACGTCAAGCCGGCCGCCGAAGCGGGGCGCAAAAGCGGATGGATCGATCTCGATCGCGTGCACGTCGAATTGGACCCGCACGCGGAATGGAAGCAGATGTATCGCGAGGCGTGGCGCCTGCAGACCGAGCAGTTCTGGGTCGAGGACATGTCGGATATCGATTGGGACCGCGTGCACGACCGCTACGAAATGCTGCTGCCGCGCGTGCGCACGCGCTCGGAGCTCTCCGACGTCATTTGGGAAATGCACGGAGAACTCGGCACCTCGCACGCCTACGAGATGGGCGGCGATCTGCGCCGTCCGCCGGAGTACAAGCGCGGTTTTCTCGGCGCGGACTATACGTGGGACGAAGGCGCCGGCGGCTGGCGCATCGCGCGGATCTACCGCGGCGACTCGTGGAACCGCGAGGTCGATTCACCGCTCGCCGAACCGGGCCTGGGAATTTCCGAAGGCGACGTGCTGCTCGCGATCGGCGGCAAAGCGCTCACGCGCGAGCTTTCGCCGAACCGGGCGCTCGTGAACGTCGCGGGCCGCGAAGTCGCCATCGTCGTGAAAACGATGACAGGCGAGCGGCGCGTGACCGCAAAGACGCTCCAGAGCGAACAACAGCTGCGCTACCGCGCGTGGGTCGAGAACAACCGCCGGTACGTTCACGAACAGAGCGACGGAAAAATCGGCTACGTTCACATTCCCGACATGGGGCCGTGGGGCTTCTCCGAGTTTCATCGCGGCTATCTCTCCGAATTCGATCGCGAGGGACTCATCGTCGACGTGCGGTACAATCGCGGCGGCCACGTTTCGCCGCTGCTGCTCGAGAAGCTCAATCGCAAACGCGTCGGTTACGACGTCTCGCGATATAGCAAGAAGCCCATGCCGTATCCGCCCGAATCGGTTGCCGGCCCTATCGTCGCGATGACCAATCAGTTCGCCGGATCGGACGGAGATATTTTCAGCCACTGCTTCAAAATCTACGATCTCGGCCCGCTCGTCGGGAAACGTACGTGGGGCGGCGTCATCGGCATCAACCCGTACCATCACCTGGTCGACGGCACGATTACGACGCAGCCGGAGTTTTCGTTCTGGTTCAAAGACGTCGGCTGGAAAGTCGAAAACTACGGCACCGATCCCGATTACGACGTCGACATCGCGCCGCATGATTATCGCGACGGCAAGGATCCGCAAATGGAATTCGCACTGCGTCTTGCGATGCAGGCCGTGCAAGAACATCACGAACCGTATCCGGATTTGCGCAGCAAACCGTCGCTGCCGCTGCCCACGCTGCCCTAGGGTATAAGGCCGTGTGATGCGATCCGCGGCCGACTATCTTCCCGCGCATTGCCGCGGCTGCGATTAGTACAAGTACGCGACGCAAACGGTGTTCGGCGAGGGCAGCGTGCGCTCTAAGGTCATGTTCACCGGCGAACAGCCGGGCCTTCCGTTCGTCGGCCCGGCGGGAGCGCGGCTGCGCAAGACGATGTCGCAAGCCGGAATCGATTGGTAAGCGGGTATTATACCCGCTTATTATTTTTATCAATCGCTTGACTTGACGCACCGACTTTGATAGCCTGTTCCTCACAACGGACCTCATCCAAGCAATCAAAGGCTACCATCCAATTGGAGTGGTCCAATATTACAGCCAAGGCAAGCCAAAACTTGCAGCCGAGAGGAGTTCAGCGTGAAGGTCGCGTCAGTCGCATCGAATTTGGAGCATCGCTGGAAGAACGATCCGCGCTGGGCGGGCATCGAGCGGCGCTATACCAACGCCGACGTGGAACGCCTGCGCGGGACGGTTCAAATCGAATACACGCTAGCGCGCCTGGGTGCGGACCGGCTCTGGACCTCGCTCCACCAGAGCGAGCCGGTGGCCGCGCTGGGCTGCCTGACGGGAAATCAGGCGGTACAAGCCGTTAAAGCGGGACTCAAGGCGATCTATCTGAGCGGCTGGCAAGTCGCCGCCGACGCCAACGTCGCGGGACAAATGTATCCCGACCAGAGCCTGTATCCGGTCAACAGCGTACCGTCGGTCGTCGAGCGCATCAACAACGCGCTCCAGCGGGCCGACCAAATCGACTGCAGCGAAGGCAAGAGCGGCACTGACTGGTTCGTGCCGATCGTCGCGGACGCCGAAGCGGGCTTCGGCGGCGCGCTCAACGTTTTCGAGCTGATGAAATCGATGATCAAAGCCGGCGCGGCGGGCGTCCACTTCGAAGACCAACTCGCATCGGAGAAAAAGTGCGGGCACATGGGCGGCAAGGTGCTGATTCCCACGCAACAAGCAGTCCGCCATCTCGTCGCGGCGCGCTTCGCGGCCGACGTGCTCGACGTACCGACGATCATCGTCGCGCGCACCGACGCAAACGCCGCGCAGCTGCTCACGAGCGACGTGGACCCGCGCGACAAAGAATTTTGCACCGGTGAGCGCACGAGCGAAGGCTTCTACCGCATCCGCGGCGGCATCGATGCCGCGATCGCCCGCGGGTTGGCCTACGCGCCGTACGCCGATTTGATCTGGTGCGAGACGTCCGAGCCGAACATCGAGGAAGCGCGAAAGTTCGCGCAAGCCATCCATGCGAAGTTTCCCGGCAAGCTGCTCGCCTACAACTGCTCGCCGTCGTTCAACTGGAAGAAAAAACTCGACGAGAAGAGCATCGCGCAATTCCGGGAGTTGCTGTCCGAGATGGGCTACAAATTTCAGTTCATCACGCTGGCCGGCTTCCATGCACTCAATCACAGCATGTTCGAATTGGCGCGGGACTTCAACGAACGCGGCATGAGCGCGTACGCCGACTTCCAGCAGCGCGAGTTCGCCAGCGAAGAATTCGGCTATACGGCCACGCGGCATCAGCGCGAAGTCGGCACGGGCTACTTCGACGAGATCGCGCGCGTGGTTTCGGACGGCACCTCGTCAACCACGGCGCTGACCGGTTCGACCGAGGAAGAGCAGTTCTACGAGACGCGCCGCAACGGACACTCGAACGGCATCGCGGTCGCGTAAATGCGTATGCACACGCTGAGCGCACCGGGAATGAACACCGCGCCGGCCGGTTTCGACATCGAGCGGGACCTGCCGGCGGGGTTCGCGGCTTTCTTCCGCCCGCTGCATGAAGAGTTCACGCCGCGCCAGCGCGAGCTCGCGGCGCATCGCCGGCAAGTGCTCGAGCGCGCGCACCAGGGCGTGCTGCCCACGTACTTGCACGCTACCAAGGCTCGTCCGACCGACTGGCGCATAGCGCTGCCCGAGTGGTGTGCCGATCAGCGCAACCAAATGACCGGCCCCGCGGACGATGCGGAATTGGTCGTCAAGATGCTCAACTCGGGGGCGCCGGGCGTAATGCTCGATCTCGAGGACTCGATGGC
>DASSZL010000193.1:0-6003 GCA_035713505.1 Vulcanimicrobiaceae bacterium | reverse complement strand
GAGGGCTGCGGTGTCCCGACGGCCGGCGGCAGAACTTGTGCGGCGGAAGGAGCCGATCCGCCGCCTCCTCCACCGCAGCCCGCCAGCAGACCGGCAGATAGCAAAAAGAGCGCAACATCAAAACGCCGTTGTCCCATGTGTTTTGTATCGGACACACGGTACGCAAGGCGTTGCTTGCTTTTACAAAAATAAAACGGCGCGCCAATGGCGCGCCGCCGGAGTTCCCTTTTCGGGAGGAGAGACTACGCGGTGAGTGGCCGGTCTTCGGCTTCAGTGGCCGTCACGACGTGCGTGAACGTGCCGTTCTTCGCTTCTATTCCGCGCTTGAATTCGGTGGTGAGCATACTCTTTGCCGAGAGCACGCTCGCCGCGTGCTCGCACGCCAGCCATGGATTGGTGTGATCCCCGCACGTATAAAAGTCCATCGCGGCGTAGCCTTTCTCGGGCCACGTGTGGATGGACAAATGCGACTCCGCCAAAATGACGGTACCGGATACTCCCTGCGGTTCAAACCGGTGGAAGGCGCTCTCCATGATCGTCGCCTTTGCCGCTTTCGCGGCCGCGATCATCATGGTGTGGACGGCATCGACGTCCGTGAGGGCCTCCGGGTCACACCCCGACAGTTCACACACAATGTGCGTACCGAGTGCCTTCAATTTCTGTCTTCTCTCCTCGACCTTGGGGGAAATCCCACCTCCGGACTCGTCGGCTGGCGCCTGCAGTGCAGTCACGTCCCCGACCTATCGACGAACTCTTGCCGGCGCTTTTGCGGTGCACGGGCGATTCGCCGCGATGGCGCGTAAGGGCGCGCCTCCCATAACCGTGAGCCAAGTCCTCAAAACCAGACTCGCGAGAATGATAGCCCCTTACGCCCCCCCTGTAAAGGACTTCAGCCGAAATTCCGGGCGAGAAAAGCGCGGCGCCCGGCCCGCGGGGAGAATGGGGCCGCCGCCGCGCCAGCCGCGCCGGCCCCGGTCTGGGGCGCGGGACTTCGGACGATACGCGGACGGTGCGGCGTCACACTGTATTCATGCAGAGAATACTCACGCCACGGGAACTCGAAATCGCACAACTGGTCGCACGCGGCAAAACGAACCGGGCGATCGCGGCCTTCTTATGTGTAAGCCAACGTACAGTTGAAAACCACCTGTATTCGGTTTACTCCAAACTCAACATCGGTAGCCGCACCGAGCTGGCCTTCATTATGTACCGCACCTACCGCGGGCACGATCTGCCGCTGGCCATGTAAAAACATCGCAATGCTTGGCCGAGTACGAGGACCGCGCGCCGGAGCGCAGCAATGGTTCGGCGATATGGCGATCCTTCGGCTCTTCGGTTCTCCGATGTTGGAACGAGACGGGTCCCGAACGCAGATCGGGGCGCCGCCGAAGGGCCTCGCGCTTCTGGGAATCATCGCGGCAAACCACGCGCGCCCGCTTTCCCGTGAATGGCTCGCGCAGTCGCTTTGGCCCGATTCCGATCCGGCGGACGCGCGGGCAAACCTCCGGCGCCAGCTTCACCTGCTCGCGAAGTCGTTGGGCGAAGACGTGTTCACGCTCACGCGCCACACGGCGCAGTGGAATGCCGCTGCGAGCACCGGAGCCGACGTTATCAACTTCGAAACGCTCGCCTCAGCCGAATCCGCCCTTGCGCTTCAAGAGTATGGTGGAGACTTCTGCGCCGGAGTGGACGATGAACTGCTGGACGGCCTTCGGTTGCGCTATCGATCGCGCTACGAAGATCTCCTTCGTAAACTCATCGAGAATGCACGTGCATCGGGCGATCAGGCGTCGCTTGCGCTTTGGCTGCAGCGTGCCGTCAACCACGATCCATTCGACGAGTCGTCCGTACGGGACCTCATGGAATTGCGCGAGCGTCATGGCGATCGCGCCGGGGCGTTGCGAGAATATCACGCGCTGGCGCATCGTTTGCGCGGCGAATTGGGCGTCGAGCCCGAAGCCGAAACCCTCACGGCCTTCAACCGGATCCTTTACGGCGCGCAGCCGGCTACCGCCCCGAACAACTTATCGGCTTCCGCAACAAGCTTCGTCGGCCGCGACGAAGAACTTGCCAGTGTTGCCGGAGCGCTCAAAACCGCAAGGTTCGTTTCTATCACGGGCCCGGGCGGTGTCGGTAAGACGCGCCTGGCGGTTCGATGGGCATTCAACGCGGTTCAGCTATTCCCGGACGGGGTTTGGTTCATCGAACTGGTCAACGCCACGGACGCATATTCGATCTGGAACGCGATCGGCGAGGTTCTCGGCATAACCGCGGACGAACGCCGGGACGAAGCGGTCCTGGGCGCTCTAACACGCTCGCGCACGCTGCTGGTACTCGATAATTGCGAGCACGTGTTTGAAGCTCTTGGACCGGTGGTCGACCGGCTGCTCGCGAACACCTCGGTCCGGGTCGTAGCGACGAGCCGCCGTCATATCGGCGCTCAAGATGAAGCGTCCGTTGAACTGCAGCCGCTGGAAATACCGCCCGCGAACGTGACCGATTCCGAGACGCTTCTGCGTTATCCGGCATACCGGTTGTTCGTAGAGCGCGCGACGACGATTTCCCCCGCATTTCGCGTAACGCCGGAAAAGAGGCCGGCGCTGGCACGAATACTTCGCCGTCTCGACGGATTGCCGCTCGCCATCGAGCTCGTGGCATCGCGCGCGCATATGCTCACCCTCGAGGGCATGCTCAAACGCTTGGGCCCGGCGGGGGCGATCGACGCGGCCATCGCATGGAGCTTCGACTTGCTCTCGCCGCCGGAGCGCGGCGTGTTCGCCCGGCTCGGCGTCTTCCACGGCAAATTTTCAATCGATGCGGTGGAGGCGATCTGCGGCGGCGAGCAGGCGGTGGCTTCACTCTTCGAAATCGTGGAAGCATCACTCGCCCAGGCCGCGCCGCACGACGACACCGTGCATTATACGCTGCCGGCAACGACGCGCGGCTTCGCTCGCGCACGTCTGGTCGAAAGCGGCGAAGAGCAAAGCGCATGCAGACGGCACGCGCACTACTTCGCATCGCTGGTGGAACATGCGGCCGAGCTCGGCGAAGCGGAATACGATCGCTTTTTTTCGACGCTGCAGTGCGAGATGGACGACCTGATCGCCGCACTTGCGTGGTGCGTGGGCGCGCGTGATCTCGACACGGGCGTTACGATCGCCAACGGCATCTGCCGCGAGCGGCAGCGCAGAGGTTACTCACGAGAAACGCTTGCAGCACTGGAAGCACTCCTGGCGTCCGCCGACGGCGCGGAAGATACGCCGCGGCTCGCGCGAGCACACCGCGTGGCCGGCATCCTCGCCAACACGTGTACCGATTTGAAACGCGCGCGTTTCCATAACGAACGGGCGTACGAGATGTATCGCCGGCTCGGCGATGCCGTGCCCGCGGCTTATGCTTGTGCGGGAATAGCGTTGGCGGCCCAGCTCGCCGGAGAATACGCCGAGTCGGAGCGCCTGCTTCGTCAAGCAGTCGCGGAACTCGAGCACAGCAGCCACACGCCGCTACTTGCGCGTACGCTGAACTTCCTGGGCGAGATGCTCGTCACCATGGATCGCCTGCCCGAGGCGCGAGATCTCACGCTCAGAGCGGCGCAGCTGCACCGGAGTCTGGGCGAGCACGTGGGCCTGGGGCTGGCGCTGAAAAATCTGGCGCTCATTGCCTATCGCGAGCGGGACTATACCTGCGCCGGCAAGATTTTGGAAGAAGTGCTCACCTGCCACGCAGTCGACAACGATGTGTACCGCTACGTCGATGCAATCAACCTGCAAGCGGATGTCTTTCGTGCTTCGGGACGAATCGAAGATGCGATGGCCGCACATTTGGCGGCGCTCGAGTTTCGCGAACGGCTTGCCGGTTCGCATCTCCTCGCGGAAACGCTCGAGCGCACGGCACTGACGCTCGAGCGGCGCAACGACGCGAGGTCGGCGGTTCTACTTGCCAGCGCGGCACAAGGGCTGCGTACCCGCATGAGAGCGCCGATGAGTCCGCACGCCGCAAAAGATGTCAATGCTTTAACCGAGCGTTTGCGCGCGCAGCTCGGCGAGGCCGAGTACGGCGCATTATGGATTCGCGGCCAAACTGAAGACGTGCAGGCGCTGAGTGTGCAGTTGCGTTGCGCCGGAATCCCCGCGTGACGACCCTGCGGCTCTTCGGCCATCCGGCGCTCGAACACAAAGGCGCGCGCAGACCGGCAAACCTGCCGCCGAAGGCGATTGCGGCAGTCGCGCTTATCATCGCGAACGCCCCGCGGCCGCTCTCGAGGGATCGGATCGCGCAGGCGCTTTGGCCGGGCATCGATCCGCCGCAGGCACGCGCAAACCTTCGCCGGCAACTCTATGTGGCGGCAAAGACCCTCGGCCGCGACGCACTGCTGATTGATCGGGAAACGGTACAGTGGAATCCGTCGTGCGCTCTGCAGGTGGACGCACTGCACTTCGACGCGCACCATGCATCCGATCCGGAGTCCGCCGCACAGCAGTACCTGGGCGAATTGTGTGAAGGCGTCGACGACCCGGCGCTCGACGAAATCCGAGCCGGTTACGCGCGCCGGTACGAGTCCTTGCTGGCACAGGCGACGGCGCGCGCACGCGAGTCGGGCGATCGTGACGCTCTCGCACGGTGTTTGCAGCGAGCACTGCAGCAAGATCCGCTTGACGAGGAGATTGCGCGCGAACTCATGCGCCTGCGCTGCGCGAGCGGCGATCGCGCGAGCGCGCTGCGCATCTACAACCAACTCTCACGGGATCTCCAGCGCGAACTCGGCACGCTTCCCAGTGAAGACACCGGGGCCGCTCTCGACCAGGTATTGAGCGCAGACGCCTCGAGCGCAATCCGCACGAACATCGTCGCGCCGCAGACCTCCCTGGTCGCTCGCGAACAGGAAGTAGAAACCGTTCACGCCCTGCTGACGCAGCATTGCCTCGTTTCAATCATAGGCCCGGGAGGCATCGGCAAAACGCGTTTGGCGATTGCGGCGGCACTGAGTGCGGCACAACTGTATCCCGACGGCGTATGGTTCGTGGAACTGGCCGGCGTAAAGGAACGTCACGCAATACTTGAGCGAATGTCGGCAGCGGCCGGGGCGCGCTGCGGTTCCGGCGAACCTGAAGAAGCGCTGACCGAAGCGCTGCATCGAAAACGGGTGCTGCTCGTGATCGACAATTGCGAACACGTTCGAAGCGACGTCTCGAAAATTTGCGGTGTTTTGGCCGATCGGACGGCGGCGCGGATGCTCGTCACCAGCCGCAGTAAGCTCGCCGCCGAATTCGAAGCCGCGTACGATCTCGGCGGACTCGCGATCCCCCCGCTGCAGATGCGCTCGGCCGATGCGGTTCGGCGCTACGGTGCCGTGCGGCTGTTCATGGAGCGCGTTTGTGCCGTTGCGCCTCACGTTCGATTGAACGACGCGAACGCGCAAGTCATCGCGGAAATCGTGTCCCGGCTCGACGGCATCCCGCTTGCCATCGAGCTGATAGCGGCGCGCGGCGGTATGCTCACGCTTGAAGCGCTGCACAAACGTATTACGTCCAACCTGTCGATCGTCACGCGTGCCGGCGCCGCACGCGGCGCGACGGAGCGCCATGCAACGATGGAACGGGCGCTGCGCTGGAGTTATGAACTGCTCGGCACGGCCGAGCAGGCACTGTTCCGCCGGCTCTACGTCTTTGCGGGGCCATGGGACGCCGATGCATGCCATGTCGTCTGCGTCGAGGGCTCGAGCACCCTAAACGATATTTCGAATCTCCTCTCGCAACTCGCCGACGCATCGCTGTTGCGCCGGCGCATCGTGAACGATACCGTCCACTACACGATGCTCCAACCCATCCGGCAGTTTTCCGAATCACTCGGCGCGGACGAACGGGAGACGCTTATACGCAAGCACGCCGAATATTATATCGCTTTCGCCGGACGCCACGACGCGCCAATGGAAACGCACGGCGACGACTACCTTCGCGCGATGGTGGGCGCCGAGGAAAATCTGCTTTTCGCGCTGCGTACCGC
>DASSZL010000192.1:0-2322 GCA_035713505.1 Vulcanimicrobiaceae bacterium | reverse complement strand
ACTTCTTCTTGAATTTCCTCATGAACGCGATCGCGTTCTGGACGCTCGAGACGTTCGCGATTCAGCTCATCGTGCGGTGGGTTTCCGATCTGCTGAGCGGGCAGATCATCCCCCTCACGTTTTTTCCGGGTGTGTTCGGCCGCATCGTCTTCGCGCTGCCGTTCGCGGCGATCTATTCGACGCCGCTGCTCATCTACGTAGGCGTCATCAAGCCGCACGACTACGCGCGTTACTTGCTCATTCAGCTGCTGTGGCTCGCGCTGTTCAGCGTGCTCTCAACGCTGGTGTGGCGCGCGGCCTCACGCCGCGTCGTTATTCAGGGAGGGTAAATCCCAGAGAACCACTTCCGCGGTGCCGCGCAGATCGAGCCGCTCGATCGCGTACATGCGTACTGCGTCACCCGCCTGCAATTGCTCGCCGCCGGCCTCGAGTTCGCCGGAAGCCACGAACAAAAAACCGAAGCGGTTCGGCTCGAACGTGTGACGCAACTCGTGGTTTTCCAGGCGCGAGACCAGGAGCGCCGCATCTTGCGTCAGCGAGATCGGCGCGGCAATGGCGTGATGGCCGCTCGCGACGGCGAGCCAGCTGTTGCGGCGATCCTCCAGCGTGAAATCTTTCTGCCCGTACGTCGGCGGGGTACCGGCTTTTGCCGGAAGCACCCACATCTGCACGAGGTGCAGTTCAACGTCCTTGCGCGCGTTCGTTTCCGAATGACGCACGCCGGTGCCGGCGCTCATGAATTGCACGCCGCCGGGCTTGACCACGCCCCGGTTGCCCATGCTGTCTTGATGCTCGAGTTCCCCGGACAAGACGTACGTCAGAATCTCCATGTCGCGATGCGGATGCAGCGGAAAGCCCGCGCCGCCCGCGATGAAATCGTCGTTGAATACGCGCAGCGCGCCCCAATTGAGGTTTTGCGGATCGTAGTAGTCGGCGAAACTGAACGAGTGGTAGGTCTTGAGCCAGCCGTGGTCGTCGTGGTAACGCCGGCCGGAGCGCTGGACTGCAAAGGTGCGCGGAAGGGTCTTCATGTGATCTCGGAATCCGGCCGAGACGGCACGAGGTTGCGCACGCGGCCCAAAAGGAGATGGAAATACAGCATGCCCCGCACGGGGCCCAGGCCCTCCAGCAGCGCGTGCGCGTCGAGCAGCGGATTGCCGGAAAGCATGCGCAAGCTGCGTGCGACGCCGGAGTCTTTCATCGGGAAAACGTCGAGCCGCCCGAACCCGCGCAGGAGCACGACCGCCGCGCTCCACGGCCCGATGCCGCGAATCGCACAGAGGCGCTCCGAGGCTTGCAGGCTGGGCAGGCGCTCGATCTCCTCATCCGTGATCTCGCCGCTCGCCACGGCCCCCGCCGCGCTTCGCAGGTGCGCGACTTTGTTGGCGCTCAAACCCGCCGCGCGAAGATGGGAGTCGGTGCACGCGAGCAGTTCGCGCGGCGTAATGAACGGATAGTACACGGCGCCGCCGTGCTCGACCGGTTCGCCGGCTGCCTCGATGAGCCGCCGCATGATCGACGCCGCGGCGTGAATGCTGATCTGCTGAAAGACGATGGAGTGCGCGAGCGCCTCCCACAGGGAGGGATACCGCGGCGGACGCAGCCCGCGCAGTTCGCGCGCGAGAAAATCGAGCCACGGGTACGGGCGCACGCGGCGATACCACTCGCTGAGTTCTACGCGGGCACCGATCATGCGTTCCGCCGCAGGAAGCCAGCGCTGCGCACGCGGGCCGGCGACGCGAACGACGAGCGTACGCGCGCTCGCTTGGCGCACTTCGAGCAAGTTCGTCCCGCCGTCATCGCGCAGCGCGCGCCGGTAGACGCCGTCCTCGCCCGCGACGTCGACCACGTTTGCCGCAAGACGGCGCAGCGCATCGACCGTGAGATCCAGCCGGTACGGCGAGCGGACGGAAACCTGCGCTTCGAAGCTGAACTTCATACCGGATGCTCGCGACCTATTACCAATACTGGCGCATCAACTTCCTGACGATGCTCGAGTACCGCGCGAACTTCATCATGTGGTTCTGCTTCACGATCGTGTACCACGGAACCGCGATCGCCGCGCTCTGGGTGACGCTGCGGCAGTTTCCCTCGATGAACGGCTGGGACTTCAAAGAAATGGCGTTTTTGTATGCCCTTTGGATGCTCGCGCACGAATTCCACAACACGTTCTTCTTCACCGTGGTCAACGTTCCCGACTACGTGCGGGAAGGCCGCTTCGACCGCTTTTTGGTCCGCCCGCAGGACGCGCTCTTCCAAACGCTGACCGTCCCCTCGCAAATTTTTCCGGACGGCCTCATGCTGGCGATCGCCTATTTCGTC
>DASSZL010000191.1:0-4365 GCA_035713505.1 Vulcanimicrobiaceae bacterium | reverse complement strand
GCTGCGTAATCCGGACACGACCTCGGCCGCATCATTCCCGCGGTGTCCGAGCGTCACGGTCACGCGTTTGGCTTTTCCGTTTTCAACTTTGTACGCGCACCACGCCTGCGCGCAGCGGAAGAGCGAGCCCATCGGAATCCGCAGCGCCGGTCCCCTCCAGGTGACGATTCGCACGTCCAGACGATATTGATCGCCGATGCCGCGCGGAAGTTGCGTGAAGCGCCCGATAACGTCGACGCGCTGTTCTTCAACGCCCAAGGCGGAGACTTTCGTGCGGGCGGACGGCTCGACGCGCGTGACACGGCCTTGGACCCGAGCATTGCCGGCGCCGCGTTCGACGATGATGGCGTCGCCGGGATGGATATCGACGGCGTCTTCGGAGAGTACGTCCGCGACGATCTCCAGATTCTGGAGATCCGCGAGCTGCACGAGCGGCGTTCCGGCAGCCACCGTCGTTTCGCTGCGCTGCAGGACGCGTAACACCGTTCCGCCGGCGGGCGCGTGAATTGCCGTGCGCGAGGCCTGGTCTTCGAGCGTTCGCAGTTGCGCCTGGATCGCCGCCGCCTTTGCGCCGTAAACGCGCAGAAGATAATCCGGATCGCTGCGCTTGGCATTGGCCTCGGCAAGGGCAGCTCGCGCGGCGGCCAGCTCCTGAGCGCGTGACTTCTGCAGCAGTTGCGCGGCCTCCAACTGCGAGCGCGAGATATCGCCCGTTGCGGCGAGCGAGCGCGCGCGATCGAGGTCGCGCCCTGCCTGCGCGGATGCCGCTTGTGCGGCGGCCACATGTGCCTGCGCTTGTGCGATCGCTTCGGCCTTCGGGCGCATCGTTTCGACACCCGCTTCCTGCGCGCGCACTTCGTCGAGCTGCGCAAGCGCCTGCTGCACGCTCGCCGTCGCGGGCAGCGGATCGATAGAGGCGATGAGCGAGTTCGCGCGCACCGTATCGCCTTCACGCAAATCGATGCGTCCCAGACGTCCGGAAACCGGGGCGGCAATAACGTACGGATCGCGAACGCGCGTCTTGGCCTCTACCTCGACACCGGTTTCGAGCGATGCGCGCCTCACGGTTGCCGTTTCTGCCGCCACGGGTTTGGGCCGCAGCGCGTAGACGATGGCGACGGCAACGAGCGCGACCAAGGCGAGGATGATGAAAAGCGAGCGATAGCGGCGCATTAGTCGGCCCCTTTGAGCACGGCGAGGAGATCGAGGCGGTTGATGTTGCGATGCAACAGCAGGGCGGACGCGGCCGCCGCTCCGGCGACCACGAGCGCTGAAAAGACGTACGTGCCCGCCATGACGAACAGCGGGATTCGGTAGAGATCGGTTTGGTAGATGGGATTGAGCAACGCGCACAGGCCGTATCCGAGAACAAAACCCAGCGGTATGGCCGCGAGCGTGACGATGAACTGCTCGCCGAGAAACAGCGAGGTAATCTCCGCTCTGCTGAATCCCATGATGCGGAGCGTCGCCAGCTCGCGGCTGCGCTCCGAGAGCGCGATGCGGCCTGCATTGTAGATGACTCCGCAGGCGATCGCGGAAGCAAAACCGATGAGAAAACTGATGGAGATATACATCGTTTCGCCCAGCATGCGGTTGAACGTGTCCAGAGCGATAGTGCGGTAGCTCACGAATCCGACCGCCGGCGTGCGTTTCACTTGCTCGTCGAACGCCGCTCGCAGGCGCGGATCGATCCGGACGTATGCTCCGGACACGGTCGCGTCTTCGTTGAGCATCCGGTGGAGATCGCCGGCGCTCATATACATCTGCAGGCCGGTCATGTCGTCGAGCGTTGAAGCAATCTTCACGCGGTGCACGTCGCGCCGGCCCTGCAGCAATTCTACCTCAACCGTGTCGCCGGCACGCGCTTTGAGAATGTGCGCGAGCGCGCTGCTCATCATGACGCCGCTCGCGGGCATGTCGTGCGCACGCAGACGATAATCGAGCACGCGAAAGAGGCCATGGGTCTTTTCGAGCCCGATGATCCCGGCCCGCCGCGAGACGGAGTTAAAACGAACCTGGACATCCGCTGCGCGAAACCATTCCACTTCCAGCACGCCGGGAAGCGCGCCGGCGTCAAAACGCGCAGAACTGCTGAGCGGCCGCGAGAACGCGATCGTGACGTCTTGCCGCATGCCGTCGACGAATTGCGTCTGCATCAGAAACGAAACCGCATCGATGCCGTAGCGGCCCAAAACCAGAATCGCGACGGCGAAGGCAATTGCCGTCGCGGTGATGAGGGAGACGACCGGCTTGCGCTCGACGTTCCGGATCAGCATGCGCGAGGAGAGCGAGAGAAACCGCCCGAGTCCTAAGCGCTCGACGATGGTCGGGCGGTACGCGGCCGGCGAGGGCGGCCTCATCGCCTCGGCCGGCGCAAGCCGTACGACGCTGCGCAGCGAACTCATCGCGCCGATGAGGGCGGCCGCACCGGTAACGCCGATCGCCGTCAGGACGACGAGCGGACTCAGGTGGTACTCGAGCACCGGGAAATGGTAGAAAGACGCGTAGATGCCCGTCAGCAGCGTCCCCAGGTAGACGCCCATTGTCAGGCCGCCCGCGCTTCCGATCAGCATGACCAGCAGCACGGAGATGAGGTAATGCCGCGCCAGGGCAGCGTTGGCAAAGCCAAGAGCCTTGAGGATGGCGATTTGCTCGCGCTGGGTCGCGATCAGGCGCGAGAGCGCGATGTTGAGCAAGAACGCCGCCACGCTCAAGAAAACGAGCGGAATGATGAGCGCCTGTGCGCGCAGCTGCGTGAGCTCGTCGCTGATCGTGCGGTTCGAGCGCTGATCGGCGGCTTCGAATGCGCCGATTCCGCCATACGGCGAAAGGGTGCGGTCCACGGCCTCGATTACTGCGCTCCGGTTGGCGCCCGGCGCGAGCGCAACGGACACGTCGTTGAAACTGCCCGCCATGTCGAACGCCGCCGCCAAATTGCGCCGTCCCATCCAGAGAACGCCGAAGTGCGCGCTGTCGGGTAAGAAATCGCCGCCGCGGATCTCATACACGTACTCGGGCGAAAGGCCGATTCCGGCTATCCGCAAATCAGAGCGCCGCCGGTTGATGATTGCCGTCAAGCGGTCACCGACACGCAGACGGTTCGCATTCGCGAATGCCTCGCTGACGATCACTTCATTCGGCGCCGCCGCGTCGATGTAGCGTCCTTCGCGTACGAAAATGCCGTTTAGCATGGACTGTGGTGTTTCCGGAATCGAGATCAGGCGCGCGGTCGTCGCTTCGAGGCGTCCCGGCACGTCCAGCGTTACTTCCGCGACGACCCTTGTATTCACGTCCGCCACACCCGGGATCGTGCGCAGACGCTGCGCGGCGGACTCGGGAGCGCGGGTGAGCACCGCGAAGACGTTTGCGAACCGGTAGCGCTCATAATACGCGCGCTGCGTGAGCTGCAGAGATTCATAGACGCTTTGCATGGCCACGAGCGTGGCGATGCCGCACGCGACGATGAGCGCGATAGCCAGAATTTGCGCTCGCCAAAGTCCCAAATCCCGCAGCAGTTTTCTCCAGAGCATCACCACATGAGCTCCGCGGGCGAGAGCTTGCGCTCGTTACGGGCGATCGAGACAATCTGCCCGCTGCGCAGCGAGATGACGCGGTCGGCCATCTGCGCTATGGCGCTGTTGTGGGTGATGATGACCGTCGCCGTTCCTAACGTTTGATTTACGTTGGCGAGCACGTCGAGCACGAGTTTTCCGGTTTCATAGTCGAGCGCGCCGGTCGGTTCATCGCACAGCAGGCAATCGGGCTGTTTTGCGACCGCTCGCGCAATCGCGACACGCTGCTGTTCACCGCCGGACATTTGCCGTGGAAAGTGATTCGCGCGCTCGCCCAATCCCACGAGCGTCAGTGCTTTGAGCGGCTCCATCGGATGCTCGACCAGTTCCGCGGCGAGCGCGACGTTTTCCAGAGCGGTAAGGCTCGGAATGAGATTATAGAATTGGAACACGAAGCCGATGTGCTCGCGCCGGAACCGTGTGAGGTCGCGTTCGTTCGCGGCCGTGAGCGCATGTTCGCGAAAATACACATCGCCGGCGGTCGGCGCGTCCAGGCCGCCCAGAATATTCAAAAGCGTCGATTTGCCGCTGCCCGATGGACCGAGCAGCACGACGAACTCGTGCTCGTACAGATCCAGATCGAGCCGGCGCAGCGCAAGCACCTCGACCTCGCCCATGCGATAGGTTTTCGAGAGTCCGCGCGCGTGAAAGACGGGGGCTTGTGCCTCCATTCTGCCACAATAGCCTGCGCGGGCAATTCCCTGGGGAATTGCATGTGAAGGAGCGAAGAAGCGGCTCCATCCGACCGCTCACGAAAGGTGCCGGCCTTGAAACACCTCGCTTTCATCGGCGT
>DASSZL010000190.1:0-11773 GCA_035713505.1 Vulcanimicrobiaceae bacterium | reverse complement strand
CCTCGTCCTGCGCGGTGGGCAGGACGCTCGGAGCATACGCGTCCCACTCCTCTTGGGTCAGGTCCCCGCCCTCGACCGTGAAGTACTTGCCTGCATACGCGCCGATCTTGCGGTTGAACTTGATGTCCGGCATGTACAGTTGCGTCGGCGAGGGATTGACCGCATTCACGCGTTCGATCGTTTTCTTGCACTCGTCGTAGAACTGATCGCGGGCACGCTCGTTGAGGTGCTCTTTATCGGCTTGCTCGCCGCCGATTTTGTCCTCGTCGACGCGTCCTTTGATCCCCCACGTGTACGCCCACTGCGCCGATCCGGAATGATCCGTGCCGAACAGATCGAGTGAGCCCGAGATCCATTTGTTATAGTACTTCTGCTGCACGTCCACCGGGATGACGTTCGCCTGCGCGATGCGGCGAAGACCCGATATGCCGGTACCCATGTGGAACGATTCCTCGCGCAGCATCGGACCCATCGACTGCGCCAGCGGCGCAAAACCTGAATGCGAGAGCATCGTGAGCTGGAATTTGCCGTCGCGATCCATGAAGTTTGTGTAGGCGAAGAAGTCGAGCCAATGCGTCACGTCGTCGTTGAACGCGTTGAGCAGGCGGTTCTTCTTGCCGAACGCGCGCCGCTCGAGCATCTTCTGCGCTTCGATTTTGCCGTCGTGCCCGAAGTGGTTCACCAGCAGATGGCACATCTGATAGCCGTGGCGCGTTTCTTCCACCATGATGCGAACCAGCGAGGCCAAATCGTACTCAGTCGGCGCGTTGTTCACCAGGAACCGCTGCTGTTCGTTGGAGGCAAACTCGGTGTCTCCCTGATACACGATCATATTGAGCAGCGCGTCGCGCATGCGCTGGTCCGGTACCTGCAGCACCTTTTCCCAGCGCCGCTCGCCCTTGAAATCGCCGAAGAAAATTTCGTCGCCCGGCAGGTCGCCGTACTTGGCCTCGAACTGGTAACCGGGCATGTACCGGTCGATGAGCTCCTGGTTGAGGCCGATGTCCTTCTGCCACTCCTGGAGCAGGTCAATCCAATCGTCGAAAGTGGATATCCGGGCCATGGAAGCTCCTCGTGCGAGCGAGTCATCGCTCGTATGACGAAAAATTGCTATACCGTGAGAATAGTGTCATATTATCCGGCATGAGGCCGAATGTCAAGGAGACCTCAAGGTGACGGTAGCCTCGGAACGCCGCGCGGTCACGCGGCCGAATTCGTTCATCTACACGCTCTTCGGCGACTTCGTTCACCGCGATTCGACCGCGAACGGCGAGCTTTGGGTCGGCGGCCTCATCCGTCTGATGGGCGAGTTCGGCCTCTCGGAAGCGGCGGTCCGCCAAGCGGTCTCCCGTATGTCCCGTCAGGGATGGCTGGCGGCAAGCAAGCGGGGCAACCGCTCCTTTTATACGCTCACGGAACGCGGGCGGCGCCGCGTCGAGGCGATCAGTCCGCGTATCTACGGACCGGTCGTCGAGTGGGACGGGCGTTGGCGCATGCTCACCTATTCCGTGGCGGAGAGCCGCCGCGAGGGCCGCGACGGCTTGCGTAAGGATCTCCTGGTGCTGGGGTGGGCTCCGCTGTCCGCCTCGACCTGGCTCTCACCCAACGATGCGCTCGACGCGGCCCGCGGCGCCGCCGAATCGAACGGCGTGCTCGAAAACGTCGACCTGTTCGTGGGAGAATATCGCGGGCCGCACACCGACCGCGAGCTGCTCGAACGCTGCTGGGATCTGCCGGCAATCGCCGAGCAATACCGCGACTTCATCACGCGCTACGAGCCGCGGCTGCAAAACGAACGCGCGCATCACGCGCTTTCCGACGACGAGGCCTTCGTCGAACGCACGTGGCTCGTGCACGACTATCGCAAATTCACGTACGTCGATCCGGGCCTGCCGAGCACGCTGCTTCCGGCGCACTGGCCGGGCACCGTGGCGGCGGCGCTCTTTCGCGAATATTACGCGCTCATCTCGAACAAAGCCGAATATTTTTTCCGCCATGTGCGAGAGTAGCTCTTGTCCCTGCGCGTTTGGTTCGTCAATCCCGGCCGCGAACCAGTACGCGGCCGACCGGAACGCCTTCGCGGCGCACTTCCATATACACTTCACGCCCCGCGGGCTTTAGGATAAGGACGGTGCGCGGAAAAGCCAGGCTCGTTACAAACGACAGAAGTTCATTCATGATGCGTTCTCCCGCTTCAAGTGTCTCGCAGCGACGCAGCGGAAAACAACGCACGATCTTTTGCCGCCCGGTTCACCTCTTTATCGGGCTGCTTCGCGCTCCATAATGAACGGCTCATACTCGCCGCCGGAACCGCCGCTGCTAGGATGCGCGGAAAGAACGTCTTACATCTCCGAAAATTCGTTTCATTCAGCGAGGGGTAAACACCATGGCTACAGCAAGCCTTAGCATCAGCGCCGAATCCGGTAAAGGCATTCGCGAATACGTGGCGCTCGCGCTCGACGTGCTCGATGAAATGGGCATTCGCTACCAGCTCACGCCGATGGCGACGAACATGGAAGGCGACGTGGAAACGATCTGTAAGGCGCTCGCGGTCATTCACGCGCGCTGCCACGAGCGCGGGGCCGCCCGCGTCGGCAGTCTGCTGAAGATCGACGATCGTACCGACGTGCCGCAGACGCTCGAGTCGAAAGTGCAGCACGTGCAAGAGGTGCGCTCGCACAACTAAAAAAGAGGCGCCCCGCATGTGTGCGGAGCGCCTCTTGGGTTTGCGCGTGAGGCTTAGCGGTTCACGTGGAAGTTGAACTGCAGACGAACCGTGCGCGGCTGCACCGGGATGCGCGCGAACGAGTTGTACGGATAGGGGCCGTACACCGGTATCGTCGGAACGCACCCTTTCGCCGGAACCGCGCAAACGAGCTTCTCGCCGGTCATTGCGACGCCTTGGTTCGGCTCGACCAATCCCGAGAACGTATTGGTATTGAGCAGATTAAAGGCCGAAACTTGAACGTCGACTTCTTTACTGACCGGACGGCGAAGCGTCATGTCAAAGACCGTGAAGGGCGGCTGGAAGTAGGTGTTGTTTTTCCCTTCGTAGTCCATGCCTAGGCGCATAAACGTGCGGTCGTGCATCGTGTACGAGATATCCGCGTATCCCTTGAGATACGGAATGCACGTAGCGCTGCCGCCGTCGCTGCATTGCTGCACGCCGTTGGCGGGAACGGAGAACGACGCGGTGAGCGGCACGCCCGTCGGGATCGAACGTGCCAGCGTTCCGCTCAAGTAATAGCCCAGTCCGAACACGGGCTCTTTTCGGATTGTCAGCATGAGCAGCTCGGACGAGAGATTCGCCGCGTTAACGGGCTCGTTGATGAAGCTGTACGACGGGACGCCCGGCGGCGAGGTCGCCGGCACCGACATCGTTTCGAAGACGTTGTGGACTTGCGTGTCCGCAAGGTCGAGGCTCACGATCGTACCGTCATGCAGACGCTTGTCGAAACCCAGATCGAATTCGACCGCGTGCTCGGGATCCAGTGCCGGATTCTTCTGGCTGAGAACGCCGAACGGGTTACCGGTCGCGGACGGCGGCGTGTACGACGATTTGCCGCTTACCTGCGAGGCGTACGGAAACGTTGTCGACGTGCCGGCGGAGAAGCGCAGCGAGGTTCCCGGCGCCGCCTGATACGTCAGCGCGACGTGCGGATCGAACCGTGAGACCGAACGGGTCAAGCCTACCGTTGTCGGCTTGCCGCCTACGAACGGTCCGGTCTGCGAGCCGGACAGAGCCCAGAGCGTTTCATACGCGCCGGCTTTGAGCGTGAGCGCCGGGTTGAGGCTGAACTCGCCGGTCAGCGAGAAGGTGTTGAAGCGCGCGGTCGTGTCGGGGACGGCAACCGCGCTCGGCGTTCCGTAGTACGCGAACGTTTCATCGCTGTGATTATCGTAGGTCGCGGTAACGGAGTTCGTGCCGAACGGGTGGATGAAGGAAATCGTTCCGCCTTTGAGTTTGTCGGACTCGAGCAGGTTGAACGCCGTGTCTTTGCACATCGTCAGCCCGTTGACCGTCGGCCCGACTGCGCCGAAATCGGACTTGCACTTGCCGTCCGTGGTCGAATTCGACGGCGAATACCAGTAGATCGGGTACGACGCCTCGCCGCTGCCGTCGATCATGCGGGTGATGTTCCCGGCGTACGGCCGCACGAGCAGCGTGTTATCGCCAATCGCGGTGCGCAGCTGCGCCGTGAAGAGCGGCTGATTGTTGTAGACGTTGGATCCGGGATAGAACGAGTAGCCGTTGATCGTCGATCCGACCATGCCGTAGTATGCCGGGTTGCCGCAACGTCCGTTTTTGTCGCATTGTTCGATCTTGATGGGTCCCGTGCTTACGCCGTAGGAACTGCCCTGCGGCATATAGCCGGCCTGCGAACCGACGAAACCGAGTTCGAAGGACGTCGCGGGAGAGAAATCCCATTTCGCCTTGAGCAGTTCACCCTTATTGAACTGCGGACCGCCCAGATCGCCGCACCATTGAATGACGCCGACCGCGCTGGACGTATTCCACGAGCTCTTCGTGCCCGGATCGATGACGCAGCCGTACTTGTAGGTGTACTCTGAATTCAAACCGCTCGTGCCCACGCCGAACACGTACGAGAGCTTGCCGGCTTTGCCGGTATCGAGCAGGTTCGAATACTGGCTGCTGTACGAATCGAAACCGGTCGTGAATTCGTACGTCGGTTTGGACGTATAGCCCGGCGTCACGATGTTTGCAGTTCCGCCCACTGCGGTTCCGGCAAGGGGCGTGGTGTTGCCCGGGCCGATCTCCGTTTCGATGTCCTGCACCAAGAACGAGTTGAAGAATTGCGAGAACCACACGCCGTACCGGCCCGCCGAAAGCGGATGGCCGTCGAGCATTACCTGCGTCTCGTAACCCTGCGAACCTGCGAGCGAGATGCTCGTGTTCGGTGAGGACGAACCGTGCTCGACCACCGCGCCGGGGATGCGTTGAACGATGTCGTTGATCTGCGGTGAGCCTAGGTTCTGAAACTCTTGCCGGCCGGTGATCGAAATGGCCGCTGCGCCCGTATTGATCGAGCTGCGCGCGGAAGTCGTCACATTCGCGATCGTCTTGAGGGATGAGAGGCTGGCGGGCTGGAGCGTCACGTCTACGGGAAGCGTCTCGCCGGCCAGGACCGAGAGATCGGTTTCCGTGGTAGAGGTGTAGCCGCCCTTACTGACGTCGAGCCGGTAAACGCCGGCCGACAGCGTCAGGGTGAATTTGCCCGCCGAGTCGCTGGAGACGGAACGGGTTTCCACGCCGGTAGCGACGATGCGCGCGTCGGCGATCGGCGAGCCGGACGAATCATGCACGGTACCGGTGACGGTGCCGGTGTTTTCGGCAGCAGCCGCAAAAGACGGCATCAGCAATAATACCGCCATCACCGCGTATATCAAAACGCGTAATTTCATTCGCATCCTTCTCAAAAGAAAAAAGAACCGGCCCCGAAGGCATCGCGGCCGGTAGCAGACTTGTTGCGCGCGCCAGCGCGTACCTTGTGGATAAATTGGACCCCGGAGAAAGTTAAGCTTCGTCGCCCTCGTGCAGATGCAGGTGACACCCGTCTTCCGCGTCGCGCAAGACCTCCCGGGCTTCGGCGAGCATCGCTTGGGAGACCGGCGTGCATTCCTCGACGCTGCCGTCGGCCGCCAAGAAATCCGCCTCGCTCCACTCTTCCCACGTTTCGAGCGGCTCGCCGTCGACTTGCGCCGGGAAGCGCACGCAGAAGCCTTCTCCCAGGTGAAGCCCGACGACCATCACTTTCGTGCCGCGCGGAAAGTACGTACCGTCCTTCCAGAGCGTGCCGTAGGTGGTCTGGTAGCGTTCTCCAATCTTCAGCGGTTCGATACGTTACACTCCAAATGGGTTGATCGGCTTTTCGCCCACGTAGGTGAGGACACTTTTCGTTTCCGAGTATAGCGCCATCGTCTCAGCGCCGAGCTCGCGGCCATAGCCGGACTGCTTGACCCCCCCGAACGGTATGCCCGGAAAAATCGCGTACGGCGTATTGATGGCGACCGTGCCGCTCCGCAACGCCGCTGCGACGCGGTTCACTCTTCCGACGTTTTGCGACCAGACGCTGGCCGACAAGCCGTACTCGGAATCGTTTGCCAGCGCGATCGCGTGCGCTTCGTCTTTGAACCGCAGGAAGGTCACCACCGGCCCGAAGATTTCCTCGCGCGCGATGCGATGTACCGGCTGCGCCTCGTATCCCGTCGCCGTCCAAAACCAGCCGCGTTCGAAATCGCTCCCGAGCTGCGCCGGCTCGCCGCCAAAGAGTTTGGTCGCGCCCTCGCTCGCGCCGATTTCGCAGTAGTTGCGAATTTTTTCGAGCTGCTCCCGCATCGTGATGGCGCCGATCTGCGTGCTCGGATCCTCCGGATTGCCGACGCGCAGTTTTTGCGCTTTCTCGCGGAACAGCGCGATGAACTGGTCCGCGATGCCTTCATGCAGCAGCACTCTCGAGCGCGCCTCGCACGTCTGGCCCGCGTTGTAGAAAATGCCGTAGAGCGCGCCGTTGACCGCTTGTTCGAGGTCTGCATCGTCGAACACGACGGACGGCGATTTTCCGCCGAGTTCGAGCGTGACGCGTTTTATCGTCTGCGCGGCCGTTGCCGCAACGCGCTTGCCCGTTGCCGTGCTGCCGGTGAACGCGATCTTGTCGATGCCCGGATGCTCGACGATCGCTTGTCCCAGATCCGTGGTCGAGCCGCTCAGCACGTTGAGCACGCCTTCGGGCAAGCCGGCTTCCAGCGCGATCTTCCCGAGCTCGATCGCGGTCAGCGGCGTCGATGGTGCGGGCTTGAGCACGACGGTGCAGCCGGCGGCAAGCGCGGGCGCGACTTTCCATGACGCGAGCAGCAGCGGAAAATTCCACGGAACGATGGCGCCGACCACGCCGACCGGTTCGCGCGTCGTGTAGGCGACATAGCCCGGCATCGGCGCCGGCAGACTGCTCCCGTAATTTTTCGTGGCCGCGCCGGCATAGAACTCGAAACAGTCGACGATCGCGCCAATCTCGCCCTTTGCGGTCGAAACCGGTTTTCCGTTGTCGCGCACTTCCAGCATGAGCAAGTCGTTCGCGCGCTCGGCGATGAGCTGCGCCATCTTATAGATGATCTTCGCGCGGCGCGACGCCGCCATCGTTGCCCACTTGCCGGTCTCCAAAGCGGCCCGCGCGGTTTTTACGGCGCGGTCCACGTCGGCGGCGCCGGCGTTCGCCACATCCGCCAGTACGCCGCCGGTGGCCGGATTCACGTCCTCGTACGTGCCGCCGTCTTGCGCGTCGACCCATTCCTTGCCGATGAGCAGCTGCGTTCTCGTGCCGGGTGCCGTTGCGGTCATTATGGACTGTCCAGCCTTTCGAATATCGTGCTAATGCCTTGGCCGACGCCGATGCACATCGTCGCCAGACCATACCGCGCCTGCCGCCTGCGCATCTCGTGCAGCAGCGTCGTGGCGATGCGCGCGCCGCTTGCGCCCAGCGGGTGCCCCAGGGCGATCGCTCCTCCGTTGACGTTCGCCTTGGCCGGGTCGATTTCCAGGTCGCGCAGACACGCGATCGATTGCGCGGCGAACGCTTCGTTGATCTCGACCAGGTCGATATCGCTCATGCGCAATCCGGCACGCTCGAGAGCCTTGCGAGTGGCCGGAATCGGCCCGAGTCCCATCACGTCGGGATGCACCCCCGCTACACCGGAAGACACGATTCGCGCCATTGGGCGCAGTCCCAGCCGACGCGCCGCGCCGGCTTGGCAGAGCAGCAGCGCGGAAGCGCCGTCGTTGATGCCCGACGAGTTGCCGGCCGTTACCGTGCCGTCTTTCTTGAATGCCGGCTTGAGTTTCGAAAGCGCCTCCATCGTCGTTTCGGGGCGGGGATGCTCGTCAACGCTCACCTCGCCGACCGCGGCGGTCTCATCGCGAAACGCGCCGCGCTCCATCGCGGCCTTCGTGCGCTGTTGGGATTCGAAGGCGAAACGATCTTGCTCCTCGCGCGTGACGGCATATCGTTCGGCGACGCGTTCAGCGGTTTCACCGAGCGAGATCGGCGGATACAGCTCTTTCATGCGCGGGTTGATCATACGCCAGCCGATCGTCGTGTCCCACATCTGCGGCGGGCGCTCGTACGGCTTTTCGGCTTTCAACTGCACGAACGGTGCGCGCGTCATCGACTCGACGCCGCCGGCAATCATGACCTGGCCGTCACCCCAGGCAATGGCCTGCGCCGCCGAGTTTATGGCTTGCAGGCTGCTGCCGCATAACCGGTTGAGCGTCGCGCCCGGAACCTCGACGGGAAAGCCGGCGAGCAGTGCCGCCATGCGCGCCACGTTTCGATTGTCCTCGCCGCTCTGATTCGCGGCGCCGAGCAGCACGTCGTCGATGCGCGCGGGATCGATACCGGTTCGCGAAACCAGTGCTTTGAGCGCGCTCGCCGCAAGGTCGTCGGGACGCACGTTGGCCAGCGCCCCCGCGTACCGTCCTATCGGCGTGCGAACGGCATCGATAACCCAGACTTCTCTATCCACCGAATTTCAAGTCCACGAAAGCGTCTTGCTGTTCTTGCTCTTCGTCCTGCGCCGGCCGAACGTCGAGCACCCATAACGCACGGCTGGGCCCGAGCTCCGCGCCGTCCTGCGCGGCCAAGCGCTGCAATATTCGCCGGATGCGATCGCCGCCGATTTCCTGGCCCCATTCAATCGGGCCGCGGGGGTAGTTCGTGCCAAGGCGCATGGCCAGGTCGACGTCTTCCGGGCTCGCGATTTCGTCCTGCACGACGTACACCGCTTCGTTGACGATCGATCCAATCGTGCGTCCTAAAAACAGACCCGCGCGGTTTTCAACGAGTGCGACGCCGCATCCGATGGACTCGAATACGTCTTGCGCGAGTTCGAGCGCGTCATCCGAGGTTTCGTGCGCATCCACGATCTCCACCACGCGCTGATGTTCCAGCGTGGACAGGATACCGTACGCGACGATGCGCTCCGGATGCTTGAGACGTTTGGCGAGTGCGCCGACCTCGTTCGCATAACCGTCGACGAAGATGACCGTTTCCGGCGGCAACTGCGCGTCGAGCGCTTCGATGATTGCGTCTCGCTCGGATGCGCCGTCTCCTACGTCGAACACGATCGTCGTGTCCGCGGGAATTTCATCGATCTGCTCTTCGTCTTCCAAGAGAAACACGTTCGCATAGTGCCGTTCCAGCCGCTCCTGCATTTCGAGCGCAAGTCCGGCATAGCCGATGACGGTGATCCGCTCGTCATGATCGACCTCATCGGCCGGCTTCGGCATCTGGTCGTCATGGGGCGCGGGGCCCTTCGAATAGTCGTAAAACCCGGCGCCGCTCTTGCGGCCCAGGCGTCCCTGCGCAACCATTTCGCGCTGCACCGCAACCGGCTCGAAACGCCCGGCCTGCGTGCGCTCGTACACCGACTGCGAGGTGGCCAGGTTGACGTCCATGCCGATGAGATCGATGAGCTCGAACGGGCCCATGCGAAAACCCGTGCCGCGCGCGAGGCGATCCAGATCTTCAATCGGCGCGACGCCGGCTTCGTACGCGCGCATCGCTTGCAAGTAGTACGGGCGCGCGACGCGGTTGACGATGAACCCCGGCGTATCGGCCGTCAGCACCGCCGTCTTTCCCAACTTCTCCACGATCGCGCGCGCCCGGGCGAGCGTTTCATCATCGGTATCATCGGCGCGAACGATCTCCACGAGTTTCATCGCCGCCGGCGGATTGAAAAAATGCAGGCCGAGCACGCGCTGCGGATGCGGCACGCCTTGCGCGATTTCACCAACGGAGAGCGACGAGGTATTCGTGGCGAAAAGCGTGTTCGCATCGAACGTTTGCGCCATGCGGGCGAAGATGTCGCGCTTGAGGTCCAGACGCTCAGGCACCGCTTCGATCACGGCATCCGCTTGCGCACCGGCTTGCAGTGCGGAATAGATTTGGACGCGTGCCGGTGCGTCCGGGATTTTGGCGCGTTCCGCGTCCTTGGCGATACGCTGCCGCGCGCGTTCGGACGCTGCCGGGTCCGGCTCGATCAGATCCACGTCGAATCCGCCCGCGGCGGCGAGGAAGGCGATGCCGGCGCCCATGGTGCCGCCGCCGATAACGACGATTTTGCTCATCGCGCCCCTCTTTACGCGGGCGCGAAGCGGGGACCCGCCGCCCGGCATGCGAACGCGCAGCCGCGATGGACGAGCCCGGCTGGCAGGTTGCCGCTTCCTCCTACATTTTGGACAGCCCGTATATGCGCATCCGGCGCGACCGCATCGTGCTGCCCGGCGGCACGGTCATCGAAGACTATTACGTCCGCGAGAGCCGGGGGTTCGTCATCGTGTTCGCGCTCACGCCGCAGCGTGAGGTCCTGCTGGTGCGGCAGTACAAACACGGCATCGGCAAAGTGCTGCTGGAACTCGTCGCAGGCGTCATCGACGAAGGCGAAGACCCGGTGCAGACGGCAATACGCGAACTCGCCGAGGAAACCGGATACGTATCGCCGCGCGTCGAGCACGTTCACTCGTTCATCACCGACCCGACGAGCGCGAACACGGTGGCGCATCTGTTCGTTGCGCGCGATGCGTACGTGGGCGGCGAGCAGCAACTGGACGTCACCGAAAATATCACGGTCGAACTCGTTCCGGTGCAGCAGCTGCGGCAGCTCATCCAAGCAGGCGAAATCGAATCGATGCCGCACGTCGGTGCCGTCTACTTCATCCTCGATCGCTTCACGGAATTTTCCTCGGAATAGGTCATCCGCCGGGTTAGAGTGGCAACATCACCCGGGAGGATTCTATGTCTAGATTTACATTGGGCCCAGCTGCTGCCGCGTTTCTTGCGGCCGTGACGCTGGCCGTCGGCGTTGCGATAGGTGCCGGCACGCAGCTGCATGCCAGTACCAAAGCCGATTTGTCCAGCGCAATGCACGGCGAGGCCTTCGCCTACGCCAAGTACATGCTCTATGCCAAGCAAGCGCGCGCCGAAGGCAAGACGCAGCTCGCGGATCTGTTCCAGCATACGGCAAACGTCGAATTGAACAACCACTTCAGCACCCACGCCTACGAATACGGCTTGGTCGGTACGGATCAGCAGAATCTGCGCGATTCGATTTCCGGCGAGAACTACGAAACGACAACGATGTATCCGCAAATGTCGGAGCGCGCCGCGGCGGCCGGAGATACAAAAGTAGCAGCTATTTTCAAAGCCGTCGGCAACGACGAACGCACGCACCGCGATCGGTTCGCAGCGGCGCTCAACGACCTTGCCGCGCGCTGAAAATAAATCACTCGTCTGCACGAAACATTCATCGGATCGTCAAATTTAGCCGCTACTGTACAGACACTGACCGCATGTGAACGGCAACGCAAGGACCGGAGGGATTACCGGTCACGCCGACCGCGAGAGGCCGAAACCGAACGCCGCCCTTGTAGTCACGACACGCGCGCCCGGACCTATCCATCCGGGCGCAGCCATTTGCGCATTTTGCGCAGCTCGGAAAGCGCTCCGAACGGATAGAGCAAATCGCCTGCCGCGGCAACGACGCGCAGCTCACGGCGTGACCGGATGCCGTACGGGCGCAGCGCATGCAAACACGCATCGGAAAGCACGTTGAGCCCGCTCGAATACGGAGTGAGCGCCGGAACGACAAGCAAACTGTTTGACGCCAGAAATGCCGGCGCGCTCGTGCGGCCGTCCAGCGCCAGACTCGGATGCAAGTGCCCGATTATGCAGCCTGCCGCGGCGAAGGCGGGCCGATCGCC
>DASSZL010000189.1:0-2051 GCA_035713505.1 Vulcanimicrobiaceae bacterium | reverse complement strand
ATCAACCGGAACATTCCGGACCCGCTCGAACGCGTGATCATGCGCGCTATCGACAAAGACCCCGGCAAGCGCTACCAAAACGCGCGCGACTTCGTCAACGATCTGCAGATTCTGCTCTCGCCCTCGCCGGCCAAAAAGCAGCCGCAGGCCGATCGCCGGCCGAGCGGACGCATCGACGTCACCGATCCGGGACTGCGGCAATCGCTGGATCGCGCGCTCGCGCCCTCGCGCAACCGCAACGACGCCTACGAAGCGGTGCTCAAGGGCATGCTCGCGACGCGCCGCCGGCGCTACGACGAAGCGAAAAACAATTTCCTCGCGGCGCTGCACGAGCTTTCCGCCATCGACAACCGCCTGGAATACGCGAAGACCGCGCTCAAGTACGGCACGATGATTTTGCAGAAAGCATCGGACGGGCTGCGCGAGCGCGAAGAGCTGCGCGACGGCGTGAACAAACTCAACGAAGCGCTCGAGGTGTTCCGCGACTACGATCTCGCCGAACAGATGAGCGAAACCGAATACCTCATCAACGCGTTGGAGCGCACGGCCATCGGCTATTAGCCGCCCATTATGCAGCAGGAGCACCAGCAAGAACTCCGCCGTTCCGTCACGCCGTGGGGCTCCTACTCATGGGGCTACGCCGACGTCGGCGCCGATATTTTCGTCGCGCTCGGCTTGGTGTTCGGCGTCGCCGGCGGCGCGTCGAACATCGCGTTTCTTTTCGCGGGCCTGGTCTATGTCTGCGTCGGCTTAGCGTACACCGAACTCGCGGCGGCGTATCCGGTCGCCGGCGGCGGCCAGTACTTCGTCATGCGGGGCCTGGGCGATTTCTGGGGGTTCATCGCCGGCTGGGCCGTGCTGCTCGATTTCACCATCGACATCACGCTCTTCTCATGGGGCTCCATCGGTTATCTGAGCCATTTGCCGATTCTGCACGTCCTCGATGCAACCGCGCATCCCTTGCTGCATTTTTGGGTCGTGCTCGCATTCATTGGGGGGCTTGCCGCCCTGAACATCATCGGCGTGCGCGAGAGCACCGCGTTCAACGGCATGGTCAGCGCCATCGACGTCATCAGCGAAACGGCGATTCTGTTTTTAGGATTCCTTTTCACGTTTCGCCCGGAGCTGCTCGTGCACAGCATGCAGACCGGGTGGCCGGACACGTTCCAACTGATGAACGGCATCTCGCTGGCCATCATCTCATTCGTCGGTTTGGAATCGATATCGCACGCCGCGGAAGAAACGCACCGCCCGGCCTCAATCATTCCGCGCACGTCGATTGCGCTGATTCTGACGATCCTCATCTTCGCGCTCGGCTATTCGAACCTGGCCCTGGGCATGCAGCCGTGGCATACGCTTCCGCACGATGCCGCCGGTCACGTCCAGCAACTCTGGCAATGGATTGGCGCGACGCAAAATCAGGACAAAGCGGTCGCCGTCATGGCTTCGAACATTCCCTACTTCGGAATAATCGCCGCCTTTTACGTGCCGGTGTTCGGCGCCACGCTGCTGCTCATCTCGAGCAACTCCGGCGTCTTCGGCAGCTCGCGAATCGCCTACTCGATGAGCCAGTTCAATCTGCTGCCGAGCATGTTCAAACGCGTGCATCGCAAGTTCAAGACACCCATCGTCTCGATCGCGGTATTCTGCAGCGTTGCCGTCGTCGAACTGATTTTTGCAGCGCTGCAAGGGAATTTCGGTTACGAGTTCCTAGGGGATCTCTACGCATTCGGCGCAGCCGCGAGCTACACGCTGGTGTTCATCGCGCTCATCGCTCTGCGCTTGAACGATCCGCTCACGCCGCGCAAATTTCTCATTCCCTTCAACCTGAAGATGAAGTTCCGCGGCGAAGACGTGCAATTTCCGCTCGTAGCGGTCGTCGGGTTCATCGGGATCTTCGCGATCCTCATCTTCGTGCTGATCACCCATCATATCGGCCGCATTGCCGGACCCTCGTGGCTGCTGTTCGGCATCGTCGTATATCTGATTTACCGCTTGCGCAAGCGGCTTCCGGTGAGGAAATCGGTTCCCCGCGACTGGAACCGCGAACA
>DASSZL010000188.1:0-9310 GCA_035713505.1 Vulcanimicrobiaceae bacterium | reverse complement strand
GGAAGCGTACAGCACGTGGCTCTCCGGGATGGCCATGCTCGCGCTCGTCTATTACGTGAACGCCGGAACGTTTTTAGTCGATCCGAGCGTGCTGCAACTGACTTCCGCGCAAGCTATCGGGCTCAGCCTGGGGACGCTTGTTGCCGGATGGCTCATCTATGACGCTCTCTGCCGCTTGCTGCAATCGCGTCCGCTGCTGCTCGCGGGTGCGGTCTTCGTCCTCTTGGCACTGGCGGCGCTCGGGCTGCAACACGTGTTCAGCGGCCGTGCGGCATACGTTCACGTCGGCGCGATCATCGGCACGATCATGGCGGCGAACGTTTTTTTCGTAATCATTCCGGGGCAGCGCAAAATGCTCGCCCAGATTCGCGCCGGACAAACGCCGGATCAGCGTTACGGACGTTTAGGAAAAATTCGATCGGTTCACAACACGTATCTGACGCTGCCCGTGCTCTTCACGATGATCAGTTTTCACTATCCGATGGCCTACGAGAACGGTTACGGCTGGGCTATCCTCGTCCTGCTGGGCCTGGCGGGTGTGGCGGTACGCTACTTCTTCATCCTCTCGCACAAGCACCGCCTAATCGTCGCGCTGCCGCTGGGCGCGGCCGCGCTCATCGCAGCGGCGGCTATCGTCGCGCTTCCACACCCGCAGCCGGCCATGCGAACGCGTGTGGCTTTCGCGCAAATCGCACCGATCGTGCGCGAGCGCTGCGCGGTCTGCCATTCGGCGCATCCGGCGCAGCCGGGTTTTGCGCAGGCGCCGCTCGGCGTTCGTCTCGATACGCCGGCGAACATTCAGGCCAACGCCCAGCGCATCTACGCTCAGGCGGTCGTATCGCGCGCAATGCCGCTCGGCAACGTTACGCACATGACGGCGCAAGAACGCACGCTTTTGGGAGCGTGGATTTCGCAAGGAGCTAAACGGTGACGATTTCAACGCACGTGCTCGACATCTCGCGCGGCGCTCCGGCGGCGCAGGTTGAAATCGTGCTCTACGCACTCGACGGCTCGGCGCGGCGCGAGGCGGCTCGCGCGCGCACCGGTGCCGATGGACGGATTGCCGGACCGCTGGGCGGAGAACTTCCCGCGGGCGAGTACGAATTGGAGTTCGACGCCGGCGCGTATTTCGCCGCGCACGGAACGCGCGGATTCTTCGGCCGCGTCCCGGTGCGTTTTCGCCTGGAGGACGCCGGGCACTATCACGTGCCGCTGCTCATCTCGCCGTGGGGATACTCGACGTATCGCGGCAGCTGAACGATCCCGCGTTACGACCCTGCGGCTTTGAAGGCGGCCCATCCACCATAGTGCGAGATGTCCTTGTACCCGCGCTGCTCGATGAGGTCGCGCGGATAGATCATCGCATGGACGGTTGAGCCGTCCTCGAGCACGATCGGCGCCTCGTACAAATCCGGCGGCTCGGTTTCCAAAAGATGGCGATGCTGTTCGTCGCTGAACTCGTAAAGCTCGCCCGCTATCGAAATGCCGCCTTGCGCGACTTCGTAAATGCCCGGATGCTCGTCCCGAACGGAATGCAAGCGGTAGCGCGGCGCAGTGCGGGTTTCGCCCAAGAATTTTGCCTCGCCGAGATTTTTGTGATCGGGCTGCCCGCGCAGCGCCGAGCCGCAAATGAAAAAACGCATCGCCGGGTGTTCGTTCATAAGATGCGGTCGACCTCGACGATCGCGGCTGCCAACGCGCGCACGCCGAGATCCAGATCGCGCTCGCCCGTGCGTTCTTGTGCGACGTGGCTGCGCCCGCCCACGCTCGGCACGAAGATCATGGCGGCGGGGACGATCTGCGAAAGACACATGGCATCGTGTCCGGCGCCGCTGGCGATGTCCACCGCGCGTTCCCCCAGCGCAGCAGCGGCGCGATGCACCGCGGCGCGAAGCGCGTCGTTCATGGGCGCGGGGCTGCGCGACTCCAAGCGTTCGACATTCACGCGGACGCCGCGCTGAGTTTGAACGTTTCGCGCACGCTCGTGCAAGGCGCGCTCGACGGCGTCGATGCGGGACTCCACGGGGCCGCGCACGTCGAGCGAAAAAGTTGCGCGCGCCGGAATAACGTTCGTACCGCCGGGCTCGGCAAAGATGCGTCCCACCGTCGCAACCGTATCCTCGGCGCCTCGCGCGCACGCTTCGACCGCAAGCACCAATTCGGCGGCGGCGCATAATGCGTCGGCGCGAATGTTCATCGGCACCGTGCCGGCGTGCCCGCTCACGCCGTCGACGTCGACACGATAGCGCCGCTGTCCGGCAATCGCGGTGACGACGCCGAGCGAGACGCCTTCGCGTTCGAGCACGGGCCCTTGCTCGACGTGCAGTTCCAGATATCCGGCGGCATCGTGTCCGTCGCGAACCGGTACACCGGTAAGCAGCCCGCCGGCGCTATCGTCAAGCGCTTCGCGAAGCGTCATGCCGCCTTCATCGCGCAGATCCAGCAACGCGTCGATTTCCCACAGCCCGCAAAAGCCCGAACTCCCTAAACAGCCCAGCGGAAATCGGCTGCCTTCTTCACCCGCCCACGCGACGGCTTCCACGGGATGCGCCGTCGAAATCGCGCGCTGGTCGAGCAGTTCGAGCGCGCAGAGCGCGCCGGCGACGCCGAATGCGCCATCGTACGCGCCTCCCGTCGGTACGGTGTCCAAATGCGATCCAACGAGAATCGGCAGTGCGCCGTCTCGCGTGCCGGCGCGGCGCGCAAAGAGATTCCCCACGCGATCTTGCCGCAGATCGTAGCCCGCCGCGCGTGCCCACTGCGCAAACTGTTCGCGCGCGCGCCGTTCTTGCGGCGTGGCGAGCGCGCGATCTATTCCCGCGTCATGCTTGCCGATTTGCGCGAGCAGCGCCAGCCGCGCGACGACGCTTTCAGACATGCGGCGAATGCGTCGCGATCCAGTGGCGTGCGATATCGACGCGCCGGCAAATCCACACGCCTTCCACGCCCTTCACGTAATCCAGAAAACGCTCGAGCGCCTTCGCGCGGCCCGGGCGCCCCGCAAGACGCGTGTGCAGTCCGAGCGACATCATTTTCGGCTGCGTTTTGCCTTCCTCGTAGAGCACGTCGAACGCGTCGCGCAGATATTCGAAAAAGCCCGAAGGCGCGCTGAAGCCGGGAGCGACGGAAAATTTCATGTCGTTCGCGTCAAGCGTGTACGGGATCACCAAGTGCTTTTTTTCGCCGACGTCCACCCAGTAGGGCAAATCGTCGTTGTACGCGTCGGAATCATAGAGAAAGCCGCCCTCTTCGACGACGAGCTGCCGCGTGCGCAGACTGGGCGCGTAGCGGCAGTACCACCCATACGGCCGTTCGCCAATCGTACGCGTGATGGACTCGACGGCGCGCCGCATCTCTTCACGCTCCTGCTGCTCGCTCATGTCTTGAAATCCGACCCAGCGCCAACCGTGCGAACAGACCTCATGGCCGGCCTGCACGATGGCTTGCGCCGCGGCCGGGTTGCGTTCGAGCGCGAGCGCAGCCGCGAAGACCGTCACGCGGATATCGCGCTGCGCGAATAAGCGCATGAGCCGCCAGAATCCCGCGCGGCTTCCGTATTCGTAGATGGACTCGACGATGAGATCGCGTTTACCCGGTCCGAGCGTTGCGCCAGGCACCTCGGTCAAGTACGTCTCCGAGGCCGGATCGCCGTCGGGGATGGAGTACTCCGAGCCCTCTTCGTAGTTCATGACGATCTGCAGGGCGACGCGCGCGCCGCCGGGCCAGCGCGGGTTGGGCGGCGAGGCGCCATAGCCGACGAAATTACGCGGATGGTCATACCGGCTCACGCCGCGAGGTTAGACGCGGCCGCTGCGCGTACCCGCTCTACTTGTGCGCACTCTACTCCGTGCGGCCGCACTGCTCGCGCCGTTCGACGATACCGGACGCGAAATCGCGGGCGCCTCGCTGCTGATTTCCGGCAACGTCATCGAAGCGATTATCGAGCCCGGAGATCGCCTTCCGCGGGCGGACGAAGTCATCGATTGTTCGTCGCTCGTCGTCATGCCGGGCCTGGTCAACACGCATCATCATTTTTATCAAACGCTCACACGCAGCGTGCCCGCGGCGCAAGACGCGAGCCTGTTCGACTGGCTTGGCACGCTCTATCCGATTTGGGGACGCATCACGCCGGATGCGCTGCAGGTTGCAACGCAAACCGCCATCGCGGAGCTGCTGCTCTCGGGATGCACCACGGCGGCCGATCATATGTACCTCTGGCCGAACGGCTGCCGCTTGGACGACCAGATCGAGATCGCGCGCGGGATGGGCATCCGCTTTCACGCCTCGCGCGGGTCCATGTCGCTGGGCCTCTCGCGCGGCGGCTTGCCGCCGGACGACCTGGTGGAAGACGAAGACGCGATCCTTTCCGACTGCGAGCGCGTGATCGACGCCTATCACGATCCGAATCCGTACGCCATGATTCGCGTCGTCATCGCGCCGTGTTCGCCGTTTTCCGTTACGCCCGAGCTCATGAAGGCGAGTATCGCGCTGGCGCGAGCTCGCGGCGTGCACGCGCACACGCACTTGGCGGAAACCCTTGACGAAGAGCGGTACTGCATCGATCGTTTCGGATGCAGGCCCGTCGAGCTGGCCGAGCGCCTGGGATGGGTCGGGCCGGACGTCTGGCACGCGCATGTCGTTCACCCCTCCGGCGCGGAGTGCGCGCTGCTCGGATCGACGCGGACCGGCGCGGCCCACTGCGCCACCTCGAACATGCGCCTCGGCTCGGGCATTGCTCCGCTGCGCAAGCTGCTATCCGCCGGTGCGCGCGTCGGTTTGGGCGTCGACGGATCGGCCTCCAATGACAGTTCTGACATGCTCGACGAGGCGCGTCACGCCATGCTGCTGCAGCGCGTGCTGGGCGGCCCGGGCGAACTGAGCGCACGAGAAGCGCTGCGGCTCGCGACGCGCGGCGGTGCATCGGTGCTCGGCCGCGACGACGTCGGCGTGCTCGCACCGGGAATGGCAGCGGATATCAGCGCCTGGCGTATTGACGCGCCGCAGTTTGCCGGCGCGGCCGATCCGTTAGCGGCGCTCGTGTTCTGCCGCGCTCCGGGCGCGGATTTGGTCATCGTGAACGGACGCGTTCGCGTGCGCAACGCAAAGCTGGAGGGCTTTGACGCGGCGCGGCACGCGCGCCGTCACAATGAGATTTCGCGCGCCTTGCTGGCGTGATTGATTGCCGTAAGCACGAGCTCGGGCGTCATCGGCAGCTGCGTGACCCAGGCTCCGGTTGCCGCGTGCACGGCAGCGGCGACCGCGGCGGCAAATGGAATCAGCGGCATCTCGGCCATGCCGCGCGCGCCGTACGGACCGTTGGGATCGGCCGATTCCAAAATGATCGGATAGATCTGCGTGGGCATGTCGAGCGCCGTCGGCAGCAGATACGAGCTGAAGTACGGCGTGAGCACCCGGCCCTCGCGCATCTGAAAATGCTCGGTAAGCGCAAAGCCGACCGCTTGCGCGAGACAGCCCTCGATCTGCGCTTCAACTTGCTGCACGTTGATCGCCTTGCCGACGTCGTGCACGCTGACGATCTTGAGCACGCGCACCAGCCCCGTTGTGGTGTCGACTTCGACTTCAACGCCTTGCGAGGTGTAACCGTAGCAATAGTTCGGAATGCCGGATCCGGTCTGCGGATCGAGCGGCGTGGTACGCGGCGGCCGGTATTGAACCGTGGCTCGCGCCTGCGGACCGGGGAACTTTTGCAGCGCGGCCGCTGCGGCGTCTTTTACCGCGCGGCCGCCCATGAGCGTCATGCGCGAGGCCGAGGCGCTCCCGGCGTCGGGTGATTGCTCGCTGTCGGCGGCAATCAATTCGACAACGTCCATCGGCACGCCGAGCGTTTGCGCGCAGATTTGCCGCAGCACCAAGTGCGCGCCTTGGCCGCACTCCGCAGCCCCCACACGCAGGACCGCGCGTTCGATGGAGCGCTCGCCGTGGAGTTCCACCGTCGCGGTCGCTTGTTCCGGAAAACCGAATGAATATCCGACGTTTTTGATGCCGGATGCGATACCCACGCCGCGCCTGACGCGCGGATCGCCATTTCGCAGTTGCGGCAGGCCGTAACTCAGCTTCGCGCGCGACTCGTGCGCGCATCGCTCCAAAACGGGAACCGCGCTCACTCCGGCCGGCAGCGCGTGCTGCGTGGGTTCGATGCTTCCCTCGCGATACATGTTGCGCAGCCTAATGTCGACGGGATCGAGATCGAGCGCGTGGGCAAGACGCGTGACCATGGATTCCGCGGCAAACTGCGCTTGCGGCGAACCGAACCCGCGAAACGCTCCGCACGGAACGTTGTTGGTGTAGACGACGAATGCGTCGGTCGAAACGTTCTCGATGTCATAGCAGCCGCTGGCGAAGAGCGCCGAACCTTTGAGCACTTCGGCGCTGGTCGAAGCGTACGCTCCGCCGTCCGCGATGAGCCGCGTGCGCGCGGCAACGATGCGGCCGTCTTTGCGCGCGCCCCACTTCGCGCGGATGTAATAGGGATGGCGCTTATGATGGCCGGCGATCGATTCTTCGCGGCTCCAAACGATGGCGACCGGACGCCGCAGCTTCCACGCGGCGAGCGCGAGCAGCGGCTGCACGCTCAAATCCTCGCGGCCGCCGAACGCGCCGCCGATCGCCGCGTAGCGAATGACCACCTGCTCTTGCGGCAATTGCAAAATCTTGGCGATCTGCCGGCGATCTTCGTGCAGCCACTGGCCCGCCGTTTCGACGACGAGCTTGCCGTCCTCGTAATACGCTACGCCCGCGTCCGGCTGAAGATACGCATGCTCCTGCCACGAGGTTTCGAAGACTTCCTCAATCACCACATCCGCTTCGCGCAGCGCGCCTTCCGCGTCGCCTTTCCTAATGCGTACGTGTTCCAGCACGTTGTTCGACCGGTCGTCATGCACCAGCGGGGCGCCGGACTCCATGGCCGAGGGCGCGTCGAATACCGCCGGCAAATCTTCATACGTGACGCGCACGAGTTTTGCCGCGGCAGCCGCCTGCGCACGCGTTTGCGCCGCGATGAGCGCGACGCGGTCGCCCGAATACCGCACGCGATCCGCGCAAAGCACCGGCTGATCTTCGTCGATGAGCCCGTAGCGGTTATACGGAACGTCTTCGGCGGTGAACACGGCCGCGACACCTTCATGCGCGCGCGCGGCGCTCACGTCCAGCTTCACGATGCGCGCGTGCGGACGATGCGCGAACACGGCTTTGAGATGCAGCATGCCCGGACGAATCAAATCCGCCGGATACTCCGTGATGCCGGTGACTTTTCCGTACGCGTCGGGCCGTGCGATCGCTTTGCCGATCAGGTTCATGCAAGCGCCTCCGTGTGCTCGTCCGCGCACGACTGCATCGCCTGCAGAATCTTCCGGTATCCGGTGCAGCGGCAGATGTTTCCGCTGATCGCGCTCTGCAGTTGCGGCAGGTCTGCTTGCGGCATCTCCTCGAGCACCTTCGCGCCGGCCATGATCATGCCGGGGATGCAGAAACCGCATTGCACCGCCCCGCACTCGATGTATGCCCGTTGCAGCGGATGCAGGGCATCGCCATGCGCCAGACCCTCGATTGTGACAACGCTGCGGCCATGCGCCTGCGGCGCCGGAACCAGGCACGACATGACCGCTTTGCCGTCGAGCCACACGGTGCACGCCCCGCATTCGCCCTCGGCGCATCCTTCCTTGGCTCCCGTCAAGCCGGCGCAATCGCGCAGCGCGTCGAGCAGCGTGAGCGTCTGCGCGTCGCGCAGCTCGGTCCGCGCGCCGTTGATCCGCGCGATCACCGTTTGATCGAAAGGCGGCACGTCGAGCGGTGCCTCATCGCCCGTATCGAGCAAGACCTGGCTGCCGGACAAATCGCCGGCATTCTCGCCGATGCGTTCCAGAGCGCGGCGCAGCAGTCCGTCGAGCGCCGTGCGCCGGTACCCGGCCGAACCGCGTACGTCGTCGATTGGCGCGATCTCTTCGCACGCCGCTTTGGCGCAGGCCGAAATCGCGTCTTCGTCGAGCGCGCCGCCCGTCAGCGCCTTCTCCGCGTTTCTCGCGCGAACGACCGTTGGTGCGACGCAGCCCAGAGCGATGCGCGCGTTACGCACGACGCCTTTCTCAATCTGCAAGAAAACGGCAACGGTGATGACCGATATTGCCTGCGCGCGGCGCAAACCGAGCTTGAGAAAAATGCTGTGTTCGCCCTGCGCCAGGGGGCGAGCGCGAATCTCGCGGATCAACTCGTCGGGCGCAAGTACCGTGGAGCGAAAACCCGTAAAGAAATCCTCGATGTCGACTCGCCGCTCCCCGCGGGCGCTGCTCATGACGAGCTGCGCGCCCTGCGCAATGAGCGCGACAATCGTGTCGTTGGCGGGCGAGGCGGTCACGAGGTTTCCTGAGATCGTCGCGCGCGTTCGAATCTGCGGCGCCCCGACTTCCGCGCACGCTTGCACGAGCGCCGGCGCGGCGTTCCGGCAAAGTGTGGAAGCGAGCACGTCGTTGTGTGTGGCTAAGCCGCCGATCGCGATGCGGCCGTTTTCGGGGCGGACGTATCGAAGATCGCGCAAAGCGCTCACATCGATCAGCGTATGCGCCGGTTTGACGCCCCGCTGCAGTTCCACGAGCACGTCGGTCCCGCCGGCCACGATGCGCGCCGCAGCGCCGTGGTGGGCGAGAAGTTCCAGCGCCTCATCGAGCGTCAGCGGCTGGTAAAAGTGCTCCCACATGCAGCCGATTTCCCTATCGCCCCGTAGAAGCCATGCCCATGGCCCTGCGCTGGGGCGCCGCGCACAGGGGCCTACGCTTCTTCGGCTTCGCCGTCCAGCAAGCCGGTTGGAAGGTCGACGACGATGCGCTTTGCCCCAACGTCGATCGATTTGATGAAGGCGCCGACCATCGGCACGAGCTGCCCGCGTACGACGAGCATGTCTGAACTGGGATAATGCTCGACGCGCGTGACGGTGCCGAAGCTTTTACCATGCACGTCGAACAGCTCGCAGTCCACGAGATCGGCGTCGAGATATTCGCCCGGCTCGAGTTCGATGCGCTTGCGATCGGCGTAGAACCTCGCGCCGATGTATCGCTGCGCGTCGTTCGCCGATTCGATGCCCGGCAGGCGGATGAGCAGCCGGCCCTTGTGTTCGCGAACGGAACCCAAACGCAGATCTTCCGTCGTTCCGTCACCCAGAACGGCGCGAAACGGCGCGCGCGCGGAAAAAAGCGTGCGACCCGCGGTGGTCGGGTCGCACTTGAGTTCACCGCGGATGCCGAAGACGCCGGCAATGCGCCCGACCGGAAGCTCGTTATTCGAGCCCGGCATCGTCCTC
>DASSZL010000187.1:0-6157 GCA_035713505.1 Vulcanimicrobiaceae bacterium | reverse complement strand
GAACAAGCGAAAGATCTCGCGCGATCGGTGCTGGAACTCGACCGCCCGCACTCGACCGTTTCCGGAGTAAACCTCGTCGCGGGGTTTCGTCCGTCCCTCTGGGCGCAGATGCATCCGAATCACGCACTTGAGGCGCGTGATTTCGACGAGCCCATCACTGGAACAGACGGCTACACGATGCCGGCGACGCAGCACGACGCGTGGCTGTGGTTCACGGGCGCGTCGTACGACGCTATTTTCGATCAAGCGCGCGCGGCACTCAAGAGGCTTGCGAACCTCGCCGAGGTCGCGTTCGAAGTAAGCGGCTGGGCTTACCGGCATAGCCGGGATTTGACCGGCTTCGAAGACGGAACGGCGAATCCGAGCCTGCTCGAAGCGCCGTCGATCGCGCTCGTCCCCGACGGTGAGCGCGGCGCCGGCTCGACGATCGTGCTCTTACAGCAGTGGCAACATCAGATGCACGCATTCGAGGCGCTCGACGAGCACGCGCAAGAACGCGTGATCGGGCGAACGAAAAGGGAATCCGAAGAACTCGCCGAGGACGAGATGCCCGAGGATTCGCACGTTGCGCGCACCGAGCTGCACGACGCGCAAGGCAACGAACTGCCGATCTTCCGGCGCAGCGTTCCGTACGGCAACGTCGGCGCGCACGGGCTGATGTTCGTCGGTTTCGCGCGCGAGCAGCGGCGCCTGCACACCATGCTGCGCCGCATGGCCGGTGCCGACGGCCCACGGGATGCGCTCACGCGTTACTCCACAGCGCTCACCGGCTCGTACTACGTCGTACCGTCGATCGATGCGCTGATCTCTTTGTGACGGACGCGATCGTTTGGCTCCGGCGCGATCTGCGCCTGAGCGACAACCTCGCACTCTACGAGGCGTGCAGCCGCAGCGCGCGCGTATGGATCGCCTTCGTGCTCAATCCCCCGCTGCTGGAGAACGAGCGGATTGGCGCGCCGCTTCGCTCCGTATTCTTCGACGCGCTCGCCGCGCTGCGCGAGGATCTGCGAGAGCGCGGCAGCGAGCTGGTCCTTTTGCGGGGCGACTTTGCCGAGCAGCTCTGCGCGCTCGCCAAGCGCACCGGCGCGCAAGCGCTGTTCTATAACGAAGACTACGAACCGCAAGCAATCGCGCGCGACGCCGCGGTTACCAAGGCGCTCGAGAAGCAGCGCGTTCGCGTGCATGCGAGTCTGGATCACGTCTATTTCGGCGCGGATGAAGTGCTGCGTCCGGACGGCGCTCCTTATCGCATGTTCACGCCCTACAAGCGGCGCTGGCTCGACCGGCGCGCGATAGGCAAACGCGTCCCGGTCCCATCGTCGATGGCCGTGAACGGTAAATTGGCTTCGCGTGAGGAGATCGGCGAAACGCAGCCGGTGCCTGCCGCGGGCGGCGCGTTTGCGCGGGTGAGCGAGGCAATTGCGCGCCGCCGGTTCGAAGCGTTCCTGGACGGCCCGATCTCACGGTATGCCGAACTGCGCGACTCTCCGCAAGCCGATGCGACTTCGCACCTATCCCCGCAGCTGCGCGCCGGCACCATCGGCATCCGGACATGCGTCGAAAGCGCGTTCGCGCTGCGCGAATCGAGCCCGGCAGCGGCGCGCACGAGCATCGACGCGTGGATATCGGAACTCGTCTGGCGCGAATTCTATCAAATGATCCTGCGCCGTTTTCCCAGCGTCGCGGATTCGCCGTTCTTGCCGCAAGCGCAGCGCATCGCCTGGGACACTCCGGGCGAGCAGTTCGAACGCTGGTGCGAGGGCAGAACGGGGTATCCGATCGTCGACGCGGCGATGCGGCAGCTCAATACGACGGGCTGGATGCACAACCGCCTGCGCATGATTACCGCGTCGTTCCTGACCAAGCATTTGCTGGTCGATTGGCACATGGGCGAGCGCTACTTCGAAAGGCATCTCATCGACGCCGACCTCGCGCAAAACAACGGCGGCTGGCAGTGGGCGGCTTCCACCGGAACCGATGCGGTGCCGTATTTTCGAATCTTCAACCCGACTGCTCAAAGCCGCCGGTTCGATCCGGACGGAACATTCATCAAACGAATGCTGCCGGAGCTCGGAGGTTTACCGCCGGATCAGATTCACGAACCGCGCAACGCGATCGTCGAACATGCTGCGGCGCGCGCTCGTGCACTTGCCGCGTATGGCGAGGCCTTCACGCGGCGCGGGTTCGAAGATGGGGCCGGTCTTTAAGTCGTTTCCTCTTCCAAAACGCGCGTGAGCACCGCGCCGAACAAGAACAGTTGCGTCGAATAGTACATCCAAATGAGCAACACGACGAACGAACCCGCCGTGCCGTACGCGCTCTCTGGATGAAAGCGCCGGAAATAGATCGAAATGGCGGCCTCGCCGAGCAGCAGCACGCAGCCGGTGATGCCGGCGCCGATAACGCTGCTTTTCCAGCCTACCTCGGACCGCGGCAGCACACGATACGTCAGCATCAAAAATAGCGCAAGGGTGGCGACGTTTACACCGGCGGCAGCCGCAAACCCGAACGAGCGCGCCGTTACGAGTGAAAGTACGACGAACAGCGCGAGCGCCGCAACGAGCACGAGCGTGTGCAAACGCAGCACCACAATCTCCCACACCCCGCCGCGCTTGTGTTCGGGAATGTCCCAAACGTCGTCGAGCGCTTCCTGCAGCTGCATGAAAATTGCAAACACCGCGACCAGGACGAGCCCGGCTCCAATGAACAGCGGCGCCGTGCTGATATTGTGCTGCGCAGCGCGCACAAGCACGTCGACGCCTTGCGTTCCCTTATTACCCAGCAGTGGCTGCAATTGCGACTCAACCGCGCCGAGCGCGTGCCCCTGCCCGTAAAACAGCCGCGCGATAATGACCAGCACGAAGACCAGCGGCGCAAGCGAAAAGACCATATAGAACGAAAGGGCAGCGGCAACGCGCGAGACGCGGTGCTTGCCCCAGCGGCCTGCCGCCGCTCGAATCGCTTTGCTCAACGGTTGCGCCACACTACAGTCTGCCCTTCAAAATCACATATCCCACCACACCGCCCGCACCGCCGGCAAGAACGGATATCAAGGCTACAAGATCGCGTACGGGGCGGCGCCGTTCCGTGACCAAACCGCGGCCAGAGGTCTTGACGAAACGCAAAACACGCCCGTATTATCGGACGCTTTTGAAATATGGCGGGAAAGTGTAGGAATCGAACCTACCAGCCGAGTTGCCCCGGCCTCAGCGGTTTTGAAGACCGTGCGGGCCACCAGACCCGTACTCTCCCCCGGTTCCATTCCGGCAGACATTGCCGAACTTGGTGTATCGCGCTTTTGCCATCTCCCGCCGCCGTCCTCTAGCAGCCAGGGCGAATGCATTAGAAAACGAAGAGCGCCGTTAACAGCGCATAGAGACGTTGGCTCATCTTTATGGAGGGTGTGCTAGAAATGAGGACTGACTTGCAGCGCGCGGCGCGTTTAACGAGGTATGGTGGTGTGCTCGTAATTGCCGCTTTACTGCTTGCGGGATGCGGCGGCGCGCAAGGGGGAACGTGCACAGCTGTTCCCATCCCGCCGGCTCTTGCCGGCACGCCCATACCGGCGCAGCCCATACCGCAAAACGCCGGCGTCACGACCGGCGTAAGCGTCGTTGTAAGCGTGGTCGTGGATTCCAACGGGAACGTCGTTTCCGATTCGGTTAAATCCAGCTCACAAAATGCGGTCATCGACGACGCGGCGTTGGCTCTGGTGCGCAATTCCAAGTTCAATCCCGGAATTAAGGCTTGCGGCCCAAACGCGCCGGATACGACGACCGTTACGGTACCGTTTAGTCCAAGCGCGTAGGCGTCATTTTCGCGATCACGTCGCGCGCCGAGTACGTCAAGCCGGCAGGCGGTAAGAAGCGCTCGATCTCCGCTAAGTCGTCTCCCGAGGTGACGATGGCCGGCTCGATGCTGCCGTCTTTGCGCGTTTGCGCCAGTCCAACCGTCGAGAGCAGCGCGTTGCAGATGCATTTGCGTCCGACGGTGTCCTCGAGTTTCCCGCCCTTCGCGACGTAGACGTCCACGGGTTCGCTCGGGCAGCGGTACCCGATCTTCCCCGCCGGAGTTTTGTACGACTCGCGCAGATAACCCAGATCGCAAATGCGCGTCCGCGCTTGATACACGTCGTCTTCCGAGATCGTGTTTTCGAGGTGCGCGACTTTGAATGGGAAGCCCGTCGGCGAAGCGAGCGGATCGGTTTTGATGCCGACATTCCCCGCTGCGGCTTTTTCGAGCAGCGCGTGCTTGTAATCCGCTCGAAGTCCGGATTCGGCGCAGAACGCGAAGGCAGTGCCGATCTGCACGCCCTGCGCACCGGCCTCTTGCGCTTCGCGCAGCTTTTCGGGCGAACCATAACCGCCGGCAAGCCAGAACGGTACGCCGAGCCCGCGCATTTTCTCGAGATCGACGGTGTCGCGCTCTCCGTATATCACGCCGCCGCTATCGTTGATCTGCAGTTTGCCGCGCGGGGGTGCGTTGTGTCCGCCCGCGGTCGGCCCTTCGACAACGAAGCCGTCGACGCGTCCGCCGGTCTTCTTCACCATTGCCGCGGCAAGCGTGTTCGAAGCGACGATCGCCATGAATTTCGGCCGTTTGAGCTCGGGCAGATCGTGTTCCATGAACGCTCTTGGATCGAAGCGGATCGTGGTGTCGTCGCCGTCCTGCGCTCCGGTGACCGTCAGCGGATACGTAGCCGGCTCGTGCTTGATAAGACGATCGATGACGTCCGGGATTTTCAGCGGGATGCCCGCGCCCATCAAAATATAACCGACGCCGGCGAGCATCGCGCCGTAAATCGACGCGAGATGCGGGAACTGGATCTTCTCGAGATAATTGATGCCGACGGGGTTCCCGTGCCCCTCGCGCGCCAGGAACACCTCGACGAAATTGCCGACCATGCAGAGGATCTGGGTCTTGGGGTGGCTCTGCTTGGAGGGCATCGGCAGCGTCTTGTAGGGCTGATTCGCCGCTCTGCCGTTCGGAAGATAGTAGCTCTTCCAGACGCGTTTGATCAGCTCTTGGAAAGGAAAATGCGCCGCGGCGCGCCGCATGTGACCGCCCGGGTCGCCGTCCTGGAGGCGCCGGGCGAAAATTTGATCGAGCGCGGCACCTGATACCACGCCGAGTTGGCCCAGCCCGGAAACCGCCCCGGCGAGTTGCCAGCCGGAAACGCCGACACCCATGCCGCCTTGAATTATCGTAGGACTGCCGTTCATCGCTTCGCCATAACGAGCGTCCTGTTCAAACCATGCCGGAAAGGTCCTCGAAACTTCAGGTCGCAACCTGGACGAGGAGTTTGCCGAGATGCTCGCCCGTAAACAGGCGCAGCAGCGTCTCGGGAAAGCGCTCGATGCCCGTGACGATCTCTTCATGTGAGCGCAATTTGCCTTCGCGAAGCCATCCGGCCATCTCGCGCACCGCTTGCGGATAGCGGGCGGTATAGTCGGAAACCAGGAAACCTTCCATACGCGCGCGGTTGACGAGCAGCGACATATAGTTGGCCGGCCCGCGCACGGCGTTTTGTTCGTTGTATTGCGAAATAGCGCCGCAGATAACGACGCGCGCGTGCATTGCCAGATTCGCAAGAGCCGCATCCAGTATCTCGCCGCCGACGTTGTCGAAATAAACGTTGATACCGTTCGGGCAATGTTCGCGCAGCTTCGCATACACGTTGTCTGCACGGTAATCGATTGCGGCGTCAAACCCCAATTCATCGCAAATGTACCGGCACTTCTCCGGGCCGCCCGCGATACCGACGACGCGGCAGCCTTTGATTTTCGCGATTTGCCCCACAACCGAGCCGACGGCGCCCGACGCAGCGGAAACCACCACCGTGTCGCCGGATTGCGCTTTGCCGACCTCGAGCAAGCCGAAGTACGCGGTCATGCCGGTCATGCCGAGCACGCTGAGATATTTGGGCAGCGGCGCAAGCGCCGGATCGACCTTGAACACCGCGTCGGCGCGCACGCACGCGTACTCTTGAACGCCGAGCGTTCCGCTGACGCAATCGCCCTCCGAGAAATCCGGATGATTCGAACGCACGACTCGGCCGACGCCGAGCGCGCGCATGACCTCGCCGATTTTTACCGGCGGCATGTACGACTTGCGATCGCTCATCCAGCCCCGCATGGCCGGGTCGACGGAGAGGTAC
>DASSZL010000186.1:0-11931 GCA_035713505.1 Vulcanimicrobiaceae bacterium | reverse complement strand
GGTTGGCTCGGCGAAGCCCACCAATACGTCGCGCACGATTCCGCCGGCGATTTTCTCGTTATGGAGCGCGAAGGCATTGAAACCCGCGTTCTCAACCATGGCGCGCGTTTCGCGATTGAGACGGCAGCCGCCGGAGATGCGGCCCCACATGGGCTGCAGCCGATCTTGCCAGACCCCAAGCGCACCATGCGAACGCACGTGTTCGAACAGGACGAGTTTGCCGCCGGGGCGCAGCAGGCGGCGAGCTTCGTCCAAGGTTTTGTCCGGTTCGTCGATGGAGCAAAGCACGAGCGCGAACACGATCGCATCGAACGATTGCGCCGGCAGCGAGCGCATCCGTTCATCGCCCGCGAGTTCGAGCAGAACCGCGGGTTTGCCGGGAGGTATGCGCTTTTGGGCGCGCGCGTACATCGCGGGGTCCGGCTCGAGCGCAAACACATTTGCATCGCGCGGATAATACCCGAAGTTTCGCCCCGTGCCGGCGCCGATTTCGAGCACGTCGCCGTGCAGTTCGCTCAGCAATTCGCCGCGAAACCGGCCGAACGCGCGGCGTTCGGCCATCCACATGATCGGGTCGTAGATGAGCGCAAGCAGCGGATGCGAGCGGCTCATCAAACGCTCGCGGGAGCGCGCCCCTTTGCGGCCATCGCCTCCTTGGCTTTAATGAGCCGCACCATGGCGTCGTTGTAGGGGGTTGCCACGCCGGTACGCCGCCCCGCCGCGCAGACCGCGCCGTTGACGTGATCGATTTCGCTCGGATGCCCGGATTCCAAATCGAACGCCATCGAGCTCTTCGAGTCCGCGCCGATCGCGATCACTTCGGCGACGTACTGCCAGGGATTGGCGAACGGTAAATTTATCTTCAGCGCCGCCGCAACTTCCGCGGCTTCTTCCGCAAGAGCTTCGGCCAGCCGCGCGGCATTCGGGTCTTTGAGGATGTCGCCGGATTCGCAATCGAGCAGCGCGCTCACCGCATTGATTGCGGCGTTGGCGACGAGTTTGCCCCAAAGGTGCGGGCGGATGTCGTACACGACCGTCGCTCGCATACCGCTTTTCATCAGCAGCTCGGCCACGCTGCGCGAGGTTGCCGGCGCGGCGCCGCCCGAGCCGATGATGGTATTGCCTTGCTCGGAACTGCGCACCCGTCCCGGCGCGACCGTTAGGGACGATTCGGTCGTAATGCCGAGGACGACGGGCACCGCGCCCCCCAGCGCGGTCTTGATCGCATCCTCGTTGCCCACGCCGTTCTGCAGCGAGACGATGGGCGTCGATGGGCTCAGCTCGCCGGCGAACGGCCGCAGAGCGCGCAAGGTGTCGACCGCCTTGACGAAAAGAAAGACGACGTTCGATCCGTAGAGCTCGCGCGAAGCGCGGCCCACGCGCACGCTGCGCGGCGGCGCGTCGTTGACGCTCAAACCGCCGCTGCGTTCGATTTCATCGAGAAGTGCCCGATTGCTGTCCAGCATCGTCACATCGCACGTCGAGGCCAGGTGGTAGCCGAAAAGCGTTCCCATCGCCCCCGAACCGATGATGCCGACGCGCATCTTTCCTTGATCCATCACCGCGCACTTCGCGGCGGCCCACCGCGGTCCCGTCTGGCAAACAAGCCGTAGAATCCGATGAGAATCGCGCCCGTCGAAAATCCGCCGATGTGCGCGAAGTAGGCAACGCCGCCCGCGTTCGCGTGCGGGTCGAACGTTTCAAAGCCCAGGAAGAACTGCAGGAACGCCCAGATGCCTATAAACGCGACGGCGGGCAGACGCAGAAAGAGCGGAAAGCAGCCGATCGGCGTGACGGTGTCGATCTTCGCCGTGGGGTATGTGACGATGTACGCGCCCAAAATGCCCGCAATCGCGCCTGATGCGCCGATCTCCGGTACGTGGCTGTATGGCGCGGCCCAGATCTGCGCGACGCCGCCCATGACGCCGCAGAGCAGATACACGACGACGAAGCCCAGGTGACCCAAATACCGCTCCATGCGCGGTCCGAAGACCGCCAGGAAGAGCATGTTGAAAAAAATATGCGCGTAGCCGCCGTGCAAGAACATCGAGGTGAGCATCGTCAAATGGTACGGATGCGGCGAGGGATACGGCAGCTGAACCGCGTGCGTGACATCGTACGGAATGAGCGCGAAGAACTCGATGAATTTGGCGGGATTGACGGCCGTGAGTTCGAGATAAAACACGTAGACGTTCGCCGCGATCAACAGCCAAACGGCGCCCGCGAATACCGCCGGGCGCCGTTCGTCGCTATAGGGAATCACGGGATTAGAACTGGAGCTGCAATCCGAAGACGGTGCGGCGATCCGCTCGTGTCGCGTCGCGCTGGCCCAGAAAGAGTTTGGCCCACTGAGTGACGTTGAAATTCCCGTAGATGTCGAACGTGGGACGGCGCAGATCGTAGATGCGCGTCTGGGCACCAAGACGTCCGGCGTTGTACGATCCCAGCACGCCGAACTGCGAGTAGAGCACCCCGCCGCCAAGGCGCAGGCCGCCGAATTTTTTGGTCGCGGCCAGATTCCACGTCGTCTTGCCGCCGATGTCGTTCGCTCCGAACATGCCGCTCACGCTGCCGTTCGGAAGCGCGATCACGTTCAAGTCCGCCTGCGGACCGCGGTCACTGCCGAGCAGCGGGCTCGGTCCCCTTACCGACTGCGCGTTCAAGTAACTCAGACGCGCCTGCACTTGGACCAGATTGCCGAGCATCTTGGAAAGGCCGGCTTTCAATCCCGCTTTCCCGGGCGGAGCGGGCGTCTGCGTTCCCGGCGGCGGCAGGCTGTTGGGTCCCTGCGGCATCGGATACGGCGTCGCGCCGGCGTCCACGCCATAGACGCGGCTTTGACCGCCCAGCGTGCCGAGCAGCGAATCCGCCTTCTGCATCGTCGCATCGAGATTCGCCACGGTATCGCGAAGCTGCGCTTGGGTTTGCGGGTTGCCGGTGACGGTGCGCAAATCGCTGGTCAGTCCGGCAATGTTGCCCGTGAGATCGCGTATGTTTGTCGTCGTCGAGATGAGGTTGGTCTTCAAGCGCGGATCGCCGGTCAAACTCGCGAGTTGATCCATCGACTTGTTCAGCGCGATCGCGGTGCTGTTCAGCGTCGCGAGCAGCGTGTCGATCTTGTACTGGTTGCGGCTCATCGTGTCGTCGAGCGTCGCCGTCATGTCGACGATGTGCCCGCCGGCCTGCTGCATCGTCGATTCCATCGTTCCGGAAACGTCCGCGATGGTGCCGCGCAGCTGCGTGGTCATGTCGTCCACGTTCACGAGCGCCGTCTGCAGCGTATTGAGCAGTTTGGGCTCACGATCTTCCAGTGTGGCAAGCATCGAATCCAGGCGGCGCACCTCACCCTGGCCTTGCTGCAGCAAGTCCGCGATTGTGGGGCTCGCGATACCGATGGGCTGCTGGTCGATGGGCAGAACGCGATGCGGCAAAATGGCAACGCTCGGCAGCGGTGTTGCGCCGTACCCGGGCGGCAGCGGCTTTGGAACCGGAGGAACGATGATCATGTTCGGCGTTCCGGTCAGCGGCGCCTGAATCAGGAATTTCGAGTCTTTCGGAATGTTGATCCCGTTCTGGATCGCGAGGATGACGTCCACGCTGTTGTCCGGCAGCAATTGGACTTGGTCCACCGTTCCCACGGTCACGCCGCTGAAGAACACCTGCGCGCCCGTCGGAAGCCCCGCGGCGGACGCGAAGCGCACGCCCACGCGGTAGCCGCTGTGGCGCGTTCCGAAGTCGGTGATGACGTAAAAGACGCCGAAGAGCAGCACGAGTGCGATGAGCGCGAACAGGCCCAATTGCGCTTGTCTGGACATTATCTGGCGTATTCCCTCATAACGGGATCGGCCCTACTTCCGATCCCTGTAAGAACTGCTGGACGATGGGGTTGGCGGACTTTCGGACCTGGTCCACCGTACCGTACTCGATGATCGCACCCTCGAAGAGCATCGCCACGTAGTCCGCCATCATATAGATGGACTGCAGATCGTGCGAGATCACGACGGCAGTCGCGCTCAGTTGCTGGCGCAGGCGCTTGATGGTGTCCGTGAGCAAGTGGGTGACGATCGGGTCCAGTCCCGTGGTCGGCTCGTCGTAGAGGACCAAGTCGGGATTGGTCACCACGGCGCGGGCGAAGCCCGCACGCTTGAGCATTCCGCCCGAGAGTTCGCTGGGCATGTTCTCGTAGGTGTGCTCCAGCCCGACGCTGCCCAGCGTGTGGATTACGACCTCGCGAATCTCCTCTTCACTCAGCGAGGTATGCTCGCGCAGCGGCAGCGCGATGTTGTCGCCCACGGTCATGCTGTCGAACAGCGCGGCGAATTGAAACGAAAAACCGATCTTCGTGCGCATTTCGATGAGATCGCTCTCGCGCATGTGGCAGATGTCCTGGCCGCGGACATAGACGTGTCCGGCGTCCGGTTTGCGCAAACCGTCGAGCAAGCGCAAAATCGTCGACTTGCCGGCGCCCGAAAGGCCGATAATGCAGGTGATGGCTCCCTCGACGACGTCGAGACTGCAATTCCGAAGGACCACACGATCGCCGTACTTCAGGGTGACGTCGTCGAGCCTCGCGATAACGTTCTTCTCCATCAGCCCCCGCCGTACAGGAAGTACGACATCATGAAGTTGAGGATGAAGATCAAAATGATGCACGTCACGACGGCGCTCGTCGTCGATTTACCGACGCCCGCCGCACCGCCGCTCGTCGTCAGCCCCTGATATGACCCGACCAGCGCGATCACGATGCCGAAGATGACCGACTTGAACAACCCTTTGACCACGTCCTCAAAGCCGATCGTCTGGCGCGCGGACGACATGAAATCGTCGTAACTGATATGCGCCTGCGCGTGCGCGATCCATTGGCCGCCCATCACGCCGATGACGTCCGCGAACACGGTGAGCAGCGGCAGCATGATCATGAGCGCGAGCAAACGCGGCACGACCAGAAAACGCACCGGCGCCAGGCCCAGCGATTGCAGCGCCTCGATCTGCTCGGTGACGACCATCGAGCCGATTTCCGCGGCGATGGCGGCACAGACGCGGCCGGCGACCACGACGGCAGTGAGCATCGGGCCTAATTCGCGCACGTTCGTGTACGAGACGATACCGCCGACGAAGTTGCCGAACCCGTATTGCACGGCTTGCACGGCGGATTCCAAAGAGAACACCATGCCGGTGAAGAGCGAGGTCAACAAGACGATGACCAGCGACTGGTATCCCAGCAGATAACACTGGTTCACCGTCTCGGCGAAGCGAATGCGCAGGCGGCCAATCGTCGCCGCCGCCTCGCCCCCGAGCGCGGTAACGCCGCCAATGTATTCGAAAAACGAGTTGACTTTGCGGCCGAGTCCTTCGAGACCGCGCACGCCGGCGCGTTCGACGATCTCCGCCGCGTGTTCAGCGTCGTTCAAGGTTCCCGACACGCTCCAACTCCGCAAGCACGTTCTGCGTGGCCTCAATCCGGCGAACCGCGACCCCGCGTTCCGCCGTCAAATTGAAGTGCACTTGGTTGACCTGTTCCAGCCGCTTGTCGACCTCGCGCAAGTGCGCGCGCGCCTCCCTTTCGAAGCCCGCGAAGTACCGCCGGACCGCGCCGAGATACTCGTCTTGCGTGCGCTCGTCGACCGTACCCGCCTGCAAAGCGGCTTCGATCTTCTTCTGCGCGGCCTTCATCGCTTTGTCGGTGACGTAAAACTCGGCGACCCGGCCCACGAGGGCGCGCAGGCTATCCTCGGCCATCGACAACCGAACGCTGGATTTCCAGCAACTGCCGGACGCCGCCCTCGGCCAGCGCGAGCAACTTGTCCAACTCCTCGCGGCTGAAGGGCGTCGCTTCCGCGGTGCCCTGCAGTTCCGTGAACTTCCCCGCGTCCGTCATAAAGACGTTCATATCCACTTCGGCGCGACTATCCTCGTCGTACGCCAGGTCCAGCAGCGGATGGCCGGCCACAATGCCGACGCTCGTGGCCGCAATTTGGCCCGAAAGCGGCCATTTCACGCGGTCCTTCGGGTCGAGCGCCCTAGTGCGCAGCGCCAACGCCAAGGCGACCCATGCGCCGGTCACGGCGGCGGTCCGGGTGCCCCCGTCCGCCTGCAGCACGTCGCAGTCGAGCCAAACGGTCCGCTCGCCGAGCTTGGCCATGTCCGTCACCGCGCGCAGCGCGCGTCCGATGATGCGCTGGATTTCGTGGGTGCGCCCGCCCAAGCGGCCTTTGGCCGCCTCGCGTTGGGTGCGTTCCTGAGTTGCCCGCGGAAGCATCGCGTATTCCGCCGTAACCCACCCCGTGCCGCGGCCCTTCATCCACGGCGGAACCTTGTCATCAATCGTCGCGGCGCACAGGACGCGCGTGTGGCCTACGGAGATGAGGCAACTGCCTTCGGCGTATTTCAAATAGTCGGGTTCAATCGTCACCGGGCGCAGCTGGTCCGGCCGGCGTCCATCGCTTCTCGTCATCGCTGGCTGCACGTTCTATCCATCTGTCGAACGAACCCGCCTGCGCGTTGATGCGCCGTCTAATGCGCGCGCCGGTTGCATGCACTATCGTTTGTACATGGAGCACGTTCGCGCCGGAGATACCGCCTGGGTGCTGATGAGCGCGGCACTGGTCATGCTGATGACGCCGGCGCTCGGCTTCTTCTACGGCGGTCTGGTACGCCGCAAAAACGTGCTTTCGACGCTGATGCACAGTTTTTTCATCCTGTGTCTAATCAGCGTGCAATGGGTGCTGTGGGGATACACGCTTGCGTTCGGCCCGGACGTTCACGGTTTGGGGATCATCGGCAGTCTCTCGTGGTTCGGTCTCGCGCACGTCGGAGCGCAGCCGTACGCAGCGTACGCGCCGACGATCCCGCACGCGGCGTTCGCGCTGTTTCAAATGATGTTCGCCGTCATCACACCGGCGCTGATCACGGGCGGTTTCGCGGAGCGCAAACGGTTTAGCGCGTTCGTGCTGTTCAGCTTGCTCTGGGCGACCCTCGTATACGATCCCATCGCGCATTGGATTTGGGGGCAAGGCGGCTGGCTTGCGCGAATCGGCGCGCTCGATTTCGCGGGCGGCACGGTCGTGCACGTTTCCTCAGGCGTAGCGGCGCTCGTTGCGGCGTGGATGCTCGGGCCGCGGCTGCGCGCCGTCGACGACACGGATCAGCCGCACGATATCACGATGGTTTTGCTCGGCGCGGCGCTGTGCTGGTTCGGCTGGTTCGGATTCAATGCAGGCAGCGCTCTGGCGGCAAACGGCGTCGCGGCGATCGCCTTCGTGAATACGAACGCCGCCGCAGCAATGGGAGGCCTGGTGTGGATGGCGCTGGCGTGGCGGCTTCGGGGTGCTCCGAGCGTGAGCGGCGCGATTGCCGGTGCGCTTTGCGGCCTAGTTGCAATCACGCCCGCCGCCGGATACGTCACGCCGGGCGAAGCCGTCGCGATTGGCGCCATTGCCTGCGTGGTTTGTTACACGGCGGTCCGGATGCGCGAGCGCCTGCGCATCGATGATGCGCTCGACGTGTTTCCCATTCACGGGGTCGGCGGCGCCGCGGGCGCGCTCCTGACCGGCATATTCGCGGCGGACGGACTGCTCCGCGGAAACGTTCATCAGTTTCTCGCGCAGATCGCCGCGGTCTGTGCGGTTGCGATGTACAGTGCGGGCGCAACGTACGGAATTCTTCTCGTCGTGATGCGCTTCGTGCCGCTGCGCGTCTCGGCTCGTGAAGAACTTGCGGGTCTGGATCTCACGCAGCACGCCGAAGCCGCGTACGCGAACGCGTAGCCTGCGACAAACGTCAATCCTTCCCTGCTTCTTCCCAGTTCCCGCCGCACTTCTGCCCGAAGCCTTACCGAGAGCCCGATAGGCTGTGAACGTACCGTTCACATCTGTCGGAGGTTCTTTACAGTGACTTCATTCTTACGGGTTGTCGCGGTCGTCACGGCGGTCGTCGCACTTGTTTTCGCCTTCGCCTATAAACCGGCGCCGGCGCATCCGAGCATCGATATCGTCGCTTCGAACTGGAAATTCACCCCTTCCACCATCACCCTGCACGTCGGCGAAACGACGACGCTGCGTCTCACATCCACCGAGGGCGTACACGGCATCAAGTCCGACGATCTCGGCATTCCGCTCACGACCATCACGCCCGGAAAATTCGTGACGGTCGAGGTTACCCCCAAGAAAGCCGGCACGTATACGCTGCCGTGTGAAATCGTCTGCGGGCCCGGCCACGCGAACATGAAGCTGACGGTCAAAGTCGAGGTCGGCGGCGAATGAGAAAACTGTACATCGGTCTCGCGGCGATCGCGGCATTAACCTTCGGTTTCGCCGCGCGCGCCGATGCCATGCCTCCGTTCGCGCAAGCCTACGGCATGCAGTGCAACGTCTGCCATACGCAAGTGCCGATTCTCAACGCGTACGGGCGCTACGTTCAACGCACGGGATACGCCTCGCTCGACCCGCACGTTTTGCGGCGTGCTAATCCGCTTTGGGTCGGCGAGAACACCTGGTACGACACGCAGGATCCCACCAAACCGCATCACGTTGAGTTCGGAAACCTCGCTATTCACGCGGCGGGCGCGATGGGCGACGAATGGACCTATCACGCGCAGTCATGGGTCCAGCAAAACGATCAAGCGGGTGATCTCGACACCCTGTGGGTAGCCTACAACAATCTGTTCCACAAAGACGGCCATGCGTTCGTCGGGTACATTACGGCGCCCGGCCCCTCGCCATGGAGCATGTGGACGGACCTCTCGGGCTTCGCGACGCCGGAAATCACGGTAGGCGAGCACGCATATCAGACCGACGCCAACCGCTGGGGCGCGAAACTTGCTTATGTGCACGGATCCACGGACGCGGAAGTCGCATGGCTCGGAAGCTCTCTCGGCTGGAATGGCTCGGGCGATTTTCAAAACGACACGGATAAAACCATCCAATGGAAACTCGCGCATGCCGATCCGCAGCAGCCGCTCGAATACGGCCTCTATGGGTCGCGCGGCAGTTTCCCGCTCGCCGAAGGCCCCACCGATCAATACCGCACGTATGGAGCCTATGTTCAGCGCGATCCGGTCGGATACGTTCCCGGCGTTCTGGTGATGTACCAGATGAACAACGACAACAACCCCGACAACTCGTTCCAATCCGTGGGCAGCAACGCCGCTACCTTCGAGTTGTACGAGTCGATCTTCAACCACCAGCCGGATTCGCCCGCAGGTCAAGGCCTACTCTCAATCCGCAAGGAGTTTACGAATGACGGCATGGGAACGGTGGCTCAGTCGGGCAACGTCGACTTCTCGTACCACATAGCGCGCTATCTGCACTTCTTCGCCGAAGCGGGTATCGCGCAGAACAGCACGCCTGCCTGGCGGTACATGCTCTGGTGGACGCTGCCGGTTCAGCGCCAGCCTTAACGCAAAAGGAGCGCTCAAAAAAAAGGCCGGGGACACGTCCGCGGCCTTTTTCGATTCCCGCCTTCCCGGAACTTTCACCAGGCCATCACGGCGCGGGACTACGCTAAGCCAAGAGTTTGATGAAGGTCTCAGTGAGGTTGGTGAGCTCGTGTTCGTCCACCACTCCGTTCGGCCGCAGGCACTGCGCCATGCTCTGTGCCATGAGCTGAACCGCCGCCCGATCGAGCGCCGCTCGCGCCGCGGACATCTGCTGCGCGATCGCGTGGCAGTCGCGCCGCTCGGCAATCATGCGCTGAATCGCGGCGATCTGTCCCTCCACGCGGCGCAGCCGCCCTTGGATTTGGTCCACGACGTCCTCGCTCAGCTGCAGTTCCTGCCGGCCGCGGCGGGGCTGCGCGGCGGTCGTCTTACGGTGCGTTGCCATGGGCCAACTATACGGCGCGGCGGCGCCTCTTGCAATACCCTAGGGGGTATGGTATAGGAAAGATATATGAATAGTCACTTTCAGTTTTCCGAACTGGGCCGGCCGGCGCATTCGCGCGGCTGGCGGATTGAAAGCTACGTCCGAGCGGTCGCGGGAACGATGATCTTGCTCAGCGTCGCGCTCGCGGTATCCGTAAGTGAGTGGTGGCTGCTGCTCACCGTTTTCGTGGGCGTAAATCTGATTCAGTCCACGCTCACCGGCTGGTGCCTGATGTCCAACCTCATCGCCCTCGCGTTTCCGAAGCTTGGTGAACAGTCGCCTCATGCGTAAAACATTTGCTCTGGCGGCGATCGCCGCCGGTTCTCTTTTGGCGGGCTGCGGCGGACATCAGGCGGCCGCAAAGGACCCGTCGATTCCCGTCACCGTAAGCCTGGCAAAATCTTCGTCATTTTCGACGCCTGTCGAATTGTCCGGGACGCTTGCGGCCGTACATAGCACGACGCTTGGCGCGGCGGCGGCCGGCCGCGTGGTTTCGATGAACGTTCGCGTCGGCGATCGCGTATCGGCGGGCGAGGTCATCGCGCAAATCGATGCATCGCAATATGGCGCGCAGCTCGCAGGCGCACGCGCGGGAGCGGGCGCCGCGGCCGACAGTGAGCGCGCCGCGCAGGCGCAAGTCGCGCAAGCGCAAAGCCGTCTGCAGCTCGCGCAAGTAACCGCGCGCCGCATGTCGGTCCTCTACGCCGAAGGCGCGATTTCGAAGCAGCAGCAGGATGAAACGCAATCGAACCTCGCCGCCGCGCAAGCCGGTGTGGCTCAGTCGCAAGCGGGTTTGAGCGCGGCGGCCGGCATGACCGCCCAAGCGCAAGCCGGCGTCGCGGCTGCCGCGGTTCCGCTCCAGAACACGACGATCACCGCTCCGTATTCCGGCATCGTCACGCAGAAGTTCGCTGAACCGGGCGCCGTCGTCGGGCCCGGCAGCCCGGTCGCGGCGATCCAGGACACGTCCGATCTCGAACTCGATGCCGCGCTTCCCGAAGATGACGCCGCCGCGCTCCTCCCCGGAAGCGCACTTGCAGTCCGCGTGGACGCGCTGGGCGGCGAGCGAGTGCCGGCGAGGGTTCGCGCAGTCGTTCCATCACAGAATGCCGCATTGCGTTCGGCGACGGTGAAGATTGGAATAGCGCCGCGCGCCGGACTCTTGCCGGGCATGTTCGCCCGGGTGAGCATCCCCGGTGCGCCGCATAACGGCGTGAGCGTTCCGCTTTCCGCACTCGTAACGCGCGCGGGACAATCGGGGGTCTTCGTCGTGCGCGAGCAGACGGCATCGTTCGTGCCCGTGCAGACCGGCGCGACCACGGACCGCGCGGTCGAAGTGCAGGGCCTGCGGTCCGGCTCGCGCGTCGTCGTGACGAACGTCTCGCGCTTGACGGACGGCGCGGCAGTCGCGGTGGTTCGCTGATGCATAAACAAAATACCGCGGGGCGCATAGCCCGGTATTTTTTGCAATCCAAACTCACGCCCGCGATCGTCATCGCGATCTGCGTCTGGGGACTGCTCGCCATTTTCCAAACCCCGCGCCAAGAGAATCCGCAGATAACCATGCCTGCGGCGCTGATCGTGACGCGGTATCCGGGTGCGTCCTCGCAAGAAGTTCAGCGTCTGGTCACCGAGCGCGGAGAACGCGTTCTGCAGGAAGTTCCGGGCATCGAACACATCTACGCGACCTCGACGCAAGACGTCTCCATCATGACCGTCTTGTTTCACGTGGGCGACGATCCGACGAAATCGTTCGTCAGTTTGTACGACCAGGTGTTCGCGCATTTGAACGAGCTGCCGCCCGGCGCCTCGCAGCCGCAGATCACGCCGCTTTCCGTGGACGACATTCCAATCGTCGTTCTCACGCTTCACGGTTCGGCGTATAACCGCGGCCAGCTGAACTTGGCGGCGCAGCGGCTCATCGACGCTATCCGTCCAATCGAGGGCGTATCCACCATCGATACGTACGGCGGTTTGCAGCGCGAAGTCAACGTAACGCTGGATCCGGTGAAGCTCGCCGCGTACGGCCTCTCGCCCGGGCAGATCGCGCAGGCGCTCGGGGTCACCAACC
>DASSZL010000185.1:0-8537 GCA_035713505.1 Vulcanimicrobiaceae bacterium | reverse complement strand
TTGCCCTGATATGGCGGCGGCTGCAAGGTCGTTTGCAGCCGCACGCGGTGTAGGGTTTACTTTTCGTCGTCTTCCTCAGCCCGGTCGTCGTCGGGCGCCTCGTCGGGAGTCGGTCCGTGAGGCTGGATTCGGAGCATTGCGAACATCGTGTTCCCCTTTGTAGCAAGAGCCGGCTCGGCTGCTTGTAACCTCTACGAGGCGCTTTGCGCCTTTTCCCGCGTCATGAATGAGGCGATCTCAACGCGTGAACGAACATTTAGCTTAGTAAAGATGGAGGCGATGTGGTTCTCCACGGTGCGCTCGCTCAACACCAGCCGCTCCGCTATAGCGCGATTGCTGTTGCCCTCGGCGACGAGCTGCGCGACCTCCACCTCGCGCCTCGAGAGACCATTGCCGTTCGCGCCTTGCATGCGCCGTTCGATACGCAAAACCTCGGCGGCCGCGCCGCACTGGCGATAAACCGTCAGCGCCGGCTCCGCCTCCCCCGCCAGTTCGAGTGCTTGGGCGCGGTGAAGCGGCCAGCGCAGATCCTCGAATGCACGGGCTGCGTCTTGCGCGTACTCTACGCGCCTGGCTGATTTGCAGCGGTACGCCCGCACCATCATCATGCACGCGCGCCCGCTGCGGCTGCGCTCTTGCCACGGAGCCAGCAGTTGTTCCGCCCGTTTCGCGACCTCATCCGACCCTGTGCGCGCGGCCATGATCAGTAAGTCGAAGTTGTTGCCGGTTTCGGTCAAGCGGTGCATCGTTCGCTCTATTAGCGCTGCTGCCTCACTCGATCGCCCCTGTGCAAGCATGTGTTCGGCGACGGCGGTTGCAACGGGGCCAAAGACTTGTTCCCGCTTCGACGCGAATGCATCGTGCAGTACACGAGGTCTCATGCATGCGTGAAGCAGCAGATCATCGCCCGTTCGCAGCCCGAGCGGTATTCCCACGGACGCAACGCGAAACCCATAGATCGGCGCGTCGTTAACATACGGCAGCAGCGCGTCGATGAGCTCGCGCGTTTCGACCAGCCGTCCGCACGTAAATGTGATCCACGCTGCCGTATCCAGATACGATTCGTGATCCAGGCCGGCGTTGGAGGCAACGATGCCTTTGAGTTCCGCGATGAGATCGAGCGCATAGTCGAAGGCGTCAATCTCCGATGCTACGGAAAGCGCGATGGCGTTGAGAAATCTGCGCACCTGCTCTTTCGGTTCGAGCCGGCGGGCCGTGTCAAGCGCACGTTCGAGATGCTCGCGCCAAGCGCCGCCGCCTTTCGCATGCACTTCGTGCGCCGCCCGGGCCTCGTGAAAACGCACCCGAGGCACCGCAGACCCGTGTTGAAGCAGGGTTTCCGCGCGCTGCAACGCCGCGTCCGCTTCTTCCAGCTGGCGCCTGTGCACGGCGTACCATCCGAGCAGCCCGTGCAATTCAAATGCGAGCTCGGGGTTGGCCCGCTCGTCGAGTATCGCCAGAGCATCGCTAAGCGCGGATGTCGCGCCCTCGTCGTCGAGCGCATGGTAGCAGCACCGCGAAAGATCTATCGCGATGCGCGCCGCCTCATTCGGACTGATGTGTTCGCGCGCGTATAGGAAAAGGCGGCGGTACGTTTCCATCGCTTGCCGATACCGGCCCGCCGCGACGTACGTTTGCGCGAGCTCGACATGGAGTGCGTGCGAGGTCTCATCGAGCAACGCGCCTTCCACGGCGCGCTCGTACAGCATCGCGGCGTCGTCGTACGCGTACACGGCAGCAGCGGCCTGCGCCGCCAAGGCATTGAAACGCCGCGAGTTCTCGCGTTCTCCCGCCATCCAGTAGTGATACGCGAGCCGGGCGTTCCGCTCGTTCGAGAGTTCTTGCGCCTCCAATCGGCGCGCGATTCGCGCGTGCAGCGCGGCAATTTCGATAACGAGCAATTCCCCGGTGATCGCCCGGCGGATCAAGGCATGGCGAAACAAGAACTTCTCGCGCGACCCCGGCGCTTCGACGACTATTCCCGCCGTGCGCGCCTTGCGAAGCGTAGCCATGACCGCGGAAACCGGAGCCTGCGCGATTTCCGCAACCGCAGCCGGTTCGAACGCGTCCATCGCCGCACAGACGCGCAGCAGATCGCGGTCTCGTTCGTCGAAGCGTGCGAGGCGATCGTTTACGAGCGACTGCAACGATACCGGAAGCGTACCGTTCAACGAATCGGGGTTGTCCGCGGCATGCCGCGCGAGCTCGATGAGCAGCAGGGGATTCCCCTGACCCAATTCGCAAATCGTGCGCCGAACGCCAATCGGCAAATTCGAAGGTACGACGTCTTGGATCAGCAGCATCGCATCGCTGGTGGAAAGCGGTTTGATCTGCAGTTTGGCGGCGGAGCGCGAGAGCTGCGCAATGAGATCGCGTGACTCCGGCCGTTCTCCCGCTTCCGATCCGCGATAAGTCACCAAAACCAAGGCGCGCAGCACGCTGAGATCGCGCGCCGTATGCATGAGCACGTCGGCCGACGCGCGGTCGATCCAATGCACGTCTTCGACCGCGAGCACGAGCGGCGCATTGGCCGCGTACTTATGCAGCGCGCCGACGAACGCATCGAGCAGACGACGCCGTGCGGCGCCGTCATCCCCCGCGTGCTCGAGCGGCGTGAAATCGAGCACCGGCCGCAGGCGCTGCGCGAGCGCCGTATCGTTGGCCAGGACTTTGGGATACAACTTGTCGAGCGCGACGAGCACGTCGCGAATCGGCGCGTACGGCGCACGTGCGTAATCGAGCGCGCCGGAGGAGATCGCAACATAGCCCCGCGGCAGAAACGGAGGCTTCAGAATCTCGTGCAGCAGCCGCGTTTTACCGGCTCCCGCGTCGCCGTCGAGCAGAACGAGGGCGCCGTTCCCCGCGGCCAGCGCGCGGCAATACTCGCGAATCTTATCGAGTTCGTCAGCCCGCCCTATGAGCGCCGCAGCCTGGGGTGTACCCATGACTCCCCCTATTTCGTCGCGCGCAGCACTTGCCTCCACCGAATTAGGGGTTTTCCCGGATGTGGAGCACCGACCCGGACCGCTACGATGCTTGCAGAGTTCGGCTTACATGGAGAACGGGGACATGAACGACAACGACCTGCTCTGGGTAGCGAGCGGGGATCTGCAGATAACGTCGCTATCGGCTCGGCTGCGCGATCTGCTCTTTCCGGACGGCGCGCCCGCTCGTCTGCATGTAAGCGAACTCTGGCAAGAGGACGATCCGTTCGGCATGATGCTGGTTGCCCACCAATGGGCGCTCGAAGGCGAACACCTGACCTTCGAAACGGACCGTGCCGGCGAGCGCCTGCGCATCGCCCTTGCGCCGCTTTGCGATTTGTCCGGAGCGATCACGGGGGTGGGTGGATGCGCGACGCCGGGTGTGGGCGACGGGAAATCGGGCTGGGAAGCGGCTGCGCTAGAGGAAGTCGAGCGCCTGTGCGGCTTCGGCACCTGGCGCACCGAGCTGCGGACGGGGCGTACGCTCTGGTCGGCCGGCCTTTATCAAATCGTCGGCGTCGATCCGGCGCAGGGTCCAATCGAACTGCGGGCTTACGATCATCCGGACGACGCCCAGAGCATCGAGGCGGCGATTCGCGAGGGCGAGATTACCGGTCTGGGCTACCGCTGCGACCATCGCGTTTTGCGCGCCGACGGCACGGTTCGCCACGTTCAGGAGCAGATGCATACCGTCTACGACGCCGCGGGGATTGCTCAAGCGTTCGTCGGCAGCATCCTGGACATCACGGACCGCAAAGTCACCGAAGCGCGCCTCTCGCGCCTGGCGCATTACGACCCCGTCAGCAAACTGCCCAACCGGCGCCTGCTCGAGCAGCGGCTGCACGCGTCGCTGGCGCGATCGCAGGCGGACGGCTCGCAGTGCGCCGTGCTGTTCATCGACGTGGACGACTTCAAGCGCATCAACGATACGTTCGGGCACGGCTGCGGCGACGAGCTGCTCGCGCTCATCGGCACACGCCTGAATCACTACGTGCGCTCCGGCGACACGGTCGCGCGTATGAGCGGCGATGAATTCGTCATCGTGCTGGACGGACTCGCCGGACAAGAAGACGCGCTCGCGGCGGCGCGAAATATTCTCCGCAGCTTCGAGATTCCGTTTCACTTGGACGGCCAAGTGGACTGCCGCGTCGGCGTGAGCATCGGGGTTGCCGTCTATCCCGACTGCGCGGCCTCGCCAAAAGATTTGATCGACGTCGCGGATCGCGAAATGTATGTTGTCAAGCGTAACGGGGGGCGTGGTATAAAGGTGGCATGCCCGACCTCTTTCGCGGACCGTTCTCCCTTGCGTACGGCGGCGAACGCCTAGCGTTTTACGTAACGCTGATCCTCGCGCTGCCCGCGGCGGCCGCGATCGGCTTCTTCGTTCATGAAGAGATCGGCATGTCGCAGGTGGCGCTCTTTCTCGTCGTCGCGATGGTCTACGTCACGCTGGGCCGCGGCCGGCTGATCGGCACGAGCGTTCGCGTTCATGAATCTCAAAATCCGCAGCTGTTCCGCGTGGTCAAACGCTGCGCCGCGGCGCTGGGCCTGCCGATGCCGCTGGTCTTCGTCCGTGAAGACTACAACGTCCCCGTACTCGCGGTCGGCTTGGGGGAGCCGTATTCGATCATCATCTCCTGCAATTGGATCGAGCATTTCAACGAAGACGAGCTGACGTTCATGATTGGCCGCGAGCTGGGTCACATCGCGTCCGGCCACACGCGCTTTACCTCTCTTTTGAGCATCAACGGCAACGAGAACGTCATCATCTCGCTCGTTTTCGGCGCGTGGCTGCGTAAAACGGAACTCACCTGCGATCGGGTCGGCCTGCTCTGCTGCGGTTCGCTCGACGCCGCAACGCGGGCGATTGCCGTCGCGTCCTTTCATCATTTCGCCCGCGAAATCGACCATGAGGCCTTTGCCCGGCAGCACCAACAGATGGGAGTGGACAGCGTTTTCCGTCTGGGGGAGTGGCTTGGCGCAATGCCCTACGCCACCACGCGCGTCGATGCGATGCGCACGTTCATGCAATCGAACCTCTACCGCATTCACGAGGAACACTTCGTTCGCGACAGCGCGGCTGAACCGGCGCACGTGGTCGCGCGCGGCGAATCGACGGTCGAACCGAAAGATTGCGCCGGTTGGTGGAGGCGGTATTGGGCGTTCATGCTCGACCTCATCGTCGTTTCGGCGATTTTCAATATCGTTTCGCCGCCTGCCGAAGAACTCAAACGCAGTTCGGTCTACGTGTTCGGGCATGTGAACCTGGCAGCGAACGGCGGAATACTCGTCATGTTTTTTCTGGCCTACAGCATCGTGCTCACCTCGCTCATCGGGCAGACGCCGGGGATGCTGATCGCCGGCCTGCGGCTCGTGCGGTCGGACTTCGGCAAAGTCACGTTCGGCCAAGCGTTTTGGCGCTACACGGTGCTGTTGCTGATGTTCTGGTACATCGTGCCGCTCAGCCCATTCTCGCGCGTCTACGTGAGCGACAAATGGTCCGGCACGCGGCTCATCAAGACCGAACGCGTTCTCGCGCGCGCCGCTACCGCGTAATCTGGGTTTGCAGCGCGTTGCTCATGCGATTGAGAGAATTCACCATTCCGATCAGCGCGAGAATCTCGACGATTTCGCCGTCATCGTAGTGCGCGCGCAGTTGACCCCACACCGGGTCGGGCAAACCGCGCGGTTCGCGCGTGAGCGCAACCGCGGTTGAAAGCGCGGCCTTTTGGCCGTCCGTGAAAAGGTCGCTTCGAGCGAAATCCCACAGCGCGTTGAGCATTTCCACGCTCACACCGGCGGCCCGCGCCTCACGCCGGTACGCGATCAGCGCGGGTTCGCAGAAGTTCACCGCACAGACCATCGCTGCGCAGAGCGCTTTGGTCGCATGCGCTACGGTACCGCACTCCAAGATCGCGCGCAGGTGCCGGGCTGCGCTCCGGCAGACCTCCGGACGAACGGCGATCGTCGCGAACAAATTGCCGTCGGGAAGATCGCTTGCGGCCGGCGCATCGAGCGCGGGCAGCCGCGGCATTATGCGGGGCCTTGCGTGAAGGGCCGGAAGCGCGCGTCGGCTCGAACCGGATCCATGCGCGGGTCGATCGCGATCATGCCGCCGAGTTGCGATCGCTGCGCGCGCATCAGCATATGCAGCGCCTCGCTGCGCCGTCCCATTGCAACCAGCGCGGTGATCACGTCTTCGGGATCGACGGCGTCCCGGGACATGCCTTGCTGTGCGATTCGCAGCTGCGCCGCCGCATCGGCGTAATCGTGCGAGGCGGCATACACGTGCGCGAGCAGCGCGGCAGCTTCGGGGCGGCAGCGCGCGCAGCCGTCGGCATACTGCTCGTACGCCGCGACCGCCGAATGATATTGGCCCAGCGCTTCGTACGCCATACCCATGGCTTGATAGGCGTCGACGCGCTGCGGCGAAAGATCCAGCGCCTGCTGGGCGTAACGAATCGCCTGCGCGTAATGGCGAGACATGTAGGCCGCCTCCGATAACCAATCCGTCGCCGCGACGGATTCCGGATCGAGGACCGCGGCGCGATGCAGTTCATCAAAGGCTTCTTGTCCGCGCCCTTCGTGCAGGAGCGCCATTCCATACCACTGGTGCGCCGGCGCGTACGACGGATCGAGCGCGATCGCGCGGCGATACTCTATCTGCGCGGCGGTGTCGTGATGCTGCTTGACTTCCACCAGTCCGAGCGCGGCATGCGCTTCCGCCGAATCCGGATCCAGCGCCAGTGCGTGATCCGCGTACGACTTCGCGCGCGCGAACGATGCCGCTTTTCCGAGCCGCCCATACCCGTAGTCGCCTTCGATGGCGTAGGCGACGGCAAGACCCGCATAGCCGCGCGGGTCGCGCTTATCCGTCGCGGCGACCTGCTCGAAGTAGCGGACGCTCTTGGCAACCCCCTGCGCGGTGCGCTGATTCCAATAAAACCTGCCCATCGCATAGAGCCGCGCGCCGTCGGGACTGAGCGCGGCCGCCGCGCGGTGCGCGGGCGTGCGCGAGTGCGCAACCCCGGCCAGGGTCAAGCCCAGGCCCAAAGCGATTGCCGCCGCGATCGCGGCGAGGGGGCCGAACCGGCGCGCCGGCCGGGAGACCGAAGGGGCCACGGGCACGGGCGCGGCGGTGTGCAGCTGCTCCGAATGCTCGACCGATACGGGTGCCGTAAACCGGTAGCCGCGCCGCGGAACCGTTTCGATGGCGTCGCAGTCCCAGTGCAGGCGCAGCGCCTTGCGAATGACGTAGACGTTCTGCGCCAGATTGGCTTCTTCGACGAAGCCTTCGGGCCAGACGCGCTCGAGCAGCTCGGCCTTGGCGAGCACCTCTCCCGGGTGCTCCAGAAGCGCCAGAAGCGTCTCGACCACCTTCGGACCGAGGGCCATCGGCGCTTCGCCCAACGAAAGCGTCAACTGCTCTTTGTCGAGCCGGAACGGCCCAAACCGATACCTGGTCATCAGCGCTTCCCTTCTAGCCTCGCCCTCGAGGGAGATTCTCACGTCTATTCGGTCCGGCCTTGCCGCTATTCTGCGCACGGGGGCATCCGGCTGCTTGGGCTGCGGGTCCCGGCACCAAGCAGAAACGTTTGCCCCCGATGCGGCGTGACGATTGCCGCCTCTTGCCGCGTAACAGCTCACACCGTGTGCGCAGATGCAGTACTTTCGACTCACGTGTTTCGTATGACGTGATTTGTCACGAAAATACAAGAAACCGTCATGCTTTATTGCGCGCGATCGTTGTGAAAAGTCGCATGAAACAAAAGTTGTAGGCGCGCGGTAGATGCGGATGTAGAGTACGGGATGGAACGGGTGTGCGTTCCAGGTTTAAAACAAAAGGAATTTACTGTGAAAACCGCTGCGAAACAGCAAGCAAAAATCCAGGTAGAAGAATCGCAAGCGCGTCCGACGATCTCGCTCGCACGAGTGATGACGACCGGTCCCGACACTTCCGCGTTCAGCGGTTGGGGGCCGAAAGTGAGCGCCGGCAATATTTTGAAAAACTGGAATTAAGCAAATTTTAAAGTTTCATCCGTACGGTACGTGTATCATACGGATGGAAAACGGGAAGCGTTGTCCTCCACCAACGAAGCCCGTTCGACTCCGTACCTCGTAGAGTGCAGCAAGACGGGTTGGCAATGTCTCCACCATTGCCAACCCTAATTTTTTTTATGCCAGGTAAGGTTCGGTTGGAGCAACCGGCTCGAGAATGCGGTCCATCGCGGTAAACACGGACGGGTCCGCGTCAAGGTCGCCTGCCGCCGCGTTATCGCGCACGTGCTCGATTTTCGTGGCGCCGACGATGACGCTGCTTACCGCAGGCCGGCGCAAACACCAGGCGAGCGCAAGTTGCGAAATGGAACAGCCGCACTCTTGCGCGAGCGGGCGCAGCCGCTGCACCGCGTCGAGTACCGGCTGCGTGAAGTACTCTTCCATCATGTCGGCGTTCGCGCCGGCTGCGCGCGTGCCGGCCGGCGGATGCGCGGCGTCCGTGTATTTGCCGGTGAGGATGCCCATCGCTAGCGGCGACCACACCACGTTGCCCAG
>DASSZL010000184.1:0-4895 GCA_035713505.1 Vulcanimicrobiaceae bacterium | reverse complement strand
TACGGTGGGGCGCACGGGTACGCTGAATCCGAACGCGGTGCTCGCGCCGGTGAAGATCGGCGGGGTCACGGTGCAGAACGCCACGCTGCATAACGCCGAGTACATTTCGAGCAACGACATCCGTGTCGGCGACACGGTGCTGGTCGTGCGCGCGGGCGACGTGATTCCGCGCGTTGTCGGTCCGATCCTGAGCGAACGCAAAGGCAATCCGCGCAAATTCGTGATGCCGGACACGTGCCCGGTTTGCGGCGCCGACGTCGATCATCCCGAAGGCGAAGCGATGTCGCGCTGCACGAATGCCGCCTGTCCCGCGCAAGTACTGGAACGCGTGCGGCATTTTTGTTCGCGCGGCGCGATGGATATCGAAGGCATCGGCGAGGTCATGGCGCAGCAGCTGACCGAACTGGGTCTGGTGCGCGACATCGCCGACGTATTCGCGCTGGACGAAAAGAAACTCGCGCAGGTTCCGCGCACCGGCGAGAAGACAATCGCCAATCTTCTGCGCAACATCGAAGCCTCGAAGTCGCGCGGCCTGGCGCGTTTGCTGACCGGCCTGGGTATCCGGTTCGTCGGCACGCAGACCGCGCAGATTCTCGCCGGCGATTTCGGGTCGATGGACGCGATCGCGGGGGCAACGACGGATGAACTGCAGCAAAGCGAAGGCATCGGACCGGAAGTCGCTGCCAGCGTTCATCTGTTCTTCCAGCAGCAAGCCAATCGCGCGATGATCGACCGTCTGCGCGATGCCGGCGTGCTGATGACCGCGCCGAGACGCGCGCGCGCCGCCGACGGCAAACTCGCCGGCAAGACCTTCGTTTTGACCGGCACGCTGCCGAGCCTCACGCGCGATGAAGCAAGCGAGCTGATCGTCCAAGCGGGCGGTAAAGTCACCGGCTCGGTGAGCAAGAAGACGGACTACGTGGTCGCCGGCGGTGAAGCGGGAAGCAAACTCACCAAAGCCGAGCAGCTCGGCGTCACGGTCATCGACGAAGGCGAACTTCGCAAACTCCTGGGACCGTAACTTCCCATCGTATTCTCGGGGCGTTCCCGGCGCGGCGGTACGCTCGATTCGTGCCGTTCACGATCGATCAATTCTACGCCGTGTTCGCTGCGTACAATCACGCGGTCTGGCCGGCGCAGTACGCACTCTTCGCGCTGGCCGCTTTTGCCGTGTATTTTGCAGCGCTGCCGCTGCCGGCGGTCGTCGCCGCCGCCGCGATAATCGCGCTGCGCAGCTGGGTAGCAGCGGTGCATGAGCTACACGTGCCCGTGCTGCGGCTATAAAGTCTTCGGCGGTCCGCCGGGGACCGAGCAGACGTGCCCGGTGTGCGGGTGGCGCGACGATCTAATGCATCTGCGCTTTCCGCTTTTCGCCGGACTGCCGAACGGCATTTCGCTTAACGACGCGCAAATCAATTACGCGATGACCGGTTTTCCGTCCACGGAGTACGAGCGCGATCCCGACTGGCGCGCGATCGACCGGGACGTCGACGCACCGCAATCGCTGCCCGTCGATTTCGACGGGCTCGCGGAGCCGGAAGATCCGGCGTCGCTCTACTACTGGCTCCCCGAATATTGGCAACGCGTTCCATAACCGAAGGCCGCAGCGCATCCAGCAGAATCACGAGCGCCGCACCGATCGAGTCCGCAAGCAGCGCTTCTTCCTCGGGACGCTCGCCCGGAGCGATTGCCGCGATCGCGACGCGGATCGTCCGGCGTCAACTGCTCGCGCCGAGCCTCTCGCCGTTTTAGAGCATCCAGGCAGACGCGAGCAATGACGGTTGCAAGCCAGCCCTCGAGATTCGCAACGCCGGCGCGGCTGATGCGCAGCCGGCTTTCCTGCAGCGCGTCATCGCATTCCGCGGAGGATCCCAGTATTCGTAACGCAATCCGGTGTAAGCGCGGCCGCGCCGCCTCGAAGCGTTCCGCGAGCCGCTGCGTATCGAGCAAATGCAATCCTCCCCGGGATGCCCTGTCACGTTTCACCGCGCTCGATCCGTCATGATAATGGAAGGAGTACGAAATCTTGAAGGACGTGTCCCTGATCGTCTATCCCGCGGCCGATCTGGCCAAAACCAAGCAATTTTTCCGTGAACTTACCGGGACCGACCCCTACGTCGATTCGCCGCAGTACGTCGGTTACAAGAACGGTGATATGGAAATCGGATTAGTTCCGAATGCGCATGCGCAGGAAAGCGCGATCGCTTATTGGACCGTGAGCGACATCGCGGCGAGCGTGAAAGCGCTCGCCGATGCAGGCGGCACGGTCGTGCGAGATGTCACGGACGTCGCCTACGGACTGCTGGTCGCCACCGTGAAAGACCCGAGCGGCAACATCGTCGGGTTGCGGCAGCCGCCGAAAAGCAACGAATGAAGACTACAACAGGCTCGAAAAAATCCGACTCCCCGTCCGCGCTGATTGACGCGCGCATCAAGGAACTGTCCGATTGGCGCGGTGAGACACTCGCGAACATGCGCAGACTCATCAAGCAAGCCGATCCCGAAGTGACCGAGGAATGGAAATGGAGGGGCGTGCCGTGCTGGTATCACGACGGACTGATCTGCACGGGCGAGACGTACAAGAGCATCGTCAAGCTGACCTTCGCCAAAGGTGCGCACCTAAAGGATCCGAAGCGGCTGTTCAACTCGAGTCTCGACGGCAATACGCGGCGTGCCATCGACCTGCACGAAGGCGACCAAATCGACGAGGCGGCGTTCAAAGCGCTCATCCGCGAGGCGATCGCCTTGAACGAGCCGCCGGGCCGCTAGTCCTCGCTACATTAGAAGATTCGCTGCAGCGGCGTTGTGTCGAACGGCGGTTTCGGCAGCGCCGCGGCAAGTGATTCATACACGTCGCGTGCGATGACGCCGCGCGGGCGAAGCACGGCCGCGTGTTTGCCGGCAAGGCCGTGCCAGTACGCGCCCGCGCGCGCGGCGTCGACCGGCGAAAGCCCTTGCGAAAGCAGCGTTGCGATGATGCCGGTGAGCACGTCGCCGGTTCCGGCCGTCGCGAGCGCGGCCGTTCCGGTCGTATTGGCGTGCATCGTCGTACCGTCGTAAATCAGCGTCGACTGCCCTTTGAGCAGCGTCGTGATTCCGGTGCGATCGACGAACTCGCGCAAGCGCTCGACGCGCTCGTGCTCCTTCAGCGTGCCTTTGCCGGAAAGGCGCGCGAATTCGCCCTCGTGCGGCGTAAGCACGATGCGTTTGCCGCGCAGCATTTCCAAATGCTTGGCAAAATGAAAGAGCGCGCTTGCGTCGGCGACGATCGGAAGTTCGCACGCTTTTACAAAGCCGCGCACGATCGCACCGGTGCGATCGTCGAGCGATAGGCCCGGCCCGATCGCGATCGACGAATTCCGTTTGGCGACGTCCAGCAATTCCTCGACGACCGATTGCGGATCGCGGGAGGCGTCGATTGTCACGACGACTTGCTCGATGAGATGCGCGCGCAGCGCCGGCTCCGCCCCCTGCGGCGCGGCGAGCGTGACGTAGCCCGCCCCCGCGCGGGCCGCGCCCATGGCGGTCAGTACGGCGGCGCCGGGAAACTGCTGCGAGCCCGCGATGACGAGCGGCGCGCCGGAGCTGCGTTTGTCGGAAGATTCCGCACGCGCGGGAAGCAGCGCCAGGAGTTCGGCGTCATCGAGGGCGGCGAACGTGCGCGGCTGCGCATCGATGGCAGCCTGCGGCATGCCTATGTCGCCGAGCCATAAATCGCCGGCGCATGCGCGCCCCGGCGCGAGCAACAGCCCGCTCTTGAGCGCGCCCAGCGTCACCGTCGCGCTTGCGCGCAGAGCCGGTTCCACAACCGTGCCGCGCTCGCCGTCCACGCCCGGCGGAATATCGATCGCGACGCTCGGCACGTTCGATTCATCGATCGCCGTAATGATGTCGCCGTACGGCTGCGGCACGGGAAGCCGTGCGCCGGTGCCGACGAGCCCGACGATGACCAGGCCGCAGTCCGCAATCGCATCTCGCGCCGCGCTCAGCGAATCGGGGAACGTTCTGCGCTCGACGCCCGCAACGCGGGCGCGCGCTTCGGCATCGCGGCGCGCGGGCGATGGATTCGCCGCGTCCTGTGCATAGATGGCACGATCGTAGCCCTGGAGCAGCGCCAGCGCCGCGAACGCATCGCCGCCGTTATTGCCGGTCCCGGCGAACGCGACGATCTTGCGGGAGCGTGCGTAGCGCGCCGCAACCTCGGCGATGCGATCGCCGGCGGTGCGCATCAGGGTGACCTCGCCGATCTGCGCGCACGCTTGGGCATCGGCCTCGCGCATCTGCGCCGGCGTGAGCACGCGCATCTTAAAAGGAACCTCCGCCTTCGAGCACCACGACGGCGGCCGCCATCGAAGCGGTGTGCGTGATCGTCAAGTGCACGGCCGTGACGCCGCGCCTTCCGACGAGTGCGGCCGAGTCGCCGAACAGCCGGATGACCGGCTTGCCGCTGCGTTCGTGCGTCACGCCGACCTCGCGCCACGGGATCGCATGGCCGAACGCCTTGCGCGTTGCTTCCTTCGCGGCGAAGAATCCCGCCAAGCGTTCCGCGCGGTTGCGCTTGCGCATCGCATACGCCATCTCTTCCTCGGTGTACACCTTGCGCGCGAACCACGCGAGCTGCGCCGCGTCGAACTCGTAACGCGCCACCTCGGCCAAATCCATACCGATGCCGACGATGCCCATGCGGGGCGTCTTCGCGTCCGCGTCGAAAAGCACTGCCCGAGCATGGACACGGACTTGCGCATCGTACCGATCAACGCCATCGATGCGGCGTTTCTGCAGCGCCTCGGCCTCTGTCTGGAGGAACGCTTCCTGTACAGCGTGGGCGTAGAGCGCGCGCTCGTCGTGCCGCGCAGCGCGGTCAACATCGCGCGCCGGCAAATGTTCGTCTCCAC
>DASSZL010000183.1:0-12241 GCA_035713505.1 Vulcanimicrobiaceae bacterium | reverse complement strand
TCCAGCAGCTCGGCGACCAGCAGCGATGCCGACGGGTCGCGCTCCGAGGGCTTGAGGACGAACGTGTTGCCGCACGCGATCGCGATCGCGAACATCCACGCGGGCACCATCATGGGAAAGTTGAACGGCGTGATGCCCGCGCACACACCAAGGGGCTGGCGCAGCGAATAGGTGTCTATAGATGTAGAAACGTTCTCGCTGAATTCGCCCTTGAGTTGATGCGTGAGCGAGCAAGCGAAGTCGACGACCTCGAGCGCTCGCGCCACCTCGCCCGCGGCATCGCTGACGATCTTGCCGTGTTCGCGCGAAACGATCTCCGCAAACGCAGCCGCGTGCTCTTTGAGCAGTGCGCGGAACACGAAGAGCACTTCGGCGCGCTTGCCTAAGGGAGTGGCGCTCCAGGCCGGGAACGCGGCGGCGGCGGCGCGTACGGCCCGATCGACCGTGGCCGCGTCCGCAAACGCGACGCGGGCTTGAACCTCTCCGAGCGCCGGATTATAGACCTCGCCGAAGCGCGGCGAGTCTTGACCCTCGGCTTTGCCGGCGATGTTGTGCAGTATGGTGCGAGTCTTTGCCGGAGCTTCCATCCCGAAAGGTTCGTGTCGCCGCGTGCGTCACCTGGGATTAGGCCCCGTCCTGCCGGCCAAGCACCAAACGCTCCACGTCGTAGCGTTGCCCGCGAAGCCGCTGGAGAATGCCGTCCAGCGTGGCGCCGTCCAGGCCCGGCGTGCGCGAGAGAATCCAGAGAAAGCGGCGTTGCGGCTCGCTGACGACGGCCCAGCGATACTCCGTATCGAGGTCGATGATCCAGTAATCCGCCGCGGGCATGAGCGGAAAAAACTTCACCTTGAATTTCGCGCCGCTCTGATCGACCAGCCGCGCACTGCCGCGGGCGCGGATGATTCGTCCCCGCTCGGTGGTGCACCGGTTTTCGATGCGCAGCTTCCCGTTCGGCGCAAGGCTGTACTCGGCGACGGTGTTCTTCGCGCACTTGCGTTGAAAAAACGCCGGGAATCGCGCGATCTCAAACCAGCGCCCCACGTAGCGGTTGATGTCCACGGCTTCCACCGGCCGCACGCCTTCGTCCATATCCGCAGTATTCCCAGGGGCCGATTTGTGAAGCGTCTAACCTCGCGGCCGTGAATAGCAGCGACTTGCTGGCGGGATACGACCGCTCCGCGCTTACCCTCTGTTCCATCGGAAGCCATTCCGCGCTCGAAGTCGCGTATGGCGCCCGTGCGCAAGGTCTTCGCAATCTGGTCGTCACGGCGAGGGGCCGCGAGAAGACCTACACCCGCTACTACGGGCGCTCGGCGAATCCGCAGCGCGGATGCGTGGACGAAACGCTCGAACTGCAGTCGTTCCCCGAACTGCTGCACGAGGACGTGCAGCGGCAACTTCGCGAGCGAAACGTCGTCTTTCTCGCGAACCGATCGTTCGAAGTGTATCTGCATCAAAAATTCAGCTATGACGAGATCGAGCGCGGCATGAAGGTGCCGATGTTCGGGAACCGGCATCTGCTGCGCGCGGAAGAACGCGATGAGGAACACAATCAGTACGCGCTGATGCAGCGCGCCGGAATCCGTCATCCGCGGCAATTCAAATCGCCGGATGACATCGACCGGCTGGTCATGGTGAAGGCGCCGCATGCGAAAGTCAGTTTCGAACGCGCGTTCTTCCTGTGCTCGTCGCCGCAGGAGTACCGGGCTGTTTCCGACCGGCTGATTCGCGACGGCATGCTCACGGCGGAGGGCCTGGACAACGCCGTCATCGAGGAATACGCGCTCGGGCCGTCGGTGAATCTCAACTTCTTTTATTCGCCGATATTAGATGAACTCGAGCTGTGCGGCACGGATACGCGCCGTCAAACGAACCTCGAAGGTTTCCGCAACGTGCCGCCGGCGGCGTTCGAAGGGTTACGCAACGTACCGATGCGCTTGGAAGAAGCGGGCCACATCGCGGCCACCCTCACCGAATCGACGCTGGAGAAAGCGTTCGAGATGGGTGAGCGTTTCGTGCAAGTGGCGCGCGAAGTGAATCCGCCCGGCGTCATCGGACCGTTCGCGCTGCAGTGCATCATCGTCGCGGGACCGCCGAAAGAATTCGTCTGCTACGACGTCTCGCTGCGCATTCCCGGCTCGCCCGGCACGCGCTACACGCCGTATTCCGCGTATCGCTGGGGCCGCGACGTTTCGGTCGGCGAGCGCATCGCCATGGAAATTGTTTTCGCCCGCGACGCGAACCGCCTGGAAGAAGTGCTCACATAGCGTGTGGATCTGTAGCCAGGCTGCTAGGCCTCGATACCTAGCATGCTTCGACACCTCGGCATGACACTGTGTTTTGATGCGTTATCGCGTGATGCTTTGCTTGCGGACCTCAGCGCATAGCGCGAATTGCGAAGTGATACGGAAAGTCGGGGCTATCTAAAACTTCCGGCGTGAAACCCGCGCGGCGCAGGCGTTCCATTGCTTCGTCGAGCGTGTGCACGTGATCGGGCGGCGGACCGAAGTCGCGTTTGGCGTCGCGATCCCAATCGACGATGAGCAGCGACCCGCCGGGTTTGAGCGCGTGATGGATCTGCTCGACGTGTTCGTCGTCGATCTCGTGCAGCAAGTGCACGCCGAGCGCGCGATCGAACGTGCCGCCCGCCAGCGCGTCCGATCCAGGTCCGGCGGTTCGAATATTTTGCAGGCCGCTTTCGGTGACACGGTCGTTCACGATGTCGAGCATTTTCTGCTGGATGTCGAATGCCACGACGCGCGCTTGCGGGTGCGATCGCGCGATCGAAAGCGCGTACCGGCCCGTCCCGGTGCCGTAATCCAAGATGCGCATGGGACCATTCACGTCGAGCAACGCCACGATACGCGCCGTCGGAAGCCAGCGTTCGCGCTCGGGGTCGTCCAAAAGCGCGGCGCGCTGCGCGTCGAACGGCTGCGGTTGTTTTCGGCCGGCCATACCTGCGGTGTACCCGGCGGGCCGCGGCCTGAATCCGCGGCACCCGGTTCCCGAAGCGCCTTAAGTCGGAAAAGAGGCGGGCGCCGGGGAGCCGAATGGGTGGGGCGATGACCCTTCCCGATACCCTGGACGCTCCCGGCGCGGCCGCCACGGCGCCCGCGACCGTTTTTATCCTCGATTTCGGCGCTCAGTACAGCCAGCTGATTGCGCGCCGCACGCGTGAGCTGAACGTGTATTGCGAAATCGTGCCGTACGACACGCCTTGGAGCGCGCTCGCGCCGCGCAAGCCCGCCGCGGTCATCCTGAGCGGCGGCCCGGAAAGCACGCTCGTACCCGATGCGCCGCAGATGGACCCGGAGATCATCCGCAGCGGCGTGCCGATTCTCGGCATCTGCTACGGAATGCAGCTCGTGGCGCGTGAATGCGGTGCGGAACTGGTCAAACTCGATCACGCCGAATACGGCCCGGCGACGCTGCTCGTCGTGCATCCGGAGACGCCGCTGTTCGAAGGCGTGTCTACCGAGTCGCGGGTGTGGATGTCGCACGGCGATTCGGTCGTGCGCATGCCCGACGGCTTTAAGAAGGCTGGTTCGACGCCGCGCTGTGCCGTTGCCGCGATGGCAAATGACGAGCGAAAGATCTACGGCGTGCAGTTCCATCCGGAAGTCGTGCATACCGAGTTCGGCAAGCAGATCATCAACAATTTTTTGCATCGCATCGCCGGTATCACGTCGGACTGGCACATGGAGTCCTTCGTGGACCGTGCGATTGCGGAGATTCGCGAGAAGGTCGGCCGCGACAACGTGATCTGCGCCCTCTCGGGCGGCGTGGATTCGGCCGTCGCGGCGACGCTGGTGTCGCGCGCCATCGGCGCGCAGCTGACGTGCGTTTTCGTCGACCACGGCCTGCTGCGTAAGAACGAAGCCAAGCGCGTGACCGAAGCGTTCCGCGACGTAATGCACTTGAACGTCGTCGCCGTGGACGCGAGCAAGCGCTTTTTGGACAAGCTCGCGGACGTGAGCGATCCGGAGCAGAAGCGCATTATCATCGGGCACGAGTTCATCCGCGTCTTCGAAGAAGAAGCGGCCAAAATTCCGGGCGTGAAGTATCTGGTACAAGGCACGCTCTATCCCGACGTCATCGAGTCCAAGACCCCGGACAGCAAAGCGGGCCACAAGATAAAGTCGCATCACAACGTGGGCGGCTTGCCCGAGAAAATGAACTTTTCGCTCATCGAGCCGCTGCGCGCGCTCTTCAAAGACGAAGTGCGTTCGCTCGGGCGCGTGCTTGGACTGCCGGATCATATCGTGGAGCGCCAGCCGTTCCCGGGGCCGGGCCTTGCCGTGCGCATCATCGATTCGATCACGGACGAGCGTTTGGAGCTGGTGCGCGAAGCCGACGACATCGTATGCGAGGAGATCGACAGCGCGAAACTCGATCCCAAACCGTGGCAGTACTTCGCGGTGCTCACGCCGGTGAAGAGCGTCGGCGTCATGGGTGACGGCCGCACCTATTCGAATCTAGTCGCGGTACGTGCAATCACGAGCGAGGACGGAATGACCGCGGATTGGGCTCGCTTGCCGTACGAACTGCTCGAACGCATCAGCACGCGCATCGTCAACGAAGTGCCCGGCGTCAACCGCGTCGCGTACGACATAACGTCAAAACCGCCCTCGACCGTCGAGTGGGAATAGCGATTTGAGAATTCTGGTAGTCGGCAGCGGCGCCCGTGAAGACGCGCTGTCCTGGCGCTTAGCCGCGTCCCCGTCGTGCGAGGCGATTTTTGCCGCGCCCGGAAACGCCGGCACCGCAGCGCGCGGAGAGAATTGGAATATTTCGGCGACAAACGGCAAAGCGATCGTCGAGCGCTGTAAGCAAGAAAAAATCGATCTGGTGGTGCTCGGCCCTGAAACCGCGATTGCGGCGGGCGTCGGCGATCGGCTGCGTGAAGCCGGCATACCCGCGTTCGGTCCGAATCGCTCGGGGGGACGTCTGGAATCCAGCAAAGTGTTTTCCAAACGATTCATGGAGCGTCACGGCGTGCCTACCGCGCGCGCCGTTGTCGTGCACTCCCTGGATGGCGCGCTGCATGCGCTCGAGGATTGGAACGGCGCGGTCGTCGTCAAGGCCGACGGGCTTGCCTCCGGCAAAGGCGTTGTGATGGCGGACGACGCCGATGAAGCGCGCGCGGTGCTGCAAGAGTGGTACGGACAGAATCGTATTCCGGGCGGCGGCACCGACGTGCTGCTTGAAGAAAAACTCGAAGGCCGCGAGATCAGCGTCTTCGCGATCTGCGATGGACGCGCGATGTTTCCGATTGCGTCGGCGTGCGATTATAAACGTGCGGGCGACGGCGACACCGGCCCCAACACCGGAGGCATGGGCGCGTATTCGCCTCCCAAAGGCTTTCCATCCGATCTCGAAGATCAGGTGCGCGAACGAATTCTGGCACCGGTGCTGCGCGGGCTGCTCGCGGAAGGCGAACAGTACATCGGCGTGCTGTACTGCGGGCTGATGTGGACCGATGACGGCCCGTACGTCATCGAATTCAACGTTCGGTTCGGCGATCCCGAAACGCAGGTCCTTATGCCGCGCGTCACGGGCGACTTTGCGGCGCTGATCAAGTCCGCGGCGGACGGTGCGCTGGACCTGAGCGCAGCCGCGTTTGCGACGCGCGCGTGCGTCGGCGTCGTACTCGCGACCGCCGATTATCCGCGCAGCAGCACGCCGATAAAGGGACTTCCGGCGGACGTCGATCTGGGATTGGACGCGCAAGTCTTTTGGGGGACGTCGACGATTGAGGGCGGCGGCGTTTCGTCGGGGGGCGGCCGCGTGCTGACGGTTACGGGTTTGGGAAACGATTTGGTTGCGGCGCGTCTGCGCGCCTACGACGGCATACACGATCTCGCCGCACGCATCAATGCACGCGATTTGACGTACCGCACCGATATCGCGAAGTTCTAGCTCCAACTAAAGTCGCATACGCGTAAAGTCTCAGCGCACATCTTCTCAAATAGTTCACGAACTATTCACGGCTGCGCCGTATGTTGTGAGCATGACACGCATTCTTTTGGCCCTATCCGCTCTCGCACTCGGCCTTTCGCTGAGCATCGCCGCTCCGATCGCCGCGTCCGCAGCTGCACCGCAAACCGTAACGATTACCGCCTCAACGAACTTTTCACCCTCGGTCATTACCGTCAAAGCCGGTGAACCCGTCACGCTCAAGTTCGTCGGAAACAGCGGCGTGCACGGCGTCGAGTCCAAAGACCTCGGCATTCCCGCCACCACGATTACGCCGGGATCCGCCAAGACGGTCACATTCACGCCGCAAGAGCCCGGCACGTACACCGTGCACTGCACTATCATGTGCGGCCCGAATCACGCAAAAATGGCCCTGGTCGTAAAAGTCGTCGCCTAACAGGCGATTGCCACGAGCAAGAGCGGGTGGTTCACCCGCTCTTTTGCTTTTTGCTCACCATCTCGCGGTATTCGCCGGCGTAAAACCTCAGTGCACCCTCGGGCAGCTCCAGCGCTCCTTCCCGGCGAATCACGGCTTTCACGCGCTTGATCGCTTGGGACTGTGAAACGCTTCCCGTTTCGCTTTGCGCGAGCTGCTTGAGGGCGCTCCAGATTCGCTCCGAGGGATCGCGGCGGTTCACGCCTGTAACGATACGTGCGCAAAGCGGTCGGCCGATATACTCGAAATTCAGTACGCGGGCGAGCTGCCCCACGTTTGACCGCGTGGCGCGCTGCTAGATTAGGCTCAGCTGCCGGGGGCCGCTTCGCTCGATGACCGGCGTCGCGGATTTCGGAAAGCGGCGAAGCGCGCGGCTGACCCGGCTTTCGATTTCATCGTGCACTTCGCGCGGCGCGTACTTGCCGCGATAGTACGTGGCGTACCGCGCGATGAGGTCCGGCCGGTTGGCACGCAGGTAGCCGAAAAAAGCGTCCCGCGTTACCTCATGCAGGTGCAGCGTGTTGTGCCAGACGGCGTGGTTTTCCGCGGAGTCGGTGAGATGGGGCAAAATCGGCGCAAGCGCGACATGCACCTTGATTCCGGCGTCCGCTAGTCTTTTCACCGCCTCCAGACGCTTGCGCGCAGGCGCCACGGTCGGCTCGATGGTGCGCGTGAGCGCGTCGTCCAGTGTCGCGATGCTGATCGAAACGCCCGCGCCGGCTATGCGCGCCAGTTGCCTCAAAACGTCGATATCGCGAACCACCAGGGGCGAACGTGTGATGATGCTTGCCGGCGTATCGTAATCGCGCAGCGCTTCCAAAATGCCGCGCGTGAGGCGGTAGCGGCCCTCGAGCGGCTGGTATGGATCGGTGACCGTGCCGATGGCGACGTGTTCGTGCGTCCACGATCGCTTGGCGAGTTCGGTCCGCAAGACAGCCGGGGCATTCGACTTGACGTAGATGCGGCTGCCCCATCGTGCGACGCCGTCATCTTCCAGGAACGTATGGGTTCGGCGCGCGTAGCAAAAGACGCATTGATGATAGCAGCCGCGGTACGGGTTGATGGACCACGGGAACGGCATCCCCTCGACCCGGTTGAGGATGGACTTGGCCGGTGTCTCGATGACTTCCAGGCCTCGCATATGGCCGAGTATAGTCGAACGTACGTTCGATTAGCAAGCCCGAGCAGGCGTTTGCCGGCTGAACCTGCGAACCGTGGGCCATGGCTGATGATGAACGCACGGCTGCATTAGAAGCGCGCGTCGGCGCGCTGGAGCAAGAAGTGCGCACGCTGCGCAGTTACGTCTTCGCTCCGAGCGCAGTCCCGGTCAAGCCCGCCGTCGTCAAAACCAAGCCGCCCGCGCCGCCGGAGCCTTTCCCCGCGCCGCTACCCTCGCGGCCCGCATTCAATGCCGAGGCGTTCTTCGGCGGACGGTTGCTCTTGGCGGTCGGCGCGCTCGCCTTTCTTATCGGCGTCGGCTTCTTTCTGAAGTACGCGTTCGACAACGGCTGGATTGGGCCGAGCGGCCGCGTCGCGATCGGACTCATCGGCGGTATCGCGCTGGTCTACGGAGGCGATAGATTTTTCCGCGTTGGACAGCGCTATTACGCGGAAGCGCTCACCGGCCTGGGTGCCGCCGTTCTCTATCTCTCGCTGTGGGCGGCGGGATCGTATTTTCATCTGCTGCCGCTCGGCGTCACGTTCGCTGCCATGATCGTGGTTACCGCGGGCATCATGACGATCGCGCTCGCGCGCGACGCACAACGTCTAGCGTTTGCCGCGATCTCCGGCGGCATGCTGACCCCGGCGCTCAATGCCGGACCGTCGGCGAATCTGACGGTGCTGTTCTCGTATTTGGCGATTCTCGACATGGGATTGCTTTGGCTCGTCGCGCGGCGCTGGGCGCGTTTCGAAGCCGTGGCCTTCGTTGGAACGCAGCTTTGGCTGCTCGCCCAGATGCCATGGAACGCGCAGTCCTGGACACCCGATGTCTCGATAACTCTGCAGTTCGCCACGATTTTCTTGGTGCTGTTCACCGTGCCGGTGTTCATGCGGGCCCACAAGTTTACCGACGCGCACGCATATGAAATCGTCATGGCGGTATTCGTTCCCGCCGTGTATTACACCGAGATCTACTCGCAACTCTACGACCTGCATCGCATGTGGCTCACCGGCGCGACGGTCGCGCTCGCGGCAGCGTATCTGTGCGCCGCATCGGTTCTCCGCGGCCGGATGCGCGAAACGGCTGCGGCGATAGCTCTGACGCTCGTGACGATCGGCGTCGGTATTACATTCACGGGCAGCACGCAGGCCATTGCGTGGGCGGTCGAGGCCGCGGCTCTGGTGATCTGCGGAGCGCGCATGCCGTCGGCCATCATTCGCGTGCTCGGGTATGTGACGTTCCTCTGCTCGATCCGTATAATGGAAACCGGTTTGCGAGGCGGCGCGCTCTTCGCAAACCCGCGTTTTGCGACGCTGCTCGTTACTGCGCTCGCATGCGGCGCGGTTGCCGTAATCGTGGACAGGCTCGCCGAGCGCGTCCATCCCGAACGGTACCTGGGTGAAGCGGCGGAGGCGCTTGCTCACTTTTTCCTTTTGATTGCCGTGGGCTACGAACTGGTCGCCGCGTTTCACACGACGCTGCTTCCCATATCGCTGCTGATGCTCGTCTACGCGGTGCTGCTCGTCGGAGCGGGATTTGCGCGCAAACGCGTATTCACGCGTTGGGAGGGCTTGCTGCTGTTCGCCTTGCTCGTTGTCAAGGTGTTTTTTATGGACATGGCGTCGTTCGATACAGTCGTACGTATCGTTTCATTCCTAGCGGTCGGCGGCGTGCTGCTCATCGTCGCATTTCTCTACCAGCGCGCACAAGCGGGAGCGGAGATAGCATGATCTGCGTTATTCTTGCCGCAGCCGCGGCGCTTCCGGCGCAATGGAACTTCTGGCAGTGGTACTCGGCTGTTGCGCCGTCGCGAGCCGTGATGCAGCAGGTGACGCTGCCGCCGGCGGTGCTGGGAAAAGCGCAGGCCGGATTGCAGGACGTGCGCGTGATCGACGAGCGCGGCGATCAAGTGCCGTACGCACTGGTGATTCATCGCGGTTCGAACGACGTGAAGTGGACCGACTCGCGTATCGACGACTACGGCTACGTGCAACGCCGGTACACGCAATTCGTGGCTACCGCCCCCGTGCCCGATCGTGACTACACATCGATCGAACTATCCACGCCGGCCGCGAACTTCGCGACGAGCGTCGACGTGATGGCGAGCGACGACCGGATGAACTGGCGCATCGTTCGCTCGGGAGCGCCGATTTTCGATTATCAGCGCGATGGCTTGGGAAGCAACACGCGCATTTCGATCGCTCCCTCGCATGCGCGGTATTATAAGGTGTACGTGCACGACGCGACTGCCGCGTTCCCCATCGACGGCGCGCGCTTCGCGCAAGGAGCGAAGGTGCCGCCGGAACTGCTTCGTTACTCCCGGCTTCGCACGACCGTTTCGCAACGCGGCGGCGACACGATTCTGCTGGCCGATACCGGGTATGCGCACGTGCCCGCCTCGCTTCTCCGGCTCGATACGTCGACGCAGCGCTTTTCACGAGAGGCGGTTGCGGAAGTCAGCGAGGACGGCAGCAATTGGAGCCAGGTCGCTCGCTTCACGCTCGAACGCACGATCAAACGGGAGATTCGTTCGGTGTCGTTCGATGAGTCGCAAGGGCGTTATTGGCGCGTCACCATTGCCAACGGCAACAACACGCCGCACTCGGGGGGGCACAGGCGAATCCCGGATACTCACCGTCCGCTCGACCCTGGTCGGAGTCGCACGAGTGGGTGCTCTGGGCGACGCTTGGTGTTGCCGTCGCTGCCGTGGGTGGGCTAGCGCTCCGTGTTCTTGCCGGCAAGGGGGAGCAAGCGACCCAGTGAAACTCTGGACTCGGATGGAGGTTGTATAGAGCGTATGGCTATGCGTTTTCAAGCGCCGCCGCGTTCCTATGGATATGCGCCGGCGATTCCGGTTCAGTCACTGCTCGGGCAGGTGCTCGGCATCACCGCAATGGGCTTGCTCATCACCGCGGCGGCCTCGTATTTCTTCCAGGGCGTAAGCTACGGCGCCGGCTTGCTGGCGATGATCGTCGGCTTCTTGCTGCTCATCGGCATCAACGTCGTTCGCAATAATCCGGCACTCTCGCTCGGGATGTTCTACGGGTTCGCACTGCTCGAAGGCATCGGTCTGGCGCCGACCATTCACTACTACGTCGCGACGATTGGGCCCGACGTCGTCGTGCAGGCGGCGGCCACCACGGGCCTGGGCATGCTCGCGCTCGCGTGCATCGTGTACGGAACCGGGATCGATTTCCGCCGGTTCCAAGGGTACCTGTTCGTAGCGCTGATTGCTTTGGTGCTGGTGGGCATCGTTTCGATCTTCACGCACTGGCTGCATCCGACAACCTACTCCTGGCTCACGCTGCTCATCTTCACCGGCTTGGTGCTCGTGGATTTCGCGCGCATCCGTGCCGGAGGCGACGGCCTCTCGCCCGTTCAGCTCGCCGTGCAAATCTACTTGGACGCGATAAACATCTTCTTGGCAGTCCTGCAGTTGCTCGGCGGAAGGCGCAGAGACTAATCCACCTGCCGGAACGCCGCCTCCGTTGTAGAATAAGGCTCTCATGTGCGGCATAACCGGCGTTTTCGCACCCGGCCATGACGCGGCGCGCCTCGCGTTCTTCGCCCTGTACGCTTTGCAGCACCGCGGACAAGAGTCGGCGGGCATTGCCGCAGGCGACGGCGGAACGATTCGTTCCCACAAAGAGATGGGGCTCATCGGCGCGATCTTCGATGAAGAGATCCTGAGCGGGCTGGGCGGCCACATCGCCGTCGGGCACACGCGCTATTCGACGACCGGTTCTTCGATCGTCGTCAACGCGCAGCCGCTGCTCGAACGCACCGACATCGGCGATTTCGCGTTCGCGCACAACGGCAATCTGACCAACACCGACGAACTGCGCGAAACGCTTTCGCCGACCATCACCTTGCAAGCGAGCTCCGACTCCGAGGTCATGGCAAAGCTGCTGGTCGAGGCCGAGGGCTCGATGTTCGATCGGATCAAGAGCGTCCTGCACCGCGCCCGCGGCGCATATTCCGTCGTGCTCGGCACGGCGAGCGAGCTGTACGCGTTTCGCGATCCGTGGGGCGTGCGCCCATTGTGTTTGGGCCGCTATGGGGAGGGCTGGGTCGTCGCTTCCGAGTCGTGCGCGCTCTCGACTATCGGCGCCACCTTCGAGCGCGAACTCGAACCGGGCGAAATCTTGCGCATCAGCGAGAGCGGCATCGAATCCGCGCGCATCGAGCTGCACGAGCCGGCGGCGCTCTGCATGTTCGAGTACATCTATTTCGCGCGTCCCGATTCGCAGCTCAACAATGAGTCGATTTACATGGCGCGCTACCGCATGGGGCAGCGGCTGGCCAAGGAATATCCGGTAGACGCCGACGTGGTGATGGCGATTCCCGACTCGGCGGTGCCCGGCGGAATCGGCTACGCGGATCAGGCGGATATTCCATACGTTGAGGGCTTAATCAAGAATCGTTATATCGGCCGCACGTTCATCAGTCCCGATCAGCGCATGCGCAATCGCGGCGTGCAACTCAAGTTCAATCCGCTGGTCGAGAACCTCGCGGGCCGCCGGATCGTCGTCGTCGACGACTCAATCGTGCGCGGCACGACGACGCCGCGCATCGTGCAATTACTGCGGGACGCGGGCGCCAAAGAAGTGCACGTGCGCGTGACGTCGCCGCCGATAAAACATCCGTGTTACCTCGGCGTCGACCTG
>DASSZL010000182.1:0-5817 GCA_035713505.1 Vulcanimicrobiaceae bacterium | reverse complement strand
GAACCATTTCGCCGCGATACGTTTCGTCTTCGCCCAGCACGCGATGGGTGCTCACGTTCATCTTCGCGCCGGCGAGCGTGCGCTGCACGCGGCCGCGCACGAACAGCCGCATTCCCTTTTTCAACGCGCCCATCAGATACGCGCGCCCGAACCACGTCGCGACGAACGTGCCGCTCTCGTCCTGCACTTCGGCTTCGACGATTGCCAAATGCCGCGCGCGCCGTTCGCGCACCCAAACGACGTAACCCACGGCGTTCTGTTCCGATTCGGTTGCGCCCAGTTGCGCTGCCGGGGTGGGAAAACGCAAGTCCTCGTAGCGGTGCGGAAAATCGTTGAGCAGATCGACCGGTGTACGAACGCCGAGCTCCGCGAAACGGTCCGCCGTTTCACCGCCGACGCCGGCGAGATCCTCGATACGTGCGAGCGGCGGTTTGCGCGCCGCTACTTGACGCGCCGTAACAGTTCTCCGCCCACGTCATCGAGCGGCACGTTCGCCGATTTGAGAAGCACGAGCAAGTGAAAGACGAGATCCGCGGCTTCCCATACGAGTTCGTCGTGCGATGCGTTCTTCGCGGCGATGACGACCTCGGTGGCCTCCTCGCCGATCTTCTTGCCGATCTTGTCCACGCCGCCCGCGTACAGCCTGGCAACGTACGATGAATCGGGATCCGCGCTCTTGCGCTGCTCCAGAACCTCTTCGAGGTGCGCTACGGCTTTTGCGAACGCGCCTGCGCCTCTCTGGGGCGCCAAAAGCACATTGTGAAAACACGACTGCTCGCCGGTGTGACAGGCGGGGCCGTTCGGGACGACGCGATAGAGTACGGCATCCGAATCACAGTCGTACGAGACCTCGAGGACCTCTTGCGTGTGCCCGGACTCCTCACCCTTACGCCAGAGTTTTTGGCGCGAGCGGCTGTACAGATACGTCGAACGCTCCGCGATCGTTTTTTCGAGCGCCTCCCGGTTGGCGTACGCCAGCGTGAGGACCGCGTTCGTGCGCGCGTCCGCGATAACGACGGGAATGAGCCCGTCCGCATTCCATTTGAGTGTGTCCATCACTGTCATCCTGACCTTCGATACCTGCGGACTACGCCACTGCTCTCGAAGGGCGGATCGGAATCCCCCGAACGCGCAGCGCTTCCTTTAAATCGCCGATCGCGAGTTCCCCAAAGTGAAACAGCGAAGCCGCGAGCGCCGCATCCGCCCCGGCTTCCTTGAAGACGCGTTCGAAGTCTTCAACGTTGCCCGCGCCGCCCGACGCAATCACCGGAACGCCGACCGCGTCGCGCACCGAGCGAGTGAGCTCGATGTCGAAACCGCTCTTGGTTCCGTCGCGATCCATGCTGGTGAGCAATATCTCGCCGGCGCCGAGCCGCGCGCCGCGCTGCGCCCACGCGATCGCGTCCAAACCGGTAGCGGTGCGGCCGCCGTCGATCACCACTTCCCATGAACCGTTTTGCGCCGAACGCCGCGCGTCGATCGCGAGCACGACGCACTGGCTGCCGAACTCCGCTGCCGACGCCTGCAGCACTTGCGGAGAACGTACCGCGGCGCTGTTGAGCGAAACTTTGTCGCATCCCGCACGCAGCAGTGAACGCACGTCGTCAACTGTGCCCGTTCCGCCGCCGACGGCAAATGGGATGGTCAGTTGTTCCGCGACCGCGCGCACCACCTCACGTGTAGCCTTTCGTCCCTCCACCGTCGCGGTGATGTCGAGAAATACCAGTTCGTCCGCTCCGGATTCTTCGTAGATGCGCGCGAGTTCGACGGGATCGCCCGCGTCGCGCAGTTCGACGAACCGAATACCCTTGACGACGCGGCCGGCTTTGATGTCCAAACAGGGGACGATGCGGCGAACGAGCACTACAGGTCCAATTCCATCTCGCGTCCGTCGTGAAATCCGAGTTGCTCGTAGAGCAAACGCCCCTCCGTGCTTGCGCGAAGCCGCACGCGCGTGCATCCGCGTTCGCTCGCCCAAGCAATTGCCAGCCGCATCAGCCTGCCGGCAACGCCGCGGCGCCGGTATGCCGGCTTCACGTACACCGCATTCACGTGCGCGCCAAGAGTCCCGAAACAATAGCGGCGATGGTCATCGGCCAGCGATATAATCGCGCACGCGATCGGCGTTTCACCGTCAAACGCCAGAAACAGTTGTGCGTTGCCGCCGGATTGCTTGCCGCCGAAGTACGCGCAAAACTTGGTGCGCCAGTCGCGCGCAGCCGCGTCGAAGTCGCCGCCCATTTCGAGCGCCATCGCCTGGCGCAGCTGCGCCGCCGCCGGATACTCGTGCGCGCCGGCGGCGCGGCATTCAATCGACGAGAGCGTTTCGTTCGAGCAGTTTTGTAAGTCCATACACCGTTTCCGTATGCGGCACGGCGACATCGAAGCGCCGCGCGAGTTCCAGCGCCGCGCCGGCGATGGGTTCCAGTTCCAGTGGGCGGCGCGCTTCCAAATCTTGCAGCATCGAGGTTTTGACGTCCGCGATGTGCTGCGCCCACTTCAAACGTTCGTCCGCGTCCACCCCCGGGTCGACCCCCGAGGCTCGGGCTATCGCGAGTCCCTCTTCTATAATAGCGCGCAGCAGGGCGCGAACGGGCGGGTCGTTCAGCATCGTCTGCACCGTCGCCCGCGTGAGCGCGCTCACGGGGTTGAGCGCGAGATTATTCACCAGTTTGCGCCAGATGATGCGGCGGATGTCGGGCTCGACGGGCGCCGTCAATCCGGCCCTCCGGAACGCTTGCGAAAGATGCTCGATGCGAGGCGTCGCCGCGCCGTCCAACTCACCGAGCGGATAGAGCATGCCGCCGCTCTGGCGGATATAGCCCGGCCGCACGATATGCCCGGATGCGTGAACGACGCCGCCGATGATGCGATCGTACGGCAGCGCGTGCAAAATCCGGCCCCCGGGATCGACGCTCTCAAGGGCGCGCTCGCGCGAATACCAAAACGGCAGTCCATTCTGCAGCGTCACGAAGACGGCATCCTCGCCGACCGCGCGTTCGAACTGCGGCAGAACCCCGTTCCACTGCTGGGACTTGAACGTGATAAGGACGTAGTCGAGCGCTTCGAAATCACGAAGATCGTCAGAAGCCTGAACGTGCGCGGTGAAATCGCCGAGATCGCTCGAAAGCCGCAAACCATCGCGTTTAATGGATTCCAGATGCGGGCCTCGCGCCACTACACAAACCTCGACGCCCGAACGCGCCAACGCCGCCGCGATAAATCCGCCGATAGCTCCGGCGCCAAATACTCCGATTCTCAAACTAAAGGCGCTCCGGCCTAGCCTGCGCGCCCCCCACTGCGTGGGGCCCCCATAACCTCATGGCGCCTTATTGTGACAGCTCGCATGGGCGCTCCCCGTGGGCGCCCGCAATAGCGCGTCAGAAAATTTTGGAGGCGACGGGCAGATTCGAACTGCCGAATGGAGCTTTTGCAGAGCTCTGCCTTACCACTTGGCTACGTCGCCGTAAAATTAGCGGGTGGCGGGAATCGAACCCGCGCGTCAACCTTGGGAAGGTCGCAGGCTGCCATTACATCACACCCGCCCACTTGGGCAGCCCCACCGTTCTCCCCGGCGCCCCCCGCGCCCTTCGCGCATAACGCGGAACCGGAGCGGTTGGTTGCAACGGCGAACCGACCGATTCGTGACCTGGATTTATGCCATCCCGGCATGGCTGTTCATGTCGGCCTGCGTTGCCGGTTCTTGCGCGCTTGCGTGCGGATTACTGGCCGTCGTGCGCAAACACATGACGCGCAACGAGCAGATAACGCACAACGACGTAGCCGGCCCGATTCTGACAATCATCGGCACGGTGCTTGCGGTGATGATGTCGTTCATGACCGTCGGCGTGTGGCAAGAGTACGACAGCGCGGCGCAAACGGCGCAGCAGGAAGCCAGCGCGCTTTCGGATCTCCACCACTTGGCCGATGCGTTTCCGCCGGCCGTGCAGCGTGTCGTGAAGGCCGAGGTCGACCGCTACATTCTGCTGGTGGTCAACCAGGAATGGCCCGCAATGCGCCGCGGCGGTGAAAGCGCGGCCGCGCACGACACGGCGTATCAGATTCAGGGTACGCTCAACCACTGGCGGGCGGCGAGCGCCTCCGAGCAGGCACTTCAGGCGCGAGCGCTCGATCTCACCGGAACGTTTTTGGATAGGCGGCGCGACCGGATATTGGCCAATCGCCAGGGCATTCCGATTGCGCTGTGGGCGACGATGCTTTTCATCGGCGCGGTAACGGTCGTGTTTTCGTTCTACTTCCGCGTCGATCGTCCGCAGGCGCAATTCCTCATGGTGATCGCCGAGACCGCGGTCATCACAATCATCTTCACGCTCATCGCGGAGCTCGATTTTCCGTTTCGCGGCGACATCGCGGTCGATCCCTACTCCTTCATGCACGTGATAAACGCCTTGCACGGGATCGTCAACGGCACTTAACTACCCAGAATGTTTATCGCGCGGCCCGCGATGAGCGCGATGGTCACGAGCGAGGTGAGCGCTTCGGCCATCATCAGCACCTTTGCGAACCGCGTGAGCGGAAAAGTATCGGTCGGGCTGAACGCGGTCGCGTTGGTGAACGACAGAAAGACGTAGTCCAGAAACGCCGGCTTCCATTTCAAACGATCGCGCACGTCCGGCTGCAGCGCCATTTGAGGAAAGAGAAAATCCGCGCGGCGGATCTGCTGCTCGAACTGCGCATGCGTGCGCACCTCGGGTCCGCGACCATCCAATTCCCAAAACCACAGCGCGTAGACGATGACGTTCGTCAGCCAAATTTGCACCGCGGCTTGCAGCAATTGTTCGCCGCTCAAATGCCGGCCGTTGTGCTCGGAGAGCTGCCAGCCGAAGAGCAGCACGATCGTCGCGACGTTGAAGCCGTTGAGAACCGCGATATGCGCGATGGAAAGCCAGCGCTGCCAGGTTGCTTCCTGATGGCGATGCGGCGATACGAGCATCAGCGGCACGAGAATGACGAGCAGCACCAGCGGGAGCACCCATACGGGGCCGACCACGACTTTGGGCGGCAGCGTGACGTACAGCGCGAGTGCGGCCAGCACGGCGAGACCCGCATGCCAGCGCGGTTCGTGCCCGGGAGATCGTTCCATGCCCCGGTTGTTCTGAAGGAAGCGCCGGTTTGCATCCCGCCCCGCGCGGGTAGGGTTTTGCGCAGTATGGCTACCGATTTTCGCGATGGAAAAACGTTTCCGCGGCGCGGGCGCGACCCGCTCGGCGGCGAGGTCCTATGGCTCGCGCGCGTCTTCGACAAAGCGCGCGCCTCGGCAAACGGCACGATTCACGACTATATCTATCCCTGTCCCATGGACAAGGGCGTGATGGAGCGCTGGGGGATTACGCCCGAAGAGTTCGATGCGGCGGTACAGTCCTACAAGACGGACGCGGCGATTCTGGAGTGGCTGCGCGAACGCACGACACCGCAGCAAATCGAAGCGGCGAACCAGTGGCTTGTCACGGAAAAACTCGAAAACCTGGAACGCCAGGACGCCGAAGAAGGCGCGCCGGCCACGGCCTAAAATCTCCCTGCCCATGGGGCAGATGATTGAATTCATGCGTCCGGACGGCCAAACGGCGCCGGCGTACTTGGCGTCTGTGGAAAAAGGCGCGGACCAGGCACCAGGCATCGTCGTCGTCGCGGAATGGTGGGGCATCACGGCCGACGTCATGCGCATCGCGGACGAGTACGCGGCGCTGGGCTATCGCGCGCTCGTACCCGACCTCTATCGCGGCCGCACCGCGGCCGTCGGTGACGAAGCGAATCATTTGATGGAAGGCCTGGACTTTGGGGATGCCGCCACGCAAG
>DASSZL010000181.1:0-5343 GCA_035713505.1 Vulcanimicrobiaceae bacterium | reverse complement strand
GCCAGTCACGCTGCAGCGCGAGCGCTTGCGCGAGCGAGTTGTTCTTGGCGACCAGAATGGAATCGACATGCCAGCGGGTGAGCACGCTCGCCCACTTGGGTGTTACGCGCTCTACCGCGAGATAGTCTTTCCAAACGCGTGCGGGAAACGGATCGCATCGCCCGTCGATGAACGTGCGCACGTTGGAGTGTTCGAGCGCAAGGCTGCACCACGCGAAATCCTCGCAGTACAAATTGTGTATGCCCGGAAGATCCGCGAGCGAGACGATCGCCGTTTTAGGCAGCGTCACGCCGGAAATCTGCGGAACGTGCGCGAGATCGAGCACGATGATGCCGCAGACCATCGCGCTGCACACGTAGACCAGCATTTCGCTGAAGTGCTCTTGCAGCACCGTATTGACGCGCGCATGCGAGGGCACGACGCAGCAGAGGCGCTGCGCGGCCATCGGCGCGATCAGCATGGCCGCGAGCGGGATATGCCGGACCGCGATGCCCGCGATGACCGCGGCGACGGCGAAGAGCATCCCGTCTCGCCAGCGTTCGCGCGGCGCCGCGATTCCGAAATAGCAGCAGATGGCAATGAGCGGCAGCAATCCCCACGCCATGCCCGGAAACAGCAAGTCCGCCGGCTGCCATTCCGCAATGGCGCTTCGGATGACGCTCGTTTCCAAGTTCACCGCGTACAGCGGCAGATGCCAAAGCAGCGGCGTGAAGCAGACCGCGACGAGCGAACCGGCTGCGAACACCATGTTGCGTTCGACACGGACAGTCCAGGCGCGATCCTCGATCCACGTGCCGGCCGCCCACGCGCCGATGATAACGGGCGCGATCAAAACGCTTGCGTGCAGATTCGCCCAAAGCGCCACGGCAAGCAGGCCCAGGAAGAGCCACCCGTTCTCGAGATCGAGCAGCAAGAGCACGATCGAAAGGAACAGCCAGCCGAAAATCTGCGCGCGAACCCCGAACGCCTGCAGCATCGCAAAACCCGTGAGTGCGGTCACGAGCGCCGTCCCGAACGTCGATGCGCCCCGGCGGTGCGAGCGGTATGCAACGATCAGCAGTGAGATCGCCGCCGCCAGAACCGATAGCGCGGCGAGCACCCAAAAACGTCCGTGTGTGGTGAACCACGCAACCGCCACGCTGAACGCCCATTCTTGCGGCACCCACGCGGAGCCGGGGGCGGTGAAGGTTTCGTGACCCAGATGCCTTGGGAGTTGGTGGTGCTGCAGCACGTACGTACCAAGCCACTGCTGCCACGCGAGATCGCCGTCGTGGCCGCCATAGAACCACGCGCTCATCAGTAAGCGGGCGCAGAATATGGCGATGATCGCGACCGCGATTTTCATTGCCCGCCCCCCGGCGCAAGCAGCACCCGGGCGCCGTCGGCGGCGGCTTCGTGCCAGCCGGTTTGCGTGAGCAGCGAAACGACGTTCGCATCGTTTTTCGCGATGATCGCGTCGATGTGCGCGCGCGCGAGTTCCGAGCGCCACGAACCGAGCGTCGCGACGACGTCGTCTTGGGCGCGAAGCGTGTGCGCGTCGGCGAGACCGGCGCGATCGTCCAGCAGCGGGCGCACGTTCGGAAAGACCTCGCGCGCGCCGTCACACCAGCGCGGCTGTTCGCAGAGCAGCTCGTGGGGACGGCGATCCGACGCCAGCGCGATCAGCAGCTTTGCCGGTTGCTCCGCGGGCTGCGGCCAATAGATCGCTTTGGGCTCCGTGCCCACGATGGTTGCGATAAATGCAAACGCGCACGCGGCGAACGCCGCGCCGTATCCGGTGAACGAACCGGACGGAACAGTTCGCGCCCCGACGTAAAAGCTCGCGGCCGCATCGGCGACGATCGGCGCGGCCAGCAATCCGAAGTACGGCAGATTGCGCGAATCGATCATCGCCAGCAGCATGAGCGCAAAAAAGATAAAGGCATCGGCGGTTCTGCCGCGGCGGCGAACTCCGTACCACGCGGCGGTGATGATGACGCCGGCAAACGCCAGCGTATCGACGGTGAGGCCGCCGTTCCAAAGGTGATCGCGCTGCGCGCCGGGCAGCAGCGCGTCCAGGTACAGCGCGTGCGCGCCGTATGCGTGCCACGGCGCGGCATGCAGTTGGAACGTCCCGAGCACGATGGCGCCGCCCGCGAGAATCGCCTTGTCACGAACGTTCGAGTCAAACGCGCGCGCGTCAATCCATGCGCCGCCGAACGCGAGTACGGCAAGCAGCGCCGCAAGCGGCGCGCCGCCTTGAACGAGCGACCACAGCAGCACGACGCCGAGTCCGGCGATGAGCGCGCCGCGTCCCTTCCGTTCGAGCAGCAGCGCGAAGAGCGCGGCGCAAATCCAGCCGATGGGCGCGAGGCTCACGCCGAACTGGCCCGTCAGACACATCGCCGCGAGCAGCGCCGCGAGCGCCGCATAGAGGTCGGACGCGCCGCGCAGCCGCGTGCGCCAGGCCGAAAGCAGCACGGCGCCGCCGGTCAGCGCGGCGCACAGCCCGAGCACGAACGCATAGCCCATTGTCTTGAGCGCGCCGGCGAAGATCGCGCCGCCGAGCAGATTCGGATCGCGCACCTGCACCAAGAATTCCGGCAGCATACGCGCATGCGCCGCGAACGCGGTTGCAACTGCGAATGCGACGATGGGCGCGAAGTAGCGGGTCATTCGTCGAGCGCCAACCGGTCGCCGATCAGGAGGTCGCGGCCATCGAGCGCGCCCGCGCCCAGCTCCACCACGCTGCGAGCGCCGGCGCACGCGACAAACGGGCGGTTAAGATGCACTTCGCGATCGGTGCGCACGATGCGGCCCCCTTCATCGAGAAAGATAACGTCGATGTGTGCGCGCATGCACAGCGTATGAATCGCCCAGCAATCGCGGAACCAGAGCCCTTCGTCGGGTTCGACGACGCTCTTTGGAATGAAACCGGCTAGACGGTCCCACCACGTGTCGGCATACCGCACGTGTTCAGCGATCACTTCACCGGTCGTGACGTTCTTGAGAACAGCCATGCCGTATCATCGACCTAGTGCAAGACCGCGAGCGGAATGGCGGCGCCGATTGCGGCGGTCAGATATGGCGCAAAGGCAATCGGCCCGTGACGGCGGCCGCGAACGTAACAGACGGCCACGGCGGCCATGCATGCCGCCATGCAAGCGACCAAACCCCATTGCACGCCGAGCACCGCGCCGCCGAGCGCGACGAGTTTGACGTCGCCCCAGCCCATGCCGCGCCCCTTGGACATTAGCGCGCCGGCCGCGAAGGGAACGAACGGAATTGCCGCCGCCGTTAGATAGCTCCATTCATGCTGCCATATGGCGACGAGTAAAATCATCCCGAGCGGCCCGAGCGTGAACGCGTCGGGCACGATGCCGCGCCGCGCGTCGACGATCCAAATAGCGACCAGCGCGACGCAGACGATGGCGAGCACGACGAGCTGCGCTTGCGAAAACGCGTGCCCGGTGATAAGGCCGCCGATGAGCGCGCAGCCGAGTACGAGCAGCGGAATGGGTGTGCTTTGCGGCGGCGGACCGTCCGGCAGGGAGGGCGTGCGCTCGGCGAACGTCACGCCGAGCAGTGCGCCGACCACGCCGGCCGCCGCGAAAAAGAACGCTCCTAAAAGTATTGCGATAATCATTGATGCGGCTGCGAGAGATAGTTGGCGGCGAGCGCGCCGAAAATGACGACGAAAAGCGAGGGCAGCATGAACAGCGCCATCGGAAAGACCATCTTCACCGGCAGCTTCGCGGCATGCTCCTCCACCAGCATGATGCGGTGGTTGCGAACGTCTTCCGCGAGCTCGTTCAACACTTTCGAGATGTTCGTTCCAAGCCGTTCGGCTTGCGTGATCGCGGTGATCGTGGTGCTGAACTGCTGCTGCTGCAGGCGTTCGGCGGCCGCTTTGAGCGCGTCGGAGCGCGAACGTCCCAGGCGAATCTCGGAGAGCGCGGCCTTGATTTCCTCGCCGAGCGCTCCGGGCGCCGCGTCGACGGCGTAGGCCAACGATTGGTTCACGGAAAGACCGGCCTGCACGGTGGTCGCGACCATGTCGAGCAAATCGGGCAGCGATTTTTGCACGGCCGTTTTACGCGCCGCGATCGCTTTGTCGAGAGCTGCGAGCGGAAGATAGAAGCCGATACCGCCGGCCATCACGGTGATGATCGTGCTGATCATGGTGTTCAGATGCAGCACCGTGACCATGGCGATGGCGAAACCGATGCCGAACAGACCGCCGGCAACGATGCGCACGCCCATCTGCGCGGGCGTGACCGTGTACCAGCCGGCTTCGATGAGTTTGCGTTTGAGGTTGCCGCGCTTTTCTTTCGAGAAGATCCGCTCGAACGCGCGCACGCCTTTGGAGTCGCGCTGCATTCCGCGGGATTCGAGTTCTTCCAGCGTCTTCTTCAGGGGGCTCTTTTGCGGAATCAGCGAGATCGCGAAGAGAAATACCGCGACTGCGCCGAGGCCGACGATTGCGAGAATGGGGATCATACGTCCACCTTGAGCATGCGCATGAGCGTGACGACGCCGCACGTTTCCAAAATAAAAACGATGAACAGCGCGACATGACCGGGCGCGGTCAGCATCAGCGCATGCCCCATCTGCGGTTCGGTCAGTGAAATGAAGCCCGCCAGAAACGGCGGCAGGCCCGAGAGAATGGCGGCGCTCGCGCGCCCTTCGGCCGTAATCGCCTGAATCTTGCGCTGAATGCGGCGGCGCTCTTTGATCGTCTCCGCCAAATGTTCCAAAATTTTGCTGAGGTCGCCCCCGGTCTGCGATTGAATGCGAATGGCGCGCGACATCATCATCGTCTCGTGGCTGGGCATGCGCTTGGCGAGATTGTCGAGCGCATCGTAGACGCTCACGCCGATGTTCGTCTGGCCGACGACGCGCATGTACTCGTGACGTGCCGGGTTCGGCATTTCCTCGATGACGATGGTGAGCGCTTGACGAAGACCCAGGCCGATGCGCACGCCGCTCGCGACCAGGCGAAGCGCAAGTTCGAGCTGCTGCACGAACGTGTCCAGACGCTTGCGCAGTTTCATCTGCACGAGCATCCAGAAACCGCCGCACGCGACGCCCGCGCAAAGCGGAAGAAGCAGCACGCCGACGATTGGCGCCGGACGCATGACAAAGGCGAGAACGATCCATAGGAGAGCGGTTACGGCCGCGATGCCGCCCAAAATCTCTTGCGGCTTGTTCTGCATGCCGGCGCGGTCGAGCAGATCGGCGAACTGCCGCCCATATTCGGCTCGTTCTTCGCCGCCCTTGAGCTTTGCGAAGATACTCGTCTGTGTCGTGCCTACCATAGCGATCCTGTTGAAGCGAGCGTGGAGAGTTGGCGAACGTCGTAGG
>DASSZL010000180.1:0-5707 GCA_035713505.1 Vulcanimicrobiaceae bacterium | reverse complement strand
TCGGCCGCCGTCACGCCCGAACGTGCGCGCAATTTGCTCGGACGCATGCGTATTAGCGGCGAGGCCGCCGACAAGCCGGTAAGCGCGTTTTCCGGCGGCGAGCGGCGGCGTATCATGCTCGCGTGTTTGATGGCGCGCAGTGCCGACGTGCTGCTGCTCGACGAACCCACGAACGACCTGGACATCGACAGCCGCGAAGCGCTGGAAGCGGTGCTTTCCGAATACGAGGGCACGATTGTCGTGGTCTCGCACGACCGGTATCTGCTCAATCGTCTGTGCGATCGGGTGTTGTGGATCGAGGGCGGTCACTGGGGCGTGCTCGAGGGCGGCTACGAAGCGTACGAAGCCACCGAGCGCGATCGCGAGCGCGCCGCACTCGAACGCGCGCAGCGCGACGGCGAGCCGAAACAAAAGTCTTCGAAACTCACGCCGCTCAAGCAGCGCTCGCGGTTGGAGACGCAGGTCACGCGGATCGAACGCGAGATTGCGAAGATGGATGCGCGCCGCGCGGAGATCGACGCGCTCTTCGCGGACCCGGCGACGTATGAAGATCGCGATCGCGTCAAAGCGCTGCAAGAAGAAGTGCAGGCGTTGGAATCAGCCGGCGCGCAGGCGGTGCTGCAGTGGGAGCAGATGCTGGAGGAACTCGAACGGTAAACGCCCGCCGGTGTCTCAGGATGCAGCCGAGCGGGCACTTTACCACTCGTGGGGCGTTCGAACGCGCGCGGGTTTTCGCTGCTGGAACTGCTGGTGGCGCTGGCTATTGTCACCGTTATCGTGTGGCTGTTGTTTCATGCGCTCACACAGACGCTGCTCGCGGGGCGAATGCAAGCGCGGGACGATTTGGAGCAAAGCACGATTGGACAACTCGTCGACACGCTGACGACCGAACAAGACGATGCGTGGGCGATGTACGTGCCGCCCGCGGACGTGCTCGGTAAATCCAACGGCGACGGGCACGAAGTCGACTTCTTCACGCGCGACGGCAAGCAGCGCCCGTACTTTTGGGCGTACGGTTACGATAAGACCGCGCAGACGCTGACGCGCTACCGGTTCTCGGCGCCGGGCGGCATCGCGACGCAGGACGCGACGTACACCGGCATCACCAAATTCTATGCGCGCACGTATCCGGTGACGGCGCTGCTGGATGCGAGCACCCCGATATACTCGGCGCTGTATAGCGGTGCCGCGCTGCAGAGCGGCATCGTGCACTTCTATCCGAGCATGCCGTGGATCGCCGGCGGCAACAACATCACGTACGTCCACGTCGAAGGCGCCTCGGTAAAACAAGATCTGCAACTTACGACAAACACGGCGCCGAGCGGCTTTACCGTGGTGGTGTACTACACACCCTCACCAAGCCCGACACCGCTCGCGCTCAAATCGTGGCCCGCAAATCTCGTGGTCGGCACGAGCGGCTGGGGATTCGGCACGACGACGAACGGCGCGCCGTGCTATGCGTATGCGTACGGCAGCGGCACGTATCCGGGCGGCAGCGCGGACACCACGCTCGGCAGTACGCCCGCCATGAGCATCGGCGGCATTGCGGGCGGCGCTTCGGCCGAGATCGGCGTTGCCAGCGACGGCTGCGAAATCTTCTCGACCGACGGTGTGAACTGGACGCCGGTCGGCACGCCCGGTTCCGCGATACCGCAGGCGGTAATGATTAGCTACGAACCCAGCGGCACCCCGGAGACTTTTAGCATACAGAGCAATACCTGCGGCAACCTGAACATCGGCAACTGGTATCCGAACAGCGCGACCGGTGTGCAGGCGGCGCTGGAGGCGACCGGCGCGGCCGCGGGCACCTGCAGCATCACCTTCACCGACGGACAGTCAACGCAAACGCCCGCGCCGGATGCGGGTCTGGTCAACGTGAACGTGCTCACCGGCTGCGGCGCCATCGGCGGCAGCTGCACCTTTACGCCGAATTGGCCCCCCGCGGGCGGGCAGTGCGATCCGCTCACCGGCGGAAACGCCGGATACACGGGCCTCAATCAAGCGGCGACGATGAAGCCCACCGGCCTTGGGACATTGAGCGCGAACGCCGACGGCTCGTACACCTTCACGCGAACGGCGAGCGGTACCGTGACGATAGATGAGAGCGAACAGTACCAGGGCATTGGACCGTCAAGGCTTCCGGGGTTCAACTACTCGTGTACGACTACGAATAAAATCTTCGCGACATTGACGTTCAACTAAAAACGCAAGGCTCAAGCGCCTACGAAGAAGCCCCGGACCAACTGGTCCGGGGCTTGCTCTTTATCTATCGTGCTCCCGCGTTTACGGCCAGGTGGGCTGGTTGGGGTCGGTGTTCGAGCGCGGGTCGATAGGAAACTCCGCAATGCCGCGTGCGCTGGAAGCGACGTTGGGATTGTACGGCACGTACTCGCCGCCGAACCAGAGCGTGCGCGGATCGACCGCATACGGGTTTACCGCGAACATGCCCGGATCGATGAGATTTGTCGCGCAGTCCGTGCCGCCGGAATTGTTGGTTCCATAAATCGAAAGCACGGTATACGATCCGCCGCCGTTGGTGATGGTTGCCTGATTGACGGCGCGGGTGTTTTCCGTGAGCCATTCATCGACGCTCGTGTACGCTAGGCCGTGCTGTGCGCGCTCGTACTGCCAGGCGATGGCGCACGGCATTTCGGTGCTCGCATCGAGCGTTGCCAGACGATAGTCGCCGTTCGTCTCCCACGGCTGCGGCGTGATGGTCGCGACCGCCGGAAGCGTGGGCGCCTTCAGCGTTTGGTTGCCGCCGGTGAGCGTCACGTTGTCGTGTACGACCGCCTGCACCGTAAAGGGCGCGGGCGAGGGCGTGGGACAGTTGTTCGTGCACGTGGGCGGCGCATAACCGGGCGGCGGCGTGAACGTCACATCGTTGCCGATGACCAGCAGGTAATGCCCGTTCGCAACGCCGTTCAGCGTGAAGTTGCCGCCGGGATCGGTCGTGACTTGCGGCGAGGGCAGGGGCGTCGGGCAGCCGTCGTTTTGCGGGGTGATCGCGGTCGCGGGAGACGGCGTCGCGCCGCACGGTCCCCACGGCATGAGCGCCACCTTCACGCCCGGGAGCGGCGCGCCGTTCGCATCGTTCACGACCACGCCCGACGCGCTGGTGGTGCTGGGCGCAAGCGTCGGCGTCGGGCTGGGCGTGGGCGTCGAGCCACCACCGCCGGCGGGCGGATTGATACCCCCACCTCCGCCGCCGCAGGCGGCCAATACAAATGCGCTGGATGCAAAAAGCACCGGAACGAATCGCTTCACCCGAGTTCTCCTCCATGAGGCAAGTGCCCACACTACGCCGTCTTTCGGACAGGGCCGGCCCTGTGCCCCCTCAGTCAACGCCGACGATCTCGGGCACGTTTATAGCAGAGCACGCAACTCGTCTGCGCTAAGAAGCCATGTCAGTGCGCAAAGAAGCGCCGTTCCTCGAACGGCGGGTAGTTTGACGCTCATAGTGAGAAACTAGGCCGCTGGGATGCGGACGGTAGCGACCAGTGTTGCGCCCGCGTCGGATGGCGGTATGTCCTCGCCGCGCGCTCGCCGCTCGTCTAGGCAAAGCTGGATGACTTCGCGTGCCATCTCGATCGCGTGCTCGGGAGTCTCGCCCCACGTGTGCGCCTCGGGTAGAGCCGGCACGATTACCGAAAAGGCTCCGTCGTCGGGTTCAATAGATTCGCTGGAGTGGGCGGCTGTCATGCTTCGCTACGGCGTTTGGGCGGCGTCGAGGGTTTCGAACAAGGGCCAGAGTTTGGTTAGGTCGGTGATTTCTAATATTTTGCGCACGGCGGTCGAGCGAACGACCAAGCGGGCGGGTTCGTGTCCCTGCGCCGTGCGCGCCTTGTAGCATCGCACGAGTTCGGTGAGAATCACCGCCGAAATGGTGAGGACGTTGCTCATGTCGACGACGACGCGCGGCTGTTCGGCCGCTTCCTGCAGCAGCCGCCGCACTTCGGAAGCGCGGTACACGTCCAAATGACCATTGAGGGAGACGATAAAGGCATCGTCACCCGCCACCAACTTTGTCACGCTTTGTACGATATCTTACTCATCTAAAATCTTCCTGTGAAGCCGCCGGAAGCAAGCTCGGAATACGGGAATAAGGCACTACAGATGAAAGGCCGGTTCTTGGCAGCGGTCTTGGCAGGCGGCGCTTTTGCGGGCGGCGCGCTGCAGGCGCATGCCGCCGGCGCCGATCCCTACCAAATCTTCGGTCAGGCGCGCAACGTGTTTGCGCAGCAGCGCTATCCGCAGTTCCTCACGTACACCGTCGCGGTGCACGTCACCGAACGCGGCGTCGATAAAGCCAAGCACTATCACCTGGCGTACGATGCGAAGGACGCGAAAATTTTCGTCAATCCGGTGAGCGACGAAGAGCGCGTCGCGCCGCCAGACCCGTACGGCGTCACGTTTCATTTGCGGCCCAAGCGCCAGTTCAAAACGCTCTTCGACAAGAAATTCGGCAACCCGGGAGAGGCGGTCGACTACCTCGGCGTGCCGATGATCTCTCCGACGTATTCATTCGGCATGAGCGACACGGTTTCCGAAGGCGACCAAAACCCCGATGCGCTCGTACAGGAGATTCGCAAGGAATTCAACGATCCGACGCCGCCGATAAAAGCGCGCGAAATCGTGAACGATCCGAAGATGAAGACCATCGCGGTGGTAGTCGGCTATCACCGGCGGTACAACATCACGCTCGACGGAATCGAAAACATCGATGGGCACGACTGCTATCATCTCTCGCTTCGCCCCGCGTATCCGTCGCCGAAACTGCGGCTGCGCGAGCTGTGGATCGACACGCAAACCTACGAAACGCGCAAACTCGTGAGCGCGGCGAATTTTACCGGATCGCGCGTGCCGTGGCTCATCACGTTCGATGAGCTCAACGGCGCGCTGTACATCGCGAACGAATCGGCGATGGCGCCGGTCGGCGTGGGCGACCACCGCTACGAGCAGGCCAGCGTTTCATTCGAAAATATTACGCCTTCGAATACGCCGCCGACGAATCTCACCGGCTGGTTCGTCACCAAAGAGAACATCATGGCGGAGCCCGGTCCATCGGGGCCGTGATGCGCGGCCGTTATGCAGCGAAAAGCCGTGCATCGAACGCGAACGGCTCAACGGCCGGCTCGATGCGCAGTGCCGAAAAACGCGGGTGCGCGGGATTGATGAGGTAATTGCGTTCCTGCGGGATGACGACCGAGGGCACCGCGAGTGCCAGCGCGGATTGTTCCAGCAGAAAGCTTTGTCCGAGCGCCACGGTCGCCGCCGCGCGCATCGGATTGCGCCAATCGCGTGGAAGATCGCCGACCGGCACGACGTCGCGCTCGTCGAGCTGCGCGCTTGCAAACACGTAATCCGCGGGCACGTCGAAACGATCGATATGCACGAGAATCTCCAGTGCCGCCAGCGAGCGCGTTGAGGCGGCGTAAACGGCGCGCGTGCCTTTCTGATTCCACCGGCCGCCCGCGAGCGCCGCGCCCTCGCCGGAAAATGCGCTCGCCGCGTCGGCGCAGAACGCCGCGCGCACCAGCCGCACGACTTCGATCAAGCAACGCCGCCGTAGGCGATGGTGACCAGGGATTGCCGGACCATCTCGACGCCCGGCTCGGTCGCGAGCAGGTCGAGCGGCACGCGGTCGCCCAAGGCCCAGTTGCGCGTGCGCAGCCAGCGCAGCGCCTTGCCGTGCTCGCCGATGTAC
>DASSZL010000179.1:0-3716 GCA_035713505.1 Vulcanimicrobiaceae bacterium | reverse complement strand
CGATCTCGGAACGCGTGCCGTTTCGATCGGCATCGGTCCCCTGCGCCACGAGCTGTTCGCCGGGCTGCGTACCGCCGCACATGCTCACGGTCCCCTTTTTGAGCACTTTGAGGTTCTTGCTATACTGCGGCGGCAGATTCGCCAGATCGCCGTGCGTATTTTTCGCATCGCCCTTGACGAGCATCAGCAGCTGCGTCGATCCTTTCTGCTGACCGTTCTTCATCCACATTTGGAAACGGCCGAACATTGCCGGCGTTCCGGTCCAGCCCGCAGGCGCTGCGAATTTGATGCCCTGCGTCACGCTTCCGCAGCCCGCGAGCACGAATGCAACGCAAAGGGCCACGATTGGCAAACGAAATCGTGTGTTCATGGGCCGGGGCTTCGCCGCTCGTAGCCGGCAATCTTCGCCCAGCGGTCGACGATATCGGCGATATATTCACGTGTCTCCGCATACGGAGGCACGCCGCGGTATGCATCGACCGCGCCGGGCCCCGCGTTATACGCGGCGAGAGCGGCCGTATAGGCGTTCGGGTAGCGCCCCGTGTACGCGCGCACGTACTGAGAGAGCAGTTGCGCGGCACCGTTGATCGCATCGTACGGGTCGAACGGATCGACGCCTTCGTCCTGCGCCGTCGAGGGCATGAACTGCGCGATGCCGACTGCGCCCGCCGACGAGATCGCCTGCGGATCGAAGGCCGATTCTTGCAGCAGCGCGGCGGCCAGGAACTCCGGCGGCAATCCGTGCCGCCGCGCGGCGTCCACCGCAGCGCCGGAAAGGCGCAGCGCATCGATTGGCGCGAGCCGCATGTTCGTATGCAGCACCGCTCGCGCGATTGCGAGCGTCGCGCTGGGAGTCGGCGGCCCATCGTACAAAAGACGCGCGCCCAGGAGCAGGTTTGCGTACGCAGGCGCATGCCAGCTTAGGGCGCCATCGACAACTGCGGGTATGTATACGGTCGTATTCAGCGGTTCCGGCGCGGGCGCGGAACACGAATTAACGCCGATGCAAAGGATCGCCAGAAGAAATGCTCGTGTTCGCAGCGCTCGTAGTCCTCGTCGTCGGCGATTTCGGCTCAACGTTCTTCTATCACGTGCCGCAGCACCTATGGTTTTCGCTCCATCTGCGCACGCACCACGATAATCGCCGCCCGTACGCCGACCATGCCGTGCTCTCGACCGACCCCTGGGTCTTGCTGGACGGCTTGCTGGGGGCGATTCCGTATCTTGCCGTTGCTGCGGGGGTGTGGCACCTCTCGCCGGCCGGAGCCCTGAGCGGCCTGGCTCTGGGTCAGATTCACGTCTGGTGGCGGCATACGGGCGAGCTCGGCTGGCGGACTCCGGCGCCCTTGCGGGCTTTCGCCCGCTCGCTTGCCTTGGTCTTACCCGAGGACCATGCCCACCACCACCGAAACCCCGGCCTAGAATTCGGCGATATCTTCCGGTTCTATGACGCTCCGGCCCGAGCGCTCATGCGAACCCTGCGCCGGAAACCCTTGAAAAGGTTGCAAAGCATTTGACCAAACGCGCGCTCTTTCTGATCTCGGACACCGGTGGGGGACACCGCAGCGCCGCTAATGCCATTACCGCGGCACTCGACGAGATCAAGGCGCCTTATGCGTTTGAACACCGCGTCGACGACGTGGCCGCGCATTGCTCGTTTCCGCTCACGCAACTGGGCTGGGGGTACTCGACCGCGCTTCGCTACGCGCCGCCCGTCTACGGCGCGCTTTATTACGCGACCAACGGCCGGCGCCGCTACAAAGCCTTGGTGCGATTCTGCGAGCCGCTCTATCGCGAGCGCCTGCGTGACCTGTTCACCAACTATCAGCCCGACGTCATCGTCTCGGTGCATCCCCTGCTCAACCACGCGGCACTGCGCGCGCGCGCCGACGCGCATATGCAGCACATTCCGATCGTCACGGTGATCACGGACCTGGGCAAGGTGCATGAATCGTGGCTGATGCCCGAGGCCGACGCGGTCGTCGTTCCGGCGCGCGAAGTGTACGACCGGGCGCTCTCGCGCGGCGTGCAGCGCTCGCGCCTGCGCATGCTCGGCCAGCCGATTCATCCGAAATTCGACGACGTGGTCGGAACCAAAGAGCAACTGCGCGATCAACTCGGGCTGCCGCAGAACCGGTTCGTCACGCTGTTGATGGCGGGCGGCGAGGGCGGCGGCAAACTGATGCCGACCACGATAGCGCTCGCGAAGGCGCGTTTGCCGATGCATCTGGTCGTGGTCTGCGGCCGCAACGAAACGCTGCGCGCGAAGTTGGAAGACCTCGCGTCCGCCCTGCCGACGCCGATGACGGTCTTGGGTTTCACGGACAAGGTCCCCGAACTGATGCGCGCGGCCGATTTGCTCGTCACCAAAGCCGGGCCCGGAACGCTCGCGGAAGCCAACGCCGCGCAACTGCCCGTGGTCGTGTACGATTACGTGCCCGGACAAGAGCGCGGCAACGTGGAGTTCGTCCGGCACAACGGCATCGGCGAGGTCGCAATCAACGGTACCGGTGAAGTCGTGCGCGCGGTGCAGCGGCTGGTGAACAATCCGCAGCGCATGGCGACCATGCGCCGCAATCAGGAATTGGTCGCGCCCAAGCGCAGCTCGCGGCGCATCGCCGCGCTCATCGCCTCGATGGCGAACACGCGCACGATACCGGCGGACGACGAGTACGTGCCGATGCGGGAAGCGATTTCGGTTTAGTCCAATTCCCGCTTCACCATGAACGTTTGTGAAGCGATCGTCGATCTTCTGGCGCGCAGCGGCGTGCAGCGTATTTATGGTGTCGCGGGTGATGCACTCAATCCCTTGACCGACGCAATCAGGCGCGATGGGCGCATCCATCGGATCGGCGTGAAGCACGAAGGCAACGGCGCCCTGGCCGCATATGCGGAGTCGGCGCTTTCCGGAGGCCTGGGCGTGTGCGCGGGAACGCTGGGGGGGCGCTCTGCATCTGCTCAACGGCTTGTACGAAGCCAAGCATGAAGGCGGCGCGGTGGTCGCGATCACCGGGCAGTTGCCGTACGCCGAGCGCGGCGTCGATTTCTTTCAGTCGGTGAGCCTGGAGCGCGTGTTCGGCGACGTGTGCGCGTATCAAGCCGCGATCGGATCGGCCGAGCAAGTGCCGCGCCTGCCGCAGATCGCGCTGCAAACCGCGCTCGCGCGCCGGTGAACGTTCGCGCGGCGGCCGATGCGATCAACGGCTGCAAGCGCGTAACGCTGTTTTGCGGCGTGGGATGCCGCGAGTCGCGCGAAGCGGTTTTCGCGCTCGCGCAGCACATCGGCGCGCCGATCGTGCCGCCAAGGACGTGTTCGACGAAGGCGATCCCAACGTCGTGGGCATGACGGGGCTCATCGGCCTGCCCTCGGGCTATCACGCCGTACACGATTGCGACGTGCTCGTGATGCTCGGCACGAATTTTCCGTACGACAACTTCATTCCGGACGGCATGACATCGTTCAAGTCGATACGGACCTGGAGAACATCGGCCGGCGCGCGCCGGTGAACGTCGGCGTGTACGGCGACGCCGGCGCAAACGCTGCAAAAACTCATGCCGCTGCTGGAGCAGCGCCCGGCGGGTTCGTGGCTGAAGAGTTTGATGACGATGCACGATCGGCGCATGCTGGGTTCGTTCAATCACGGTTCGATCGCCGTCGGGTTCGGCATGGCAATGGGCGCGAGCGCGGCCAATCCCAAGCGCCAAGTCTGGGACGT
>DASSZL010000178.1:0-11391 GCA_035713505.1 Vulcanimicrobiaceae bacterium | reverse complement strand
CGTGATCCACGCGCTGGCGGGCGTTCGGCCCGAAAGTTCCGTGCGCATGGCCGTCATGCGCGGCGGCAGCGAAGTAACCGTGAACGTTCCGACAATGCACTACCGCGATCGCACCGCGCTCGGGGCGTACCTCACGACGATCTATCAGCGTCCGCAAATCCCCGTTGCCGTTTCGTTCCATCTGCCGGACGTTTCGGGCAGCTCGGGCGGATTGATGTTCGCGCTGGACATCTACCGGCGTCTGCGACCCAACGCTTTACGCGCCGCGCAGCCCGTCGCGGGAACCGGCACGATCGCGTATGACGGCAGCGTCGGCCCAATCGAAGGCGCGGCGCAGAAAGTCATCGCCGCCCGCCGCGCGGGCGCCAAAATCTTCTTCGTTCCGCGCCAGAACTACAAAGAAATAGCGGACACCAAAGGCATCCGCATCATTCCGGTCGCTTCGTTCCGCCAAGCGCTGCGCGATCTGCGCGCCGCGGATTAAACCGGCGGCGCTTGAACGTTTTGAGCGAACGCTTCCAGGCGTGCGCGGTCGATCGCCTTGACGCGTCCGCGATCCAATTCCACTGCGCCCGCATTCTTTAAACGCAGCAGCGCCCGTGCGGCCATGTCGCGAACGGTGCCGGCCGCCGCGGCGATTTGCGCCTGCGAGAGGTTTTCGACGCCGGGTAATCCGCGCGTCATGCCGACCGACGCCCGCGCGTAGCCGAGCAAGAACTTCGCTACGCGCTGTAACACGTGCGCGAACGCCAGATCCGAAATCGTGTCGATCGAACGGCGGCGGCCTTGCGAGGCCGCGGCCAAGAACCCGAGCGCGAGTTCCGAGTCGTTGCGGCAAGCGTGCATCACGGCTTCACTCGGAAGCGTGACGATGGTGGCGTCGGTGAGGGCTTCCGCGCGCGTAGTGGCGCCGCCCTGATCGAACGCGCCGGAGTCGTTCAATAAATCGTGCGTGAGGCGCTCGCCGAGCGTGTGCGTTTTTCCGTCCGGCGAGAGCAGCGTGAGAATCACCTTGCCGTACCGGACAATGCCCAGATACGGCCACATCTCGCCTTCGTCGAAAATCGTTTCACCGGCTTTGAATGCGCGCTCGCTCATCTGGCCGGCCAGTTCGCGCGCCGTGCTCGCCTTCGCGCTCGCGAACGGCTGCACGTGCTGCAGGAACGCCTCGCCTTCCGCGTTCTCGTCGATGCGCTCCAGGCGTACCGTCCAGCGGTTCGAACCCAGATTGCGTGCGTCCCACGAAAACTTTCCGGGGCGCAGCTGCGTCAGTTCGTTGCGCAATGCGCGCGGGTCGGTTTCCTCGTTGATTTCGAGGACCGCACCGACGGTCAGTTTGTCGAAAGCTTCGAGAATTTGCTCCGTTTTGGTCGCAGGGAGAAGCGAGCGGGCATCAAGCGTGATGGCCGCAGGACGGTTGATAGGCATCGCGCCCTGGTTCATCACAGGAGCGGGAAACCCCGCCTGCCCCGGCGATAGTTGTAAGCCTATGTCTATGCCCATTTCTGATACCGATATCGTCGTAGTCGCCGGTGCCCGAACCCCGTTCGGAAACTTCGGCGGCGTCCTGGCCGGGTTTTCGGCCACCGATCTGGCCGTGCACGCCGCGCAGGCCGCTATCGAACGCAGCGGCGTGTCCAAGGAGCGCATCGACGACGTCGTGTTCGGCAACGTCATGCAGACCAGCGCCGACGCCATCTACCTGGCGCGCCACGCCGGCCTGCGAGCCGGCGTCCCGGTCGGGGTGCCGGCGCTCACGCTGAACCGACTGTGCGGAAGCGGCCTGCAGGCCATCCTGACCGCCGCCAACTCGCTGATGCTTGGCCAGAGCACGTACGCGCTGGCCGGAGGCAGCGAGTCGATGAGCCAGGCGCCGCACGTCGTGCGCGGGGCGCGCAATGGGTTTGCGCTCGGCTCGCAGGTGAAGTTCGAGGACACGCTCTGGGAGGCGCTCACGGATTCGTACAACGGCTTGCCGATGGCGATCACCGCGGAGAATCTCGCGCAGCGCTACGCCGTTTCGCGAGACGCTTGCGATGAGTTTGCGCTCAAGTCGCAAGAAGGGGCGCTCGCCGCGCAAAGCAGCGGGTATTTCGGCGAAGAGATCGCGCCGGTGGAAATCAAGGATCGCAAAGGCAACGTCACGGTGATCGATCGCGACGAAGGTCCGCGCGCCGGACTTTCGATGGAGAAACTCGCGAAGTTGCCGCCGCGTTTTCGCAAAGAAGGCGTGGTGACGCCGGGTAATGCCAGCGGCATCACCGACGGCGCCGCCGCCGTCGTGCTGACGACCGTGAAGCAGGCCAGGGCGGACGGCGTGAGCTGGATCGGACGTCTGGTCGGATCGAGCGTGGTGGGCGTGGATCCGGACATCATGGGCATCGGACCGGCCGTGGCGATTCCCAAAGCGCTGCACAATGCCGGCGTGAAGCTGACCGAGGTCGCGGTGATGGAGATCAACGAAGCATTCGCGCCGCAAGTGCTCGCGTGTCTCAAAGACATGGGCACGGACGGAGCCAAGCTCAATCCCCACGGCGGCGCCATCGCGCTGGGACATCCGCTCGGCGCATCCGGCGCGCGCATCGCGTATACGGCCATGCACGAACTGCGGCGTAGCGGCGGCGGATTTGCCGTCGCATCGGCGTGCATCGGCGGCGGTCAAGGGATCGCGGCGGTGTTCGCCTCGGAGTAAGATGCGCAAAAACCGGTTCACGCTCTCGCGTGCGCTCGATGTTCTGGCGGTTCTCGTCGTGTTGTTCGTGCTCTACCGCATCTTCATCGCGCCGCGCTATTTGAACATTGCAAGCGCGCACCCCGCGCCGCACGTCACGTATCAGACGCTCTCCGGAAAGCCGTTCGTGCTCGCGCGGCAGCGCGGGCACGTGGTCTTCCTGGACTTTTGGGCCTCTTGGTGTGAGCCATGTAAGCTCTCGCTGCCGATGGTCGAGAAATTCGCGCGTGCCCACCCGGAAGTGGAGGTCGTCCCGGTCGACGTGGGCGAGCCGCGCGCGGTCGTCGCGGCGTTCGCGCGCACGCACCATATGGAGCACGTCGCGCTCGATCCGCAGACCCTATCCCAAGGTTTCTTTCAAATCAACGGCTTCCCAACGATGGTCGTCGTCGACCCGCAAGGACGCATCCGCGCGACGTGGACCGGATTCAATCCCGCAATTCAGCTGAACATGGCCCACGCCGAGCAGACGTTGCAATCAACTTGATACTTACGGCGTATTGATCGTCACGTTGATCTGTGTCGGCGCTGCGTCTGAAATCGCAGACGAATAAAGGTTGCAGGCATCGTCGTACGGGAACGCGTACGCCAAACCGTTGTAGCCGTACGTGCTGTCGTTCGCAACTTGGTGCACGACGCGCGCGAATTCGTTCTGATAGGGACGCCCGGGATAAAAGGCCCCGGACGTACAGATGAGCTCGGTGACCGTAACGGCCCCGCCGCTCGTGGTGTCGATGATTCCGCGGTTCAAGCAGGCGGAGAGAGCGTTTCCAAGCTGCGCGGGGAGAGTACCGGCCGGGGCGAAGACGCCCGCGCAGGCGAAAACTTGGTATGTCGCGTCGGTGAGAAACGGCGGCGAGGAAATCGTCGCAACAAGGTTCGTCAACCCCGCATCGCTATAGAAATTGAAGTTTTGGGAAGCGGCGTCGACCCGGCCGTAGAGTGTGCCCGCGCCGGCCGTGTACGCCGACCCCAGGGTGAACGTGTTGTTCTGGTAGAGGTCCCACGCAGTTTTGATCGCCTGGTCAAATTCACTTGGGGATCCCCCGAATGGATTTCCCACGGCAAAGATGTGCTTCGGATTCAATATGCGGCTGCCTTGGGTCCATTGCGCGTTCACGAGGTTCCACGGCGCTCCCAAGGCCTGCATCTGATTGTAGATCTGTGTAAACGCGCCGCTTTTGAATCCAATCGTTTGATTCTGTGCGCCGACGAGGTTAATGGCCAGCGGCAATCCCAGCTGATCGACGGCGGTCGAGTTCAGCGTAATGCCGTTGGAGGTCGCATCCCAGGTGTATTCCATCCAGTCGAACGGCACCGTCACGCTCGCGTCGTTGGTCCATGGAGCAGGACCTCCGCTACTTGGGATGGCCAGGGATCCCTCGGCGATATATAAGCGCGCCGAGCTCAGTTGCGGTAAGTAGATCGTTTGACTGCTCGAACCGCTTCCGGAGCCGCCGGCATAGAACGGTATTGCCGGAATATTGCTGGTCTGGCTCCAGGGCGACGTCGTCCAATCCGGATTGAGATAGTACCAATTTTTGGCGCTGTCTTGGCCGAAGACGTAAATCTGAATATTCTTCGAGGAAACCGATGAAGCGTTCGTAATGTTGAGCGCGATCGAGTTCGCCGGAGGCGTCGGTGAGGGGGTGGGCGATGCCGTGGGCGTTGGCGATGCCGTGGGCGAGACCGTGGGGGTGGAAGTGCCGTGCGGCGTCGGGGTGGCTCCGCCGCCCGGGACGGGATTCGTGCCGCCGCCTCCGCCGCACGCTACCAGCATGCCGGTCGAACCCAGCGAAACGAGAAATACCCGGCGGTTCAAACCCACAGTTACACCTCCGATAAAAGTCTGGGCATCCTTTCGCTCGGCCGCTTGGGGAGTCATTTGCAGGCATGCAAAAATTCCATTAACCGCCGCGAGCATGAGCGCCGCGCTTGAACGCGACTAGCAGGAGAGCGCTTGATGCCTGCCAAGTTTTAGGCATCGCACGTTTGCACCCGGAGGTTTCAATGCGGGGAAGTGCATACATACTGGCCGCGGCTCTTGTTGTCGCGGCGTTGAGCCTGTGCGGAGGCCGCGCGCTGGCGAGCGGGACGCCGCTCCACCTCTGCAATCATTCTGAATACCGGATCAACATTGCCGTGGGGTATCATTCGAGCGGCCCCGGCGATACCGGCGAGATCCTTACCGGGCCCTTCGTTTCTCGCGGCTGGTGGATTCTCGAGCCCGGCGAGTGCGTCTCTCTCACAAATCCGTTTTCCGCCCGGTACATGTACTGGACCGGCTACAGGCAAGGCGCGTTCCTTTGGAATGACGCCGACTCCCATTTTTGCGTTCCAAGTACGATAAGCAAACCGCCCAGGTTTACGTTCGAGCGTCAAAACGAGTCCGAGGACGCGTGCGTCAGCTCGGATCCGCTTTCCCCGAACGGCCCAAATCAATGGCTACCCACGCGCGAAGTGGACGTTTCCGTTGATCCGGACGTAGATTTCGACGGGAATTGAGCGCAGGATGAAGCGCGGCGCGCTTGAACCGCGCGCGGATGTCTTTGGAAGCCCGTATAGCCGCGATGCCCAAAGCCGAGATCCACGTGCATCTCGAAGGGGCGACGACGGCCGAAACCTACTTCGAGATCGCCGCGCGCAACGGCGTTGAGCTGCCCGCGCAGAACTTGCCGCAATGGCAGGAGTTCTTTCACTTCGAGAGTTTCGATCACTTTATCGAGGTGTACGTCACCTCGACGAAGCTGCTCAAACGGGCCGAAGATTACGAAATGCTCGTGCGGCGGTTCGGCGATCAGCAGGCAGCGCTCAACGTGAAATACACCGAAGCGTTCGTGAGCTGTTCGCTCGTACCGGCGGGCGCGGCAGCGGATGATTTTCTGCGCGCACTGCGCCGCGGAGCGGACGCGGTCGAACGCGAGCACGGCATCCGTGTCGCGTTCATCGGAGACATTTCGCGAGAACTCCCCGCAAGCCGCCATCATGTCGTCGATTTGGTGATCGAAGGGCATAAGCGCGGTGTGTTCCTCGGGCTCGGGTTGGGCGGACCGGAGATCGGATTTCCGCCCGAGTTGTTTGCAGACGCGTACGCGCGGGCGAGAGAAGCCGGGCTGCGCGTCGTCGCGCATGCCGGCGAAACCGGCGGAGCCAAAAGTGTGCGCGGCGCGCTCGAAACGCTGCACGCCGAACGGATCGGCCACGGTGTCCAGAGCCTTGCGGACGAAGAACTGCTGCAGCACCTGCGCGATCGCGCAACGCCCCTCGAAGTATGCCCGCAAAGCAATTATCGATTGGGCGTGGTTAAGGCGGGCGAGCCGCATCCGATCCGCTCGTTACTTGGGGCGGGCGTGCGCTGCACGGTTAATTCCGACGATCCGGCGATGTTCGAGACCGATCTCAATCGCGAATACGTGACGCTTGCGCAGCAAGGGTTTTCGCAAGAAGAACTGTGGGATCTCAGCGCGGCCACGCTCGAGGCTACGTTCCTTTCCGAGGCCGACAAACATGCGCTGCGCGAGCAGTGGGCGGCAGATCGCGCGGCAAGCAGGCAAGTTCAGGAGAGCCGGCCGTAACCCGATAGTTCGTTACAGGACGGTCCGCTCGCGGTTCTGAGCTTTTCCGCAGCGGTGCCGACACGATGCCAGGGACGGTGTGTGCCCTGGGCGTCCCGCGCAATGGACGCCCCGGGTTCCACTAGCGAGCGGGTTTGGGATCGCCGTCGATTTCCGCCATGAGCGGTTTGCCCGGCGCCAGCGTAAACTCCCCAAGCACGAAGTGCAGCGTATTGTCGAATATCGCCGCATGAGTCATTTCATACGGTTTATCGTTGCTCACGAAGCTCACGCTGTAGTCCAGCTGATCGTCCAGTACGAACGGAAACCACACGTCGAGTGCCGTTCCCGGTTTGAACGTGACGTTCTTCGATCCGCCGACGGTGATGTCGAAGTAGCAAACGGCATCGGAGCTGCCCCAGCCCGGCGCGAGCGGATGATTCGGCAAGAATTCCGCCGCCGTCGGCGGCCGTGCATAGATTTGCGTCAGATTCACCGGTGCGGGCGCGTCGTTTGCGGTGAAAACAAATCGCAGTCCGTAGCCGGCCGTGATCTCGCGCGGCGGTGCAATCGCCCCTCCCTGCGGATCGATTTGCCAGACGGATGCGGCGGCGCCGTGCGAGGGGTCGGGCATGTCCCACCACCGGTCGTTCCGGAAGGTCAAGCGCATCACGCGGCGCGTTTTGCCGGCCTCCCATGAAAGGGTTGCCTGATTTCCATTGACCGCGACGTCGGAAATGATCGCGTCCTTGGGATCGACGCCGCTCGCTCGAGCCTCACGAGCCACCAGCCTGCGCGCCTCGGAACGCAGACGAGCCACCGTTCCCGATGGTCCGGAATCATCGGCGCGTGCTGCCGCAGGCACGAGCGTTAGTGCAAACAACAGGACCGCGATCGCGCTGCGCATATCTTCCTAACGTTTCCGCCTTCCCTGCGGTGACCGCTGCCGGAGGAAGCGGGCGCGCGCGCACGATAGACTAGCGTCATGGCGCAACCAGCAGCGATACGAATGTCCCGGCCCGCGCGGCTTGGGCTTATCGCGCTCGTCTGCATCATCGTCATATCGCTCGGAACGTACGCCGGGATAAAGATGGTCCGGGGCACGGGCGGCTATCAAATGGGCGTGCACTTCCGAACCGCCGCAGGTGTCGCGCCCGGTGCGCAAGTGTACTTCAGCGGAGTGAACATCGGCGCCGTCAGCAAGGTAAGGATCCTGCCCGACACGACCGTCGATATGATTCTCAACATCTCTAGGCCAACCGACATTCCGAAAAACGCCGCGTTCTCCGTACTGTCTTCGTTCACGGGTTCACCGACGATTACCATTATGGTGCCCACGCAGCGCGTCGCGCATACCTCGGCACCGACACCCCTTCCGCAAAGCGATATCTGGCCCAAGCGTATTCTGCCGGTCGCGGAGCAACCCGTGGGTTCGACGCCGCTCAGCATCGAGGACGTCATGGCCGAAGGAAGAGCCCTCACCGATCGCGCCGATCGCGCGCTCGCGCAGGCGCGCCCCTATGGGCCCCGGATGTTGCGCCATGTGCAGAACGCGCGGACGAATGGTGCTGCGACGACACAGGAAATGCGAACGGCGCTGCCCGCAATGCAGGCGTCCCTGCACTCCACCATTGCGCGCGCCCAAGCGAATGCCGCAAGCGCGCAGCGCGCGCTGCTCGAGCGAGATCAACCGATGCTTGCGGCGGTTGCATCCGCCTTTTCGCGTTCCTCCCGCGATATGAAGCAGGCGGCGAACGCACTGACGTCCGTCGGGAACGATCCCCGTGCGCGCGCGAACGTGCGCGCGGCAGCCGCGAACCTTCGTGATGCCGCGTCCAGGATGGCGCAGCTTTCTGGGGACATGGAGATCATGACGCAGAGCCCTCAGACCAAAGCGGAGCTACGCGATGCGGGTGACCGATTTCACGAGATCATGGCGCATTTGAAATCCCGGATCCCCTAATTTCCCTTCCACTGCGCTTTGCGCTTTTCGAGAAAGGCGCTGGTGCCTTCTTTGAAATCGTTGGTATTGACCAGCGCGCCGAACTCCAGTGCTTCCAGTTCAAGTGCGTCGGCGATCTGCAGGTGCGCGCCACCGTTGATCGCGCGTTTGCAGGCCTGGATCGCAAGCGGAGCTTTTTGCGCGATGGTATGCGCGAGCTTCTTTGCGGTGGGGAGCAGCTCGTCTTGCGCAACCACTCGCTCGACGAGGCCGATGTCCAGCGCCATCTGCGCGTCGATCATATCGCCGCTCAGGCAAAGAAACATCGCCATGCCTTTGCCGAGCAGGCGCGTCGTTCGCTGGGACCCGCCATAACCCGGAATCAAACCCAGATTCACTTCGGGCTGTCCGAAACGCGCGTTCTCGCTGGCGATACGAATGTCGCCCGCCATCGCAAGCTCGCATCCGCCTCCGAGCGCGAAGCCGTTGACGGCCATGATCACCGGCTTTTTCAGCCGTTCGATCTGCAGCGTCACGGCCTGGCCGATTCGCGCTTTGTCCGCGCCTTCGACGGCATTCGCGAGCGCATTGAGTTCGGCTATGTCCGCGCCTGCTGCGAACGCTTTGGTTCCGGCGCCGGTGATGATGACGGCCCGAACGTTATCGTTGCGCTCCAATTCCGCGAGGGCGGACGAGAGCTCGGCCAGCAGCGCCGCGTTCAACGCGTTCAAAACCGCCGGACGGTTGAGGGTGACGATCGCCGCGGAATCTTCGATCTCAACGGCGATGTTCTCGAACGCCTCAGCCTGCATAATCGTAGAACCCCTTTCCGCTCTTGCGGCCGAAGTGACCGGCCAGAACCATGCGCTTGAGCAGCGGCGGGGGCGCCATCATCGGGTCCTTGAATTCGTCGAACATGATCTGCGCGATGTAATAGGTGGTGTCCAGTCCGACGAAATCGAGCAGCTCGAGCGGGCCCATCGGATAGCCGCATCCCAGTTTCATGCCCTTGTCGATGTCCTCTTTGCTCGCCAGACCTTCTTCGTACAATTTGATCGCATAGAGCAAGTACGGAACCAGAAGACGATTGACCACAAAGCCGGTCGTGTCTTTGGCGAGTATCGGTTCCTTGCCGAGTTTCTGGGCGAACGCGAAGAGCGACTCGATGACGTCCTGCGTGGTCGCGATGGTCTTGACGACCTCGACCAATTTCATGATTGGCACGGGGTTGAAGAAGTGCAGTCCCGCGACGCGGTTCGGGCGTTTGGTCTTTGCCGCCAGTTCGATGACGCACAGGCTCGAGGTGTTCGTGCAAATGATCGCATGCGGAGCGAGCAAGTCGTCGAGTTGCTGGAAGAGCTTGGTCTTCACCTCGACGTTCTCGACGATTGCCTCGATAATCAGATCGCAGTCTTTCAGATCGCTCACGCCGGTCGTCGGCGTGATGCGGCCGAGGATGGCGTCGCGCTGCGCGAGCGCCAGTTTCTGTTTCTCGACGAATTTGTCCAGGGATTTGGTGATGCTCTGCATCCCCCGCTGCAGCGGCGCGTCCGCCACCTCCATCAACACGACGTCGAACCCGGCCGACGCGCAGGTTTGCGCGATGCCGTTACCCATCAGACCGGCGCCGCAGACGCCCACTTTGCGAATCTCGCTCAAGACTTGAAAACCTCCTTAACGCCAACCGGCGCGCCGAGTCCCAAAACGAGCGCTCACGTTGTCTAATTGCGTGAGCGGGACCTTTGCGAGTATACTGGTACGCTGGAAGGAGGGTGTCCCGACTGTGCGCACCGCTTATCACGAGGCACTGGAGTCCACCCGTTTAGATGTCGTACGCCTGGGCGCGCTGGCCGGAGACGCTATTCGCATTTCCGTCGAGGCCCTGGAGCGGCGCGACGCCTCGGCCGGAGCGCGCGTCATCGCCGGCGACGACGTCATCGACGACTTACGTCGCAAGATCGAGGCCTCGTGCATCGAGCTGATTTGGCGCCAGCAGCCGGTCGCGGGCGAGCTGCGGGAGATCGCGGCCATGCTGGAAATCGCCACCGACCTCGAGCGGGTGGGCGACTACGCCGTGGACATCGCCAAGCATGGAATCAAGCTCGCCGACGTACCGCTTCGGCCGGCCAGAGTCGAGATCGACCGGATCGCCGGCGTGGCGCATGCGATTCTGCTCGATGCCATGCGCGCGTACACCGAGCGTGACGCCGAGGTTGCGGAGCGCGTGATTGAAGAAGATGACGAGGTAGACCGCCTTTACAAGCGCGGCGTCAAGGCGCTTCAAGAGGAAATGGCCTCCGATCCCGAGATGGTGAAGGCCGGCACGCGGATGCTCTTCGTGCTTGCCGCGCTGGAGCGTGTGGGCGATCGCGCGAACAATATCGCGTGGCACACGAAGGAAATGATCGGCACGGTTTGATCACGCCGCTTTCCCGCGATCTCTTCGCCGCCGCAGAAACGTACGCGTACCTCAACCATGCCGCCGTCGGCGTCTTGCCGCGGACCACGCGTGAGGCGCTGCACGCCTTTATCGAGGCGCACGCAACCGGCGGCGTAATGGGCGTCTTTCCATATGAACTGCGGATGGACGAGTACCGCGAGCGCATCGCGCGCTTTATCGGTGCGCCTCCGGGAACCGTCGCCGTCCTGCGCAACACCGGCGACGGCGCCAATGCGCTCGCCGGCGGCCTACGCTGGCAGGCAGGCGACGAGCTGATTCTTCCCGACAACGAATTCCCGGCGAACGCACACCCGTGGCTCGCGCTGCGTGCGCGCGGCGTGAACGTGCACCTCGTCGAAACTGCGCGCGAACGGCTAACGCCCGAGGTTCTCCGCAAGCACATCAGCAAGCGAACCAAGGCCGTTACCGTTTCGTGGGTCTCGTTCGAAGACGGCTATCGCCACGATCTCGCCGGACTTTCGGAGGTCGCACACGAGCACGGCGCGATTTTTGCCGTCGACGCAATCCAAGGGCTCGGGGCGTTCCCGCTCGACGTGCGAGCCTGCGGGATCGACGCAGTGTACTGCGGCGGCGCCAAATGGATGCTCTCATTGCAGGGCGTCAGTTTCCTCTACGTCCGAGCGGACCTGATCGACCAACTCCATCTGGCCTCGCCGGGCTGGCGATCGGTCGCCGATATGTGGGCCTTTCTGGAGTACGATCA
>DASSZL010000177.1:0-4253 GCA_035713505.1 Vulcanimicrobiaceae bacterium | reverse complement strand
GAATCATCCTCGCCGACGGGATACTTGTGCAAGAACTGTTCGATATACCGGACTCGCCGGGGATCGCGATGAGAGAGCGCCGCGACCTTGAAGCGTGCGGCCGGGTCGCTCAGCACGACGAAACACCAGTCCGCGAAACGCTGCACCGCCAGGCGCGCGAATTCGCCGCATACGTCTTTCACGCTCGTCGCGGAAGCGAAAACGCCCGAAGCCTCGATCACGAAATCGAGGATTTCGCTCGCGCGGCGCTGGGCGTCGACGTCGGTTGCCGTGCCTATCCAATGGGTGATCTCGCCCCGCTCCGCACGCACGGGGAGCGCGCGCGTGAGGAACCAGCGATACGTGTCCGCGGCTGCATGGCGCAGCCGGTACTCCGCTTCGTACGGTCTGCCCAGGCGCAGCGACTCTCGCCAGCCTTCCGAAGCTTGCTCGAGGTCCTGCGGGTGAATCAGCGCGCCGAACCCCCGCTCCAGCGCGTCGCGTTCGGAGAGCCCGGTGTAGTTTAGGAGCGGGTCGTTGAAGAACGTGACGGTGCCGTCGCCGCGCGCGAGCCACACGAAGTTCGGCAGCGCATTGGCGAACATGCGGAATCCGGCGGCGTCAGCTTCCAGCGCTTTCGCGAGTGAGTTCAGTTCCAGCTCCGACACCTTCACTCTCAAGTGCAACGAAAAAGCGCGGCTCGAGGTCCCCGATCAGCGCTTCTACGTTTCCCCGGAATTGTTCCAAGTTACCGCTCGTCACGCAAATCGTCGCCCCGGTACCCGGCGGGATGCCTAACTCCGCAACCAGCCGGACGGCCCGCTCCGCATGACGCTGCGCGGGGTCCAGAATGGCCGCCGAATCACCCAAGACCTCACGGAAGTGACGCTCCAATAACGGGTAGTGCGTGCAGGCCAGGACGACCGCGTCGACCCCGGGCGGAAGCTGGGCGCAGACGGCGGCGACCGCCGCACGCGGCTGGGCGCCGTGCAACTTTCCGGCTTCCACGAGCGGCACGAGCGCGGGCGCCGCGATTTCTATGACGTGCGTTCCGGGGCTTTCCTCTCCGATTGCGAGCGCATATGCGCCGCTGCGCGCAGTCGCCGCCGTTGCGATGACGCCCACGTTTTCATAACCGCCTTCGCGTATCGCGATCGCGGCGGACTCGATGAGATCGAGAATCGGCGCGGCCGATTGCGGCCATCCGAACTCGGATGCCGTCGCGCACGAGGTGTTGCACGCCATGATAATCGCCTGCGCGCCTGCGCCGTTGAGACGCCGCAGGTTCTGTTCGGTAAGCGCGAGCAGCTCGCCCGGCGTGCGATCGCCGTACGGCACATTCGCCTGATCGGCGAAGAACATCAGATCATGCTCGGGCAGCAATGCGCGCAGACGCCGCAACACGGTCAGACCGCCCAGGCCCGAATCGAAAACGCCGAGCACTATTGACCGCTCGTTCCCGACGCCGGAGGCGCGGTGCCGGCGAAGTCCTCAATGCCGTCTGCCAGAGCTTGCGCCATCTGCTGACGCCACTGCGGCGACTGCAGCAGCGCGCGATCGTCCGGATTCGAAATAAACGCCGTCTCCACCAGCGCGGCAGGCATGCTCGCGTGATGAACCACGTACAGTTTATCCTTGACGATGCCGTCGTTCTTGAGGCTGAGTTCCGCAGCGATGCGTTTGTCGACGGCTTGCGCGAGCGCGAGATCGCCGGGCTTGTAGTAGTACACGGTGGCTCCGTGCGGGCCGGCGTTCATGAAGGCATTGACGTGAACGCTGAGCAGGAGGCGCGCGCCGTTGTGGTTGGCGATATCGTCTCGCGCTTGCAGCTCGTCGTGCGCCGAATCGTTCGGCGCGTACACGTCTCTATCGTCGTCGCGGGTCATGATGACTTGCCAGCCGCGAGCGACCAGGATGTCCCGCAGACGCTTTGAGATGTCCAGCGTGAGCGTTTTCTCGACCACGTCGCCGCGGTACGACCCCGGATCGCTTCCGCCATGACCGGGATCGATGACGATGAGCCGCGGGTTCGCGGGAACGTACGGCGCATCGGTGGGTCGCGGCGAGAACTTCCAAGCATCCGGCGCGGACGAGGCGTCGGCAACCGCAGCCGTGCCGATGGTGCCCGAGCCCGCGCGCGCGGCCGTCGTTTGGTCGGCTACGGTTGCGCCGACGTTGATAAGCACGCCGGCCGCGTTCGGCGTCACGTCGACCGTGTCGAAGCCGGAGAGCGAAAGCGCGACGCGCACGGTATCGGGATTTTCCTGATGGACGCGGATGGCGCTCACCGGATCGCTGCCCGGCTGACTCTGCGGCGGAATCGCCAAACGTGCGTTGTGCACGTCGAGCCACAACCGATTGTCGGGCGGACGCAGGCGATGCCACTCATACGTCGTGTTGCCGCTTACCGCGATCCGGATCAAAACGCTGCCGTTCTGCGGCTGCGTTTGGACGCCCGTAACTTGCACGGGCGCGGGCGCCGGCAAGGTCGCTGCGGGAGGCGGCGGCGCGGTTTCGGCAGCTTCGGACGGGGCGGCTTGCGCGACGGGCTGCGCGGCAGCGGAGCCGGCTGCGCTGTTGAACGCCATCGTGAAATCACGCTGATCGTCCGTAGCGCCGGGGCCATGCGAAACCCCGGGGGCGAGCACGAGCGTGACTTGCGTTTGCGGCTGCCGCACGGTTCCTTGCGTGCGCACGTCGATACGCTGGACCGGGCCGGCGGTCATGCGCGAGGACGGCAGCATGCTGCCGACACCGGGGAACGTGATGACGATCTTGTTGCCTGCGTACGCGCTGACGCGCGCATCGAGCGGGATGCCCGCGTGCGCGACGAGCTTCGCGCCCGTGTCGCTTGCCTGCAAGTCGAGCGAAGCGAGCTGCGGCTGCAAAATCAGCTGCGAACCATCGGCTTTGATGGCGAAGTCGAGCGCGTGCACGAGCTCGTCGAGCGGTATGTACGGATGGCCGTTCAAAAGGAACGGCGCAAACGGCGCCGTTTGCTTCACGGGTCCGACGTCGTAGCGCGGATCACCGATTGCGAAGCTGATCACCACCGGTTCGGCCGTCGTGAAAAGCACGTAGCGCTCGCCCGGCTGCCATGTGAGCGTGGCGCCGATTGCCGCGAGCAGGGCTTGCACACCCGCATCGTCCGCCGCGACCGCGCGAGCGGCCCCCTGCGCGCGCACATGCGTGAGAACCACGGTCTTGCCGCCGACTTGCAGAGCAAGCCGATCGTCCGCGCGCGCGGGCAGCTGCGCGAACGCGAGCAGTGCCAGCAGCGCTAACGCGCTACCAATCCGAACGGCGCAGCGGCTCGTCAAGTTCAAGATGCCCCCCCGGCAACGTGCTGAGCGTTTGTCCCTGAACGCGAACCGCAACCTGGTTTATCCCGGGAAGTGCGGTCAACGTCCACACCAGCGATTTGAAGGCTCCGCTTTCGCTGAGCACTCCGCCAGTTTGATTTTTGACCTCTTCTGAAAGATCGACCGTTGCGGTCGAATCGTTAACGTTGGCGCGGAGCACATGCGTTCCCGGCGGGAAACGCACGGCGGAAACGCTGCTCGGCGGCCCGGCGACGGCCTGAGTCGCCGCATAGAGCACGGCGTTGTTCAAGTGCTCGGACGCGCTCTCTCCGGCTTGCTGCGGACGCATCGAAACCGTCCACGGCACCTCGGAAGTCCCGTCGTCTTTCGTATAGTAGACGGTGATGTTCGCGCCGATCGGACTGCGCTGATGGGAAGCGAAGTACCAAGAAACGCCCGCAGCGACGGCGAGCACGGCGATCCAGAAAAAAGCCCGCGACGTTCTCACGGGCGAAAATCTTCGGCGGCTGCGCCGCCGCTGCCTTTACGCAAACCGGCTAACGATACGTCAGGTGGAATCCGTAGGCGACGGTCAGCAGCAGCAAGACAAAACCGAGTAAGCTCATTCCGACCGCCGGAAGCGCATTCTGCGGCGAACGGTCGAATATCCGGCGCCCGGCGACATAGGCGAACATCGCTGCAAGTGCGCCCGCAACGTGTATCCACAGTGAGCCGGGGAGCGGATAATGCGTCATGCCGGCCCACGCGGAAATCACGACGCCGATGAGGATCTGGATGCCGATGACGCCGATCATCGTACGGCGGCCCATCTGCACCCAACCCACGAACAAACCGGTCAATACGACGAAAAAGGCGAAGCCCAAGTGCACTTCCAGCGCAATGCTCATGGGCGCGCCTTCGACGCCATGACGGCGAGTACTGCCGCGCGCGAACCGCTAGCGCAGCAGCGTT
>DASSZL010000176.1:0-5238 GCA_035713505.1 Vulcanimicrobiaceae bacterium | reverse complement strand
GATGATCGCAAGTGCAATGGCGAAAGCAACGGTCAGGCGGCGGCGATGCGCCTGCGCCGATTCGCCCGCAAGATCGCGTAATAATGATGAGAGCCATCCGCGCGGCGCGGACGGCCCTCCCATCCTCAGATGTTTCGCCGGCGTATTCACCGCTGCGTTAAGGCTGCGACGGGTTTACCCCGTACGTTTGCTTGTACCATTGGTCGAATTGCGCTTGTGGTGGATAGTAGCCGTATTTTTTGTAGTACCAGTCGCGGTATGCGCTCTGCCGGCGTTCCACTTGATGCTGCTGGGCTCGTTTTTCGCGAACCTTGTGGTTGTAGTTGGGTATCAGCACGGCGGCGGCGGCGCCGAAAAGGATGATGTTGCGGGTGCTGGCTTTGCCGTCCGCCAGAGCGGGCGCTGCGGCACCCAGACCGATTGCCGCGGCAAGCGCTGCGGCCAAGAGTCTGTGCTTCATAGACCGTCCTTTCTCTGCTCCGCATCCTTCCAAGGGTAACGAAAAGGCCGCACGGCCCGTTCCACGAATCCTTGTGCCCCGTGAAAGTTCAGAGCTATATACGAGCAATCCCGGATTTTCCGATTCCCGGGATCCTTTTCCGTGACATTACCCCACTTCTCAAGGACAAGCAAGGATTCAAGGCGGCGATCGATCTCTTCGTCGATGCGTATAAGAATCGAAGCATTGATTACGTGGTGGGGATTGAAGCGCGCGGCTACATGCTGGGGGCGCCGCTTGCCTATGCGATCGGAGCGGGGTTCGTGCCGGTTCGTAAGCCCGGTAAGCTGCCGTACAGCAAACTGAGCGAATCCTACGCGCTCGAGTACGGAACCAATTCCCTGGAAATCCACGATGATGCTCTGGGCAACGGCGACCGCGTCCTGGTCGTCGACGACTTGCTGGCGACGGGAGGAACGGCGGCGGCAACACGCCGCCTGCTGGAACGGCTGGGGGCCAACGTGGAAGGCTTTGCCTTCCTTATTGAGCTGGAAGCGCTGCAGGGCCGAGACGCTTTGCAGGGCGTCGACGTTACCACGTTCATCACGTACTAATTGGGAGTCCGTCCATGCGCCCGACCCGTCTTGGCCTGGTTATCGCGGCAGCCGCGCTCGTTTTTGGCTTAAGTGCCGGTATCGTGCGGGCGCAGCAGGCCGCACCCGCACCCGGCGGGAGTGCCGCCCCGGCGGCGGCGCCCACTTTGCCGCCTCCGCAGCCGGGTCCGGATGACCCCCGCCGGCACAAATTCGCGGTGCAGCAGTTCCTCGCGTGGCAGCAAGGTGCCGTCGATCGAACGGTCTTCACGGACCAGGTCAACGGCGAGCTGAGCGACGAGGTGCTCAATCAAGGCACGCAAACGCTCGCAAACATGGGCGGACTGCAAAGCGTGGCGTTCGTGGGCACCAGCCACGCCAAAGCCGGCGACGTCTACGTCTACAAGGTGACGTGCGAACACGGATCGGTGAACATGGACTTCGCGCTAACGCCCGACGGTAAAATCTCTTTGATATTTTTCGAATAGACTCAGCCTGGCCGCTTATGGCATGATGTACTGAATACGCATGCAGATAGCGGAGCTGGTCCAGAAGGTTCGAACCTACGACCCGTCGCTCGACGGGTCGTGGCTTATGCGCGTCTACGAGATGGCGGATCGCGCGCATGAGGGGCAGCGCCGTGCCTCGGGCGAGTCGTACATCGAGCACCCGCTCGCCGTCGCCGGTATCCTGGCCGACCTGGAGATGGATCGGCACACGGTCGCGGCCGCCTTGCTGCACGACGTCGTCGAAGATACGAGCCTAACGACCGAGCAAGTCGCAAGCGAATTCGGCGAGGAAATCGCGGCGCTCGTCGACGGCGTGACCAAACTGACGCGCATCCCGTATCAATCCAAAGAAGAAGCGCAGGTCGAGAACCTGCGCAAGATGTTCATGGCGATGGCCAAGGACATTCGGGTGATCATCATCAAACTCGCGGACCGCCTGCACAATATGCGTACTCTGGGCAGTCTGGCGGGCTCTAAGCAGCAAGCGATCGCGCGCGAAACCCTGGACATCTACACGCCGATCGCGCACCGGCTCGGTATCTGGAAAATCAAGTGGGAGATGGAGGATCTCTGTCTTCGCTACATCGATCCGGAAGGCTATAGAGAAATCGTAGAACGCGTTGCCAAGACGCGTAAAGAGCGCGAGAGCGGCGTCGAGACCGTTATCAACCGGTTGAATGAAGAATTCAAACAGCTCGGGATTCACGCCGAGATTCACGGGCGGCCGAAACACTTCTATTCGATTTATGCGAAGATGAAGAAAGGGCGCGACTTCTCCACGATTTACGATCTGACCGCAATCCGGATCATCGTCGATTCCGTCAAAGACTGTTACGCGACGCTCGGAACGGTGCACGCGCTGTGGACGCCGCTGCCCGGGCGGTTCAAAGACTACATCGCCATGCCCAAGCCGAACATGTACCAGTCGCTGCACACGACGGTCGTCGGGCCCGAAGGCGAACCGCTCGAGATCCAAATCCGCACGTGGGAGATGCACCGCACGAGCGAGTACGGCATCGCCGCTCACTGGCGCTACAAGGAAGGCGGCAAGGCCGACCAGTTCGAGAACAAACTCTCCTGGCTGCGCGCGCTGCTCGAATGGCAAAAGGACATGCGCGACTCGCGCGTGTTCATGGAGAATCTCAAACTCGATCTCTTCGATTCGCAGGTCTTCATTTTCTCGCCGCGCGGCGACGTGTTCAGCATGCCGGCCGGCGGGACGCCGCTCGACTTCGCCTACAACGTACATACGGACGTGGGCAACCACTGCGTGGGCGCACGGGTGAACGGGCGCATCGTTCCGCTCGACCATACGCTGCAGAACGGCGATATCTGCGAGATTCTCGTAAACAAGTCCAGCGGACGTCCGTCGCTCGACTGGCTTTCGATCGTCAAAACCAGCAGCGCAAAACACAAGATCAAGCAGTGGTTCCGCAAGGAGCGGCGCGAGGAGAACGTGCTTGCGGGCCAGGAGGCAATCGAAAAGGAGCTCGCGCGCCAGCACATCTCGCTATCCACGCTCAGCGGCGAGATTATCGAGCGCATCGCCAAACGCTTGAATTATCCAACGCCGACGGATCTTTTCGCGGCGGTTGGTTTCGGCGACGCGTCAGCGCCCTCCATTGCCAACCGCATCAAAGACGAACTCAAGAGCGGCGACAACGTCGTCGCGTTCCAAGCGATTACGCGGCCGCCCTCGGTGTCACGCCGCGTGGCGCGCAAAACCACCGGCATTCGCATTGCCGGCGTAGACGACGTGCTCGTGCGCCTCTCCAAGTGCTGCAGCCCGGTGCCCGGCGATCCGATTATCGGCTACGTCACGATCGGCAAAGGCGTCTCCGTGCATCGCGCGGACTGCCCGAACGTGGCATACATGACCGCGACCCCGGAGCGCATGCTCGAGGCGAGCTGGGTCGGAACGACCGAGATATTGCACGCGGTGGACATCGAAGTGGAAGCGCTCGACCGCCCGCAGCTTTTGCAAGACGTCATGGCCGTTTTCGCGGAACTCAAGACGCAAGTCAGTTCCGTCACCGCGCGCGTCAAGCGCGATCGCCATGCACTCGTCAGCCTAACCGTGCAGATTCGCGATCTCGAACATTTGCACCAGATCTTGCGTAAACTCGAAACGCTCAAAGACGTGCGCCGCGTGTACCGCGTGACCAAACGCGAGGCCAAGTCGTCGTAAATCAGTGGTTCTTGCTGCTGGCTGCGGCGTTCGTCGGCGGCGCGATTAATAGCGTCGCGGGCGGCGGCAGTTTCCTCACGTTTCCCGCCTTGCTGTTTGCCGGCATTCCGGCGATTCCGGCGAACGCGACCAACAACACCGCGATGTGGCTGGGCGTTATCGCGAGCGCTCGCGGCTATCGCGAAGAGGTTCGCACGTACCGAAGCGTCATCGTTCCCGCGATCATCGTGAGCGTTATCGGCTCCGCGGGCGGTGCCGTGCTATTGCTGCACACACCGCCGAAGATCTTCGAGCGCATGATTCCATGGCTGCTGCTCTTCGCCACGGTCGTATTTGCGCTCAGCCCGCTCGTCACGCGCGTGCATAAACCGAAGGACGTGCACTCACCGTGGCAACTGGCGGCGCAGTTCCTCGTCGCAATTTACGGCGGCTACTTCGGGGCGGGCATGGGCATCATGATGCTCGCCATTCTCACGTTCTCCGCGCTGCCCACGATGAATGCGATGAACGGCGTAAAGAATCTGCTCTCCATCATGATCAACGGGATCGCGGTCGTGCCGTTTTTGATTGCAGGGGTCATCAACTGGCCCATAGCGCTGTTCATGGCCGTCTTTTCGATGGCCGGCGGCTATTTCGGAGCGCGCTTTTTCCGGCGCGTGCCCTCGCACATCACGCGCATGATCGTCTTAGGTATCGGCGCCGGCATGAGCGCCTACTTCTTCGTGCGGCACTAACACGTGCGCTTTGCCGTTGGCCGCGCGGCGTGCGCGCCGGCGCTGTACCCAGGGCTCGAATTTGTTCGCCGTCCACAAGTAGAGCGTCGGAACCACGATTAATGAAAGCATCGTCGAGCACAGCAGCCCGCCGATGACCACGGTTCCCAGGGGTGCCTGCGTGGAACTGCCCGCTTCGATGCCGGCCGCAATCGGGAACATACCGCCGACCGTCGCAAGGGTCGTCATGAGAATCGGGCGCAAACGAAGAGGCGCGGCATGCAGCACGGCTTCGCGCGCGGAGAGCCCGCGCCGGCGCAATTGATTCGTGAATTCCACGACCAGAATCGCGTTCTTGACGACGATGCCGACGAGCATGAGCAAACCGATGAAAGCCGTCAGGCCGAACGCGCGGTGCGTTATCACGAGCGCGAGCACCACACCGGCAAGCGCCAGCGGTACGGACATCATGATGACGACCGGATGCACGAGCGACTCGAACTGCGAGGCCAGCAGCATATAAATGAGCAGCACGGCCAGCAGCACGATGAGTCCCAAGCTTCCGAACGTGTCGCTCTGCTGCGTCACCGATTGACCGAACTGCCAATAGTAACCGGCCGGCAACGGCGTCGAGTTCATGATCCGCGTCGCGGCTTGCACCGCGCTTCCGAGCGAAATGTTGGTCAGATCGGCGTTGATGTCGATTTCCCGCTGCTTGTTCTGACGCGTGATTTCGGATGGTCCGACGCCCGTCGTCACGCCCGCCACTTCACCGAGCGGCAGCGTCGCAAGCGTG
>DASSZL010000175.1:0-10391 GCA_035713505.1 Vulcanimicrobiaceae bacterium | reverse complement strand
ATCCGGCGGAATGTTGAGCGCGTCGAAGTTGTAGTACTCCGGCTCGACTTCCGGTCCGAGCACGACCGCGAATCCATGGCGTTGAAAATAGCGGCATGCGTCGTCGATGACGCGGCGCACCGGATGAATCGATCCGGCGTTTGGAGCGATGGACGGGAACGTGACGTCGATACGCGTGGAGAGCTGGGCTTCAAAGGCCTGCGATTCGATTCGGCCTTGGGCGCCGGACAGCGCGGCTTCCATCGACTCCACGGCCTGGTTGATAATTTTGCCTGCGCTCGGACGCTCGGCCGCCGGAAGTTGGCCAATGCTGCGGCGAAGCGCGGTAATTTCTCCGCTGCGTCCCAAATAGGACACGCGCACGGCTTCGAGAGATGTTTCATCGCTTGCGGCGGCGAGCGCCGCGTCGAAGCGTGCCCGGAGTTCGTTCAGTTGGTCGGTTAACATAAAGCGCCCGGAGATATTCCGGGCGCTTATCGACATTCTTCTTCGTGGGCGATGTCAGGTCGCTGGAGCCGGGCTCGGATGCAATTGCCGGTATATCAGATAGGCGTTGATCGATCCCGTGTCTTTAAAGAGTTTCCAGAAGAATTCGGAGGTCGCCATTGGGTCCGCGTGTCTCCTTCTCTATGACGTTTGGCTCCGCACGCCCGTGCGAATGGCTGCAGTATAGCACGCGACTTTTCCACAGGGTAGTCTTGACTTTTTGGGGCGAACTCGCTGTCTTGACACGCCGGTAAAAGAGGGTTTTTTCGATTAACCGGCCTTTGGCTTGGTCGCTTCGTAGAGTGCGATGGAACCGGCCACGGCGGCATTCAGGCTTTCGGCTTTTCCGCGCATTGGGATGGACCCCAGGCGCTCGCAAAGGGGCTTCCAGCGTCCCAGGCCGTGCCGCTCGTTGCCGACGGCGAGAAGGACTCGCGAGCCCCACTCCAGCGCCCCCAAGGGGGTTCCCTCGGCCTCCAGACCGGTGAGGTTCCAGCCCTCGAGCAGGCCGCGAAGATCTTCGGGCTCTGCCTGCGCCAGGGGCAGGCGGAACAGCGCGCCCATGGCCGAGCGCACGACCTTGGGCAGGTGTAATTCCGCCCCGAGAGAGCCGGCGATGACTCCGGCGACGCCGAAGGCGTCCGCCGTGCGCAGCAGGGTTCCGGCGTTGCCGGGGTCGTTCACGTCAGCGAGCAGCAGTACGACGCCGGTCGAACCGAGGATCTCGCCCGGGCTGCGCATGCGGACCGGCGCGACCGCGAGCACGCCGGTCGGCGTGTCCACATCGGACATCCGGTGCATTGCGCGTTCGTCCACGAGATACACGGGCACGCCGCCGGTTTCGATCTGCGCGACAAGCGGCGTGCGATCGTAGGCGTCCCGGGTCGCGTAGATCGCTTCAATCGGCACGCCGGCATCGCACGCTTCTTGCAGAAGCGTTGCTCCTTCGAACGAAAAACGCTCTTGCTGCTTGCGGCCTTTCTTGGTCAAAAGATCGCGTGCGGCGTCGATGCGCGCGTTATGCGCGCCGAGAGACGTAGGCACGCAGTCCGATCATTGCGACGCCGGAAACGATCGCGGAGATCATCACGGCGATGCGATCGTTGAAGTGATGCGGCACGACGAACTTGATCAGCAGCACCGTGACGATGACGAAGATCACGGCCCATACCAGCAGCCAGAGCAGTTCCTGACCGATAGACGATTGCGAACGTTGCACGCTTGCTTCTACGAGGCCCGGCGGGTGTATTCCGTTTGACAGGCGTATCCGCGCTGCGCGCTGCACGCCCCCCACACGCAAAGCGCGTGGGGCCCCCGGCCTTCGGCCCATCTGCACCACCGCCACCCCCTTGCCGAGGTACCGGCGATATCGCTGGTACAACAGGAGGCATATGACGGAACATGCACAGCCGCGTTTGGTGGGCACACAAGAGATTTACAAAGGCCGCGTCTTCGCCGTGCGGGTCGATACGATGGAAGGCGGCGACGGCCGCCGGCACCGGCTCGACATCGTGGAACACCCTGGGTCGTATGCCGTCGCAGCGTTGCCCGCGCCCGATCGGTTGGTGCTCGTGCGGCAATACCGGCACGCCGCCGGCCAAGCGCTTTGGGAGATCCCGGCGGGCACGGCGGACCGCGACGAATCGTGCGAGGACGGCGCGCGGCGCGAGCTTCGTGAGGAAACCGGCTATGCCGCTGATTCCTTGGAACTCCTGTGTGCCGTCTATCCGACGCCCGGCTACTGTACCGAACGTGTGAGCATCTATGCAGCTCGGGGCCTGCATGCCGGACCGCAGCAATTGGAGGACGACGAACGGATTGAGGTGCGCGACGTCAGCTTCGAGCAAGCGTGGAGCATGCAAGCAAGCGGCGAGATCATCGACATGAAAACGGTGCTCGCGCTCCTTTGGCTGGCCCCCCGCCGAGATAAATAAGTTTTTTTAAGAGTCGATAATCCATCTACGAAGCCGCCACAGAATGCGCTATTGTAGCGTTTAGTGACTGTGGCGATTCGCCATGGAGGTAGTAGCGCGTGGACACCCCGCGGGATATCAATGCGGTTCTAAAATATTTGCTTAGCGATGGCAAGGATGCCGGAGTACCGTCTGTGTTGGCACCGGAAGATGAAGCGTATCTCAATAAGCTCATTGCAGCGGTGCGCGCGGGCAAACGTGCCGTGCTCATCGTCGAAGATTCCGACGACAAGCTGAAATATATGTTCAGCAATGCATCGCGTGCGGAAGCCGTGAGCATGCTGGGCAAAGTCATTGAGGCGACGGGCCGCCGTTTGGCAAACGGCGACGATTAGGGCGTATCCAAAAACAGCCCGTCGATTTTTCCGTCCGGAGCGAGCGTGAACTGATAGCGGTACACGCCCCTGCGGAACTTCGCATCGAAGACGTAGACCGTATCCCCTGAGCGCTGGTAGCTTTCCACCGGAAACAGTGAAAGCACCGGCCCGTACGAAGCAAAATCAGCTCGGTGTACGACCTGATCGCTTAAATATTGGCTGAACGCCGGCGTGAGCTGCGTGCGGTCGATGTCGACCCGGGCCAAGCGGCCCAGCCATTCCGCCGCGCGCGTCGTGATGGTGTTTCCGAAATGCGCCTGCGGAAGCGGCGCGATGATGCCCAGGATTTTGTTTGCCAGCCGCTCGGGCTGGACCGTGGTTTCGCCGTGCAGTGAATCAGCATTCGCCAGTATGATGACCGCGACGTGTTCGTCCGGCAGCAGGGCGTTCATCGCGTGAAAGCCGCTCAGCTGCCCGTTTTGCCAGACGAAACGCTGTCCGCCGCGCTGATCGACGACCCAGCCCATTCCGTACTGCAACTGCCCCGGCAGGCCGCTCGGCGTCCACATCTCGCGCACCGAGTCGACGTTGAGCAGCAGCGGCAGGCCGATGTCCCACTTCGCGAGATCTTGCACGGTCGTGATGAGACCGCTGCTGCCGAAGAGCCAGCTGGGATCCCACATGCGCACCCGCACGAACTTTCCGCGCGCACGCGTATAGCCAATCGCATGCAGCCGAGAGATGCCCTGATCGCCCGCCAGGAAGCTGGACGTCATGATAAGCGGCTGAAATATCTGCGTCGAATAATAAACCGAGAGCGGTAAACCGCTGAGGCGCTGCACGATCAGGCCAGCCAGCAGATAGTTGAAATTGCTGTCTTCGAACGCAGTTCCCGGCGCGGACTCCAAGGGCAGCGAATTCGCGGCCTTGAGCAGCTCGTCGATCTTCACCGGCCGCGTGAGATCGCGGGGAATCGCCGGACTCTTGCGCACGTCCGGCAAGCCCGATGTTTGCTGCAGCAACTGCCGGATCGTGACGTTCTTCGCTACCGTCAGTTCCGGCACGTACTTTACGACCTTGTCGTCCAGCGAAAGTTTCTTTTGCTGTGCGAGCAGCAGCACGCACGCCGCGGTGAACTGTTTGCTGAGCGAGCCGGCGTAGAACTGCGTGCTCGTCGTCGCCGCGTGTTTGTTCTCGAGATTCGCGTAACCGAAGCCGCGCTCGTAAACCAGCAGGCCGTCCTCGACCACTCCGATCGCAAGTCCCGGCGTGCTGTGGGAGGCGATCTCAGCACGCGCGACGCTGTCGATTGCGCGCGCTTTTGCCGCCGAGAACGGCGGCGCGGAGAGCGGCGCTTGCGCAGGCACGGGCGCAGGCTGCTGCGCGGGCGCGGCCAGGGGCAACAGCATGAGAGCTGCGATGAAACAGGCGATCCCGGTTCGCATGAAGCGCACTTCGGCTGGGGTCGTCCGAGGCCTTGCTTAATACACTAAATGCGCGTCCGCGACGACGGTGCTGCCCTCGAGCAGTGCCAGCTCGTCCATTTTGTGATTGACGGGCAGATAGAGCGTTCCGCTCTCGCCGTGAGTGGCGACGGTACCCAGCATCTCCATGCGACCATCGTGCACGTAAGCGACCTGCATGCCGGGCCGCGGATGCATGACCACGACGTAATACCAGTCGCCGTGCGGCCCGTAGAGCACTTTTGCGTTCATCGGGCGATTCTTCGGCGACATGAATTGTGCGTGGCTGATCTGCGTGCCGGCACTGGCCAAGCGAGCGAGCGCGCGTTCGTCTTGGCGCATCGCGATGAGCGCGCTATTGCGATCGACCGCCACCCAAGTGGGGATGAACGCGAGAACGATCGCCGCTGCGACGGCGGCCGCAAACGGATGCCAGGTGAGCCCACGCCGTCGCGGCGATTTCACGAGCGACCGATCGAGCCGTCGCTGTAGCGAGGACGGCGCTTCGTGCAGCGGCTGCGCCTGCGCTTGCGCAAGCGCGGCGACCGTTTCTTGCGCGCGGCGCAGATCGCCGGCGCATTGGGAGCACTGCGCGGCGTGCCGCTCCACGCGCGCGCGTTCGAGTTCGCTCAGCGATCCGAGCGCGTAGAGTTCGGCGAGCTCGTCGATGTGATCCGTCATGCTCGCGTCCCTACGTTCAAAGCGTTCCCCAGTTTGCGCAGTCCGAGCGCGATTCGGCTCTTGACCGTCCCCAGCGGCGTTCCGAGTAGCTCGGCAATCTGCACGTGCGTCTTTTCACCGAAATACGCGAGCATGACGGCCGTGCGCTGCTCGTCCGGCAACTGTGCGAGGGCTTCGCGCACGCGCCGCTCTTCGACGAAATCCGGGATCTGCAGTTCGTCGACCATGGGCGTTTCACGGCTGACTTGCTGCGCCAGGCGATCTTGCCGCGCTGCCGAGCGCGTACGCGAAATCGCGTCGTTGCGCACGCACACGACGAGAAAGGCGCGAACGGAGCCGCGCTCGACCGTGAACGTGTGCGGGTTCTTCCAAACGCGCACGAGCACGTCGTGCACGCAATCCTCGGCTTCTTCGGCACTATGCAGCACCTTGAGCGCGACGGAATACAACAAAGAGCCGAAGCGGCGGTACGCTTCGTCGAATGCCCAGCGCTCGCGGCGCGCAAATGCCTGCGCCAACGTCGCCTCGTCAGCGTCCTTGCGGGACGTCGCGGTTGCCATGGCTGGCGCTCACTTCGTTCACGTCTAAAGTACGCCTGCGCGGGCGCCGCGGACCACCTAGGCGGCCATCTGCAAATCGCTTCGGTCGCTCTTGCGGGGCAGTAAGCCGGCAAGGCGGCCGTAGAGTGAGATCGTTTCGCGGCGGTGGCCCGTTCTGCGCTCGATTTCCCGCAGGCTGTGGCCTTCCTGAATCAGAGCCTGCAGGCGGCGCTGCTGTTCGACGGTGAGCTGATTCATATGCGAAGGTGTACGGAGCCGAATTCGGCGGACCCTCCGGTTGCATGGCCGCTTTTGACGCGATCGCTCTACCGCGGCGCATCGCGGTGTGGTATATCCGCAGCATGGGCAATCTGCTGATTCCGACGGTGGTGGAAAGTACGGCGCTGGGCGAGCGCGCGTACGACATTTATTCGCGCTTGCTCAGAGATCGGATCGTCTTCGTCGGGGGCCAGATCGACGACGAGCTGGCGAACATCGTCATCGCGCAGCTGCTCTTTCTCGAAAAAGAAAACCCCGACGCGGACATCGATCTGTACATCAACAGCCCGGGCGGAAGCCTGACGGCGGGGCTTGCCGTCTTCGACACGATGCAAGTCATCAAACCGGACGTGGCGACGATCTGCGCCGGACTGGCGGCGTCGGCCGCCTCCGTGCTATTGGCCGGCGGCGCTCCCGGAAAGCGCATGGCGCTGCCGTACAGTAAAATATTGATCCATCAGCCGTGGATCGGACAAATCGGCGGCCAGGCGACGGATATCGAAATTCATGCACGCGACTTGATCGCCACACGGCGAGCCGTTGCCGATCTCTACGCGCAGCGCACGGGAAAGACCGTGGAAACGATTCTCAAAGATTTGGAACGCGACTATCACATGACCGCGCAGGAAGCCAAGGCGTACGGGATCGTCGATCGGGTGCTTGAAACGATCGGCCGCAAGAATACTTCAGACGCGCAAGACTAAAACTGCGATGTCGTCGCGCTGCGGCGCGTCCAGTACCGCGTCGATGATCGCCTGAGCGGGATTGGGCTGATCCAAAAATGCGCGGTCGCTGAGCACGTCGTGGAGCCGCTGCTCGGCCACGATGACGTCGCGGCCGTATTCGATGAGCCCGTCGGTGAAGAACGTGACCGATGCGCCGTTTTGCAGCGTTACGCGGTGATCGTCGAGCAGCACTTCGTCGAACGCCATCCCCAGCGGCGGCCCGCTGCCGTTCAGAATGCTCAGCGTAGCGTCGGCGTGCAGAAGAACCGGCGCCGGATGTCCGGCCAGCGCATACGTGAACTCGCGCGTATGCGGATTGTAAATGCCGAACAGTGCCGTAATCATCGGATGCGCGTGCTCGAGCATCACCACGCGGTTCGCGTGGGCGAGCACGTCTTTGGGCCCGTGCGATTCAAGCGCCGCCGCACGAATCGCTTGACGCAGGACGCCCATGGTGACTGCCGCTTCGAGTCCGTGGCCCGCCACGTCGCCCATCGAAATTGCGATCCGTCCGCCTTCGAGCGCAAACGCGTCGTACCAATCACCGCCGACCGCTTCGCCCTGTTGCGAAGCGGCTGCGGCATACGCGGAGGAAAAGCCGACCTCGCTCGTGTGCGGCAGCGAGGCGGGAAGCAGCGCACGCTGCAGCGTCGTTGCGACGCGATGCTCGCGCGCGAATGACTGCGCGTTTTCCAGCGCGATCGCGCCTCTGCGGCCCAGTTCAAGCGCGGTGGTCACGTCGAACTCGGTGTAGAGGCGCGTCGGATCGTCGCTCGCGATTCCGAGCACGCCGAGCACTCGATCGCGAATACGAAGCGGTACCATGACGCCCGAAGTATAGCCGACGGTTTTATAGATTTCGCGGTGGCGCGTATCCGGAATCACATAGGAAACCGCTTCATCGTCGACGTTTTGGAGCAGCTGCGGTTTGAGTGTACGCAGCACCGCCGGCGGCCCGAGTTCCGCTCGTTCGTCGTAGATATGATGGCCCGCCAGGCGTTGGAGCATCTGCTCTTTATGCGGATCCTGATGCGCGACGACCGTGGCGCGCAATCTCCCTTGCGCATCCGGAATGTCGATTTGGCACCAGGTTCCGAGCGAGGCGATTGCAAGACGCGCGATGCGTTCGAGCGTCGTGGAAACGTCGAGCGTGGATCCAAGCACGTCGCTCGCGAGCGCAAAAAACGCTTGTTGCGCTTCCGCGCGTTTTTGCCGGTCGATGTCGGTCGCCGTGCCCAGCCAACTGGTGATGGCGCCGCTTTCATCGCGCAGCGGTATAGAGCGAAACAGAAACCAGCGGTACTTGCCGTCTTTTCCGCGATAGCGGCATTCGTCTTCGAACGGCTGGCCGGTTTGAAGCGTGCGTTCGCGCTCGCTTTGCAAACGCGCGGAATCTTCGGGATGGACCACTGTTTCCCAGCCGGAGCCGCGGTTCTGCTCTTCGTTCAGTCCGGTATATTCGAGCCAGCGTTTATTGGCGTACGTGGCGCTCCCGTCGGGAGCATCGAGCCACACGAACGAGGGAATCGCTTCCGCGATAATTTCGTAGCGGCGCTCCGCTTCACGGCCGGCCGTGACGTCCACGAAGACGCCGATGGCCCCCTCGACGTTGCCGCCGGTGTCGCGCAGCGGCCACGCGGACGCGATCAAGTCGAAACGCGCACCGTCCTCGCGCCTGACCTCGAGCGTGAAATCGAGGATGTCGGTGCCTTCCCGCGCGGCTCGATGCAGTGGAAGATCGCGGATGGCCAACTCTACGCCGCGCGCCAGGTATCTAACGTCGCCGCCGGCGGCGGTGAGCTCGCGAAAAGCCCGGTTCCCTTGAACGCGTTCGCAGTCGCGGTCGAACGCGAGCGCGATGGGAATCGGCAGTCGCTCGAGTACGCCTAGCAACCCGAGGAGATGAACCTCGAAGCCGCGTGCCGGGCTCTGCATGCCGTGCAAATCTTCGGCGGCAGCATAGAAAAGCCGCCTTTACTGGACGGCGTAGACGGGAACTTTGCCCTTGATGAGCGAGACCTTAATGGTATCGTTGGCCTTCACTTTGTTGAACGTTACGCTGCCGGTCGCGGCCAGCGTGGTTTCCATGCCGTTGTCCATCTTGACGGTCAGGTGCTGAGCGTCTTCGACGTGCTCGACCTTTACGATATATGTACCGTCGGGAATAAGCGACGCGCTGACCGTTGCGGCGAGGGAGACAGCGGGCGCGGCGGCAAACGCAAAGAGGGCGAAGATCAAAATTCGCTTGTTCATACTGGGAGAAGTCTACTGCGGCCGCTCGGTTTGCCGTAATACGAAAACGGCAGCTGCAAGGCAGCTGCCGTTATGTTTTGGTAAAGAAGAGGCGTTACTTGCCTGCGGCTTGTTTTGCCGTTTTGAGCAGCGAGCCGAATGCCGCGGCGTCCGACACCGCGAGTTCCGCCAGCGCTTTGCGGTTCAGCGTAACGCCCGATTTCTTCAGGCCGTTCATGAAGACCGAGTACGTCATGCCCTCTTTGCGGACCGCCGCGTTGATGCGGCTGATCCAGAGCGCGCGGAAATCGCGCTTGCGCACGCGCCGATCGCGGAAAGCGTACGCCAGCGAGTGCAGCAGCGCTTCGTTCGCAACGCGATAGTTGCGGCGGCGCGCGGCGCGGAAGCCCTTGACGAGCTTCATCACCTTGCGGCGGTGTTTGAGGCCGTGAAGCCCGCGTTTGATACGTGCCATTTATTCGGACCCTCCTTACACCAAATACGGGATCGTCGGCGCCAAGCGCTTGAGATCGCCCTTGAACACCGGCTGATCTTTGCGGAACTTGCGTTTGCGCTTGCGCGTGCGCTTGCTCATGATGTGGCCGCAGCCGCTGAATTGATGGCGGTGCGTAACGACGCCGTTCGCACTGACCTTCACACGCTTTGCGGTACCACGATGGGTACGAATCTTAGGCACTGGTAGGCTCCTCCGTCTTCGCTGCCTCGTCCGCGGGCTTGTGGGGTTCGCGTTCCTTCTCGTGCTGCGAGAGGAATTTCGGCGGACCCGAGGGCACCGGACGCGGTGCGAGGATCATAAACATGTTTTTTCCTTCGAGTTTGGGCTCGCGCTCGACGCTGGCAATCGGCGCCATGTCCACCGCCATGCGATCGAGCAATCTGCGCCCGAAACTCGTGTATGTGATTTCACGCCCGCGAAACATGATCGTCACTTTGATCTTGCTGCCGTCGAGCAGCAGACGTTCGGCCATGCGGGCCTTGGTCTCGTAGTCGTGCGTCTCGATCTTGGGCCGCAGTTTCACTTCTTTTAATTCGAAGTTCTTCTGCTTTTTGCGGGCGTCTTTGTCTTTTTTCGACTGCTCGTACTTCAGGCGTCCGTAATCGGCGATCTTGCACACCGGCGGCTGCGCGGTGGGCGACACCTCAATCAGATCCAGGCCTGCGCCGCGTGCGCGCGCCAATGCATCTTCGGTGAGCATGACGCCGAGCTGACTTCCGTCGTCGTCAATCACGCGCACCTGGCGTATGCGAATCTGGTCGTTTATTCTGAGCGGTCGAGCTATGGCAGTACTCCTAATGAAAACAAAGCTGGGGTGCCCTGCGGGCTTTGCCCGTAGGGGGCGCGCAGCCAGGATGGCGGAGCGCCTCTTCAACCCGGGGAACCCATTTTTGTTGCAAACAAAAATGGGGTCTGCCGAAGCAACCCCATCGTCGGAACCTACCGTCGGCCCCTCGGAAGAAGACCGGATCGCCCGAAGGCATCCGGTGAGGACCCTCCCGGGCCCTACTTCGGCCCAGGGATAGTATCATAGGCGCGGGGGCGCAGGCAACTCCGGGTGTCAGCCTGAGGCATCGAAGGGCGCCGAGGTATCGAGGCCCATCGAGGCGGATGAGAGACGCATGCTAACCTACCGCCAGGGCGACCTCGCCGGCGTTCCGGTTTACGCCCAATTCTGGC
>DASSZL010000174.1:0-7047 GCA_035713505.1 Vulcanimicrobiaceae bacterium | reverse complement strand
CCGTAGACCGAGGAAACGCGCAAGGTTTGCGTTGCTCCCACGGGCACCGAGGCGCCGGCGGGCTGCACGAGGATGGGCGGCGGCGTCGGCGTGGGCGTGGGCATGACGCTTGGCGAGGGCGCGGGCGATCCGGAGCCGGCCGGAGCCGGAACGCCGGGTACCTGCGGTGAGGGCGGCGGCGCAATCGGCGCATTGCTTGCCGCGGGGGCCGGCGGATTGACTTGCGGGCGCGCGGCTACGGCGGACGCACAAACGCATCCGGCGACGAAGATCGCGGCGACGAGCGAAGCGGGCACCCTCACGCGTTAGGCGATTTTGGCTTCGTTGCGGCTCACCGCCGAGGCGAGCAGCGTCTTATAGCCGACACTCGGAAACAGCACGGTGACCAAGTCTTTTTCGGCGCGCTCGACCGTGCCCTGTCCGAACTTCGGGTGAAAGACGATATCGGCGATGCGGTAGCCGGACGGGCTTTGCGGTTCGGGCGCCTGCCCGCGCACGATGCTGGGCGGGCGCGTCTTGGCGCGCAGGCAGTTATCGCACGCGCCGCAGCCCGGGCGCTCGAAATCCTCGCCGAAATAATTGAGGATGAACTTGCGCCGGCACGCGGTGGTCTCCGCGTACTGCAGCATCATGGCGAGCTTGCTTTGATCGTACGATTTCTTGGTTTCGTAGCTCGCCAGATTGAGCACCAGATGGCGGTTCTTGCGCGCGGCGTCGGTGAGCGCGTACTTCGAGCGGCTGATCGTTTCGATGAAGCCGCCCTTTTTGAGAAGCGCCAGAATCACTTTGAGTTTGGTGAGCGGCAGCTGCAGAATCTTGCGCAGATCCGTCATCGAGACGCCGCCCTCTTGCGCGCCGAAAATTTCGAGCGTGCCGAAGACTTTCTGCACTTCTTCGATGTCCGGATACTTGCCGGTCAGGAAATAGTTTTGCACGCGCGTGTCGCTCATCCGGTAGATGAGCACGCACTTGGAGGGCAGCCCGTCGCGACCGGCACGCCCGGCCTCCTGCGTGTACGCTTCGACGGAGCCCGGCAGATCGTAATGGACCACGAAGCGGATGTTCGGCTTGTCGATGCCCAGGCCGAATGCGTTGGTTGCCACGACCGCGCGGATGTGCTCGTCCATGAACAGTTCGTGCACGGACGTGCGGTCTTGTTTCTGCAGTTTGGAATGATAGACGGCGGCGGGGATGTCGAGCGAGTCCTGAAGATACTTCTGCACTTCGAGCGCGTTCTTGATCGTCGCCGTGTAGATGATGCCCGTGCCTTCGAGTTCGGAGGCGAAGATCTGCTTTAAAATTTTGAGTTTGTCGGCTTCTTTTTCCGCGCGCCGCACCTGATAGATCAGGCTGGGGCGGTCGAAGCCTTTGACGATGGGCTTGACGTGCGGAATGCCCAGCTGGTGCAAAATGTCTTCGCGAACCGCGGGCGTTGCGGTGGCCGTGAGCGCGAGCACGGTCGGATGGCCGAGACGCTCGATGACGTGCCCGAGCGCAAGGTACGCTGGGCGAAAATCGTGTCCCCACTGGCTGATGCAGTGCGCTTCGTCCACGACGAACAGCGGCACTTTGATGGATTGCAGCAGCTGCATGAACGTGTCGTCTTCCAGCTTCTCGGGCGTCACGAACACAATCTTGATACTGCGCGTGCGAATGCGTTCGAGCGCCGCCGCTTCCTGATCTTCCGAGAGCGTCGAATTGAGCGCGACCACGTTGGTGACGCCGAGCTGCCGCAGCATGTCGATCTGATCTTTCATCAGCGCGATGAGCGGACTGACCACGACCGTGGTGCCGTCCAGCAGCAAGGCGGAAAGCTGGTAGGTCAGACTTTTTCCCGCGCCGGTCGCGAGGATCGCAAGCGTATCTTGGCCCGCTACGACACGTGTAACGACCTCTTCCTGACCGGGTTGAAATGATTCGAAACCGAACTTCTCACGAAGCGCAGCCCGCAGTTCCACGTTTCTACCTCGTCGCGCTAGCCTAGGACACGCATGCCCGCCTCTTTAGTAAAGCAACTAAAGAAGCTCCGCAATCAAGTATACCCCTCGGCAGGCGCCGCGAAACACCGAAAAGTACTACCCAAGGTGTCCCTCTATCGTACTTGGCGCCCCAAGAGCTTCGCCGATTTGGTCGGTCAAGATGCCGTCGTCCGCACGCTGAGCAGCGCGCTGGAAAGCGGCAAACTCGCGCACGCGTATCTCTTCTCGGGCCCCCGCGGCTCGGGCAAGACCTCGGCGGCCAAAATCCTGGCCCGCTGCATCGACTGCGTGAACGGCCCGACCGCCGCTCCGGACAACACCTGCGAGAACTGCCGGGCAATACTCTCCGGCACGGCGCTCGACGTGCTGGAAATCGACGCGGCCAGCAACCGCGGCATCGACGAGATCCGGGCGCTGCGCGACGCGGTGAAGTTCGCGCCCTCCACGATGCGCATGAAAGTCTACATCATCGACGAGGCGCACATGCTCACCAAAGAAGGCGCCAACGCGTTTCTCAAAACGCTCGAAGAGCCGCCGGCGCACGCCGTCTTCATCCTGGCGACGACGGAGCCCGAGAAACTGCCGGTGACGATTCTCTCGCGCTGCCAGCGCTACGCATTCCGGCGCATCGCGATTCCGGTGATGATCGAACGCATGCGGGAAATCGCCGCAGCCGAACACATCGCCATCGACCAAGCCGCGCTTTCCGCCATCGCGTACCGCGCCGACGGCGGTCTGCGCGACGCGCTCACCATGCTCGAACAGGCAGCGGCCTTTGCCGACGGAGCGATCGCGACGCAAACGATCGATCTAGCCTTCGGCGCGACCGGCCGCAAGTACGCAAGCACGCTGCTCGATCAGCTCATCGCCAAAGACGCTGCGGGGGTGCTGCGAACGATCGACCAGGCAAGCGATGCCGGTACCGACATGCAGGTGCTGCTGCGCTCGCTCATCGCGGAGTTTCGCAATTTGCTCGTCGGACGCATCGATCCGCAGCTGCTCGCGCGCGATCTCGCCCCCGAAGATGCGCAGCGCGCCGCGGAGCGCGGCAAACAGCTGACGCAGGCGCAGATCGTCCGCGCGCTGCGTTTGCTAAGCGAGGCGCTTTCAACCGCGCGTTCCTCGGGCAATCCGCGCTTGGAGCTGGAGACCGCGCTGCTGCGCTACGCGCTTGCCGCCGAAGATCTCACCCTCGACTCGCTCAACGCGCGCCTGAGCGCGCTCGAGGCAGGCAAAGCCGCCGCCCCGGCTCCGGCAGCACCCGCGCCCACGCCCGTGATATCCGCCGCGCCTCCCGTGAGTCAGGGCGAGCCCCTCGAACCGCGGCCAAGCCTCGTCGAGGCCGCGCCGGCCAAATCGGAATCCGGACCCGTTACCATCCAAAAAGTGCGGGCCGCCTGGAACTCGGTGCGCACGAAAGTCGAAAGCGAGCGTCCGCCGCTGCGCGCTCCGCTCAGCCGCGCGACGCTTTCATCGGTCGACGGCAATGCGCTGGTTCTGCAGCTGCCCGACGCGGTGATGGCCGGCATTCTCAAAGACCACCTTCCGCTTTTGGAAGACGCGATCGGCGAGGTGCTGAATGCGCCGCTGCGAGTGACCTTGAAAGTCGAAAGCGGCCCCGCGCGCGCCAAAGGCAGTGCGGCGCGTACGGCCGCAAGCGTGCAGGCCGCGCCGCCCCCGGCCTCGCCCATCGCGGAAGACCCCGACGAACTTTTCACTTATCTCAACGAACGGATTACGTAGTCATGAATCAAGCGCAGCTGATGGCGCAAATGAAAAAAATGCAGCAAGAGATGACCAAAGCGCAGGACGAACTTGCGAGCACGGTCGTCACCGGCGTTGCCGCCGGCGAGAGCGTCAAGGTGGAAATGACGTGCGATCACCGCGTGAAAGCGGTGAAGATCGCGGCGGAAGCCGTCGACCCCCAAGACGTCGAGACGCTGGAAGATCTCTTGACCGTCGCGCTCAACGACGCGCTCAAGAAAGTGGAAGAAACCACGCAAGACCGCATGGGACGTCTCACCGGGGGCATGCGCATTCCCGGTCTAATGTAACCCGGCGGTGCCGAGTTCCGGATCGATTGCGGGCCCGGTTCAAGCCCTCATCAACGAATTCAGCAAGTTGCCGACGGTCGGTCCGAAAACCGCCGCGCGGCTGGTTTTTCATTTGCTGAACAGGCCGCGCCATGAAGCGCAAGCGCTCGCGGAAGCGATCCTCGCGATGAAAGATCGCGTGCGGCTGTGCTCGATCTGCTTTTCGATCACCGAAGAGGATCCGTGCGGAATCTGCCGCGACGAGCGCCGCGATGCGAGTACGATCTGCGTCGTCGCGGAAGCCAAAGACATCTTCGCGCTCGAGCGCACCGGCGCATACAAAGGCCGGTATCACGTGCTCGGCGGCCTCATCTCGCCGATGGACGGGATCGGCCCGGCGCAGTTGCGCGTGAAAGAATTAGTCGATCGCATTGCCGCCGAGAAACCTGCGGAAATCATCATCGCCACCAATCCCAACGCGGAAGGCGAAGCGACGGGGCTGTATCTCTCTCGTTTGCTTACTCCGCTCGGCGTAACCGTCACGCGCCTGGCGTACGGTCTGCCGATCGGCGGCGATTTGGATTATGCCGACGAGGTGACGCTTGCCAAAGCGATCGAGGGGCGCCGCACGCTGTAGCGCGCACGCACCTGCGCCGAGTAAGCGACGACGGCGGTGCGTTCCGCAACGTTGAGGGAAAAGAGCAATACCCTTCAACGGAGACTTATGCAATGGTAAAAATCAGCAAACCAGCACTCATCACCTCGCTCGCGTTTGCGGGCACCATTCTGACGGCGGCCATCGCTTCCGCGGCGCCGAACTGTCCGGTAAACGAAAGCTTTTTCGGGACGGTCCAACGGGTGAACGGCAACATGCTCACGGTGCGCACGCTCACCAACCACTGGGCCGACGTCTCCATCGACAGCGGGGCGCAGGTCCATACCAACGGCAATGCGCTGCGGCCCGGCGCGTACGTCGGCCTTTACGGCTGCGTCACGCCCAACGGCGTATTTCATGCGAGCGAAGTCACGCTGGCGAACAATCCGAACGGCTACAACGAACGCATCAGCGGTGTCGTGCAGCGCGTGGAGAGCGGCCGGCTGATCGTTCACGAAACCAACGGCGCCACCGGCGCGTGGTATGTCCCGGATGTGGACGAATTTCACATCGGACAAAGCGTGAGCGCGATCGGAATGCTCGCAGGTAACGGCTCGTTCTATCCGCAGTCCGTCGATGGGCGCAGCGTCGCGTACGATACCGATGTAACCGCGCAGCCCTCGGCCGGAAACACCGTCACGCTCAGCGGTACCGTGCAGCGCGTCGGATCGCACACGCTGCTGGTTTGGGAGCCGTCCTCGCGCCATAGCGCTACGTGGATCGTTCCCAATGCGGGACGTTTCCGCACCGGCGAACGCGTGTCGGCGACCGGCACCGAAGACCGCCGCGGACACTTCTACGTTCACGAGATTACGATTCTGTAATCCGGCAAGGGAACGCAAAGGGGCAGCACCGCCCCTTTGCGTGTTCCCGTGCTTTGTGCTACAAAGTAGAGCATGACCGATCTCGAGCGCGCGCTGGCCGACATCGCCGAAGTGCGCGAGCGCCTGGGCCACATGCAGCGGTTTCGCGGCTACTCGGCGATTGCCGCGGCAATCTCGGGCGCGTTCGCGATCGCTGCGGGCGCATTGCAGGCGCTGATCGTTCCGTACGTGCAAAACGCGCACCAGGGGCATCTCTTTTTCGCGCTCTGGTTCGCGTGCTGCGCCGCGTCCGTACTGGTCAATTACGGCGCCATCGCGCATTGGTACGTCAACGACGCGACCGCGCGCGACCGCTGGCAGACGGCCACGGTCGGGCTCTCCATGCTGCCTGCGCTCATTCTCGGCGCCGTGCTCTCGTTCGCATTTTTCCGCGCGAATTTGTACCAATTTTTGCCGGGGGTTTGGTACGGGTGCTACGGCGTGGGCTTGTTCGCCTCGCGCACCATGGTACCGCGCGCGGTCGTACCGATCGCCGCGGCGTTCATGATTGCCGGCATGGGCCTGCTCTTCGTTCCCGCGGCAATCGCCCTGCAGTGGTGGGTGCTGCCGATCGGCTTCGGCGCGGGGCAGCTCGCCATCGGCTTCATCATCATGCGGGAGGGGCGTGTATGAGCCAGGCGCCGTACGCGCTCGATGCGATCGATCGCGTTTTTCACGAACGCGGCCGCTTGGGCATCTGCAGCGCGCTGGTCGCCAATACCGAGGGGCTCTCGTTCACGCAGCTGCAGGAAGCCTGCAGCCTGACGGACGGCAATTTGAACCGGCATCTGCACGCGCTCGCCGAACTGGGCATCGTCGAAACCAAGCGCGTCACCGGAAAAGGGCGCCCGCAAACCATCGTGCGGATCACGCGCGAAGGACGCGACCGGTTTCTGGATTACATCGACGCGCTCGAAGCGGTCGTACGCGACGTTCAGCGCTCGCGCAAGCGCAAGGGATCGCCGGCGCGCACCGTCCCGGCCAATTCGACCTCGCAGTAAACGCCCATCACGTTCGCGCGCTTTTGTGCGACATAGAGCAGCACGTCGTCGTCGCGTTCGCCCGTGCTTACGTCATACGTCGTGGTCACGCAGCGCTTGATCGTGTCGCGAACGAACAGCACCGCCTCGCCGATCTCAATCGTGCCTGCGAGCAAGTCGTCTTCGCGCAAACGAAAACCGGCAGCCGCACGCGCGTAAAAATTTGGCCGCCAGCGCCGGGGATCCAACGGCATTTCCAGCGCGCGTTCCACCTCGGCGATCCAGCTGTCGAAAATCAGCGAGATCGGCGCGGCGTCGAAGTACCGCTGCCCGGGCTGCGCGCGCACCTCGAGGTGCACTCCGCTTCGCGCGGCGATGCGCGCCGCTTCATGCGCCTGCGTCACGGTATGGAGCAGGTGGTGTTCCTTGCCGCGGTACGTCTTGCCGGTACGCGGATGGCCGCTCTGCACGAAGAGCGCGCCGGCGCGATCGCCGGGAATGCCGTCCGCCTGCACGGCCGTGTGCTCGAGCGGCTGC
>DASSZL010000173.1:0-7566 GCA_035713505.1 Vulcanimicrobiaceae bacterium | reverse complement strand
AAAGCGCCGCTGGGCGGACCGATGACCGTGGAAGTGGATAAGCACCGGCACGCCATATCGCTGGAACTCGCGCGAATGGTCGTGGTCACCGAACCGGTCCCCGCGGCGAACGTTTGATTTGATCACCCGCATCCTCGTCGTTCTCAACGTCCTGGGATTTCTGTGGGAAATCCATGCGGGCGGAATGGGTGTCCTGAACGGCAATATCCCCAGCGGCACGCAAATCGACCAGGGCCTTCTCGCCCCGAACGACGTGCTGATCAACCATCAGTATTACCGCATTTTCACCGCGGCATTCTTACACGGCAGCATCGTCCACATCGGCGTGAACATGCTCTCGCTGTATTGGCTGGGGCGTTTCATCGAACTCGTGCTCAAACCGCTGCGGATGACGATCGTCTATTTCGTCTCGCTGGTGGTGTCCGGTTTCAGCATCGTCTATTTCTCGACGCCCAACATCCCCACGCTGGGCGCGAGCGGCGCGATCTTCGGCTTGTTCGGCGCGCTGTTCGCCATCGGTTTGAAACTTGGCGATCGCGGGCGCGACTTGGTTCGCTCGAACATCGGCATCCTCGTGCTGAACCTGGTGTTTTCGTTCTCGTTCCCCGGCATTTCGTGGCAGGCGCACATCGGCGGGCTGATCGCCGGTTTTGCCGTCACCTATCTCATCTTCGTTCCGCCGCGCCCGGTCATGACGCGCGTGTTCGATCCGGCCAGCGGCGCGGAGTACGAGTCGCACGTTGAGATGCCCCATGATCGCGATTGACGACGTTTTCGCACCCGGCGGACCGATTGAACGCGCGCTGGAAGGTTTTGAGGCACGGCCGGGCCAGGTGCAGATGGCGCAGCTCATCGAGCGCGGATTTCTCGAAGGCATGCATACGATCGTCGAGGCGGGAACCGGCGTCGGCAAATCGCTTGCGTATTTAGTCCCGGCGCTGCGCAGCGGGAAGAAGATCGTGCTTTCCACCGGCACGATCGCGCTGCAGGAGCAGCTCTTTCAAAAAGATATTCCGCTCGTGACCAAGGCGCTCGGCATCCCCGCGCGCGTGACGCTGGTCAAAGGCCGCAATCATTATTTGTGCAAGCAGAAACTCGAGCGCATGCGCTCGGAGCGTTTGCTGGCCTCGTCGCGCACGATGCAGCAGATGTGGACCTGGGGCGAGCGTACGCAAACGGGCGACCGCGCGGAGTTGCCGTTCACGCCGCCGGGTGACGAGTGGGAACAGCTCGACGCCGATGCCGACGACTGCGTGGGCGAATTCTGCGAACACTTTCGCGATTGTTTCTTCTTTCGCAAGCGGGACGAGGCCAAGTACGCGGATATCGTCGTGGTCAATCATGCGCTGTTCTTTCTGGATCTCGCGATGGGCGGAGGGCTGCTGCCGCCGTACGACTACGTCATCCTCGATGAAGCGCACCAGGCCGAACGCTGGGCTACCGCGGCGCTGACGGCGACGCTCTCGCGCACAACCGTCGGCCGCATGCTGCGCAAGCTGCACCGCTCCTATTCCCTGCCGGGACATTTCGACGGCGATTTCGAGGGCGGCATGCGCGGACTGGAATCGGCGCTTGCGCGCGTGCCGGGCGACCGGTATCCGCTGCATGCGAACGAAGAAGCGTGGCCGGCGCTCGAAACGCTGCGCGAGACGCTCTTCAAACTCGAGAACTGGCTGTACGCGAACTGGCACGACGCGCTCAAGAAGCGCCCGCAGAACGATGCCGAAGCCGAACGCCGGCGCGATCTGGCGATGCGCGCAATTCTCGCGCATCAAGCGACCATCGACCGCGCGCAGCAGCCCACGGAAACCGCGATTGCATGGGTCGAACGCAGTGAGAACGACGCGCGCTATCAGGTGAACAGCGCGCCGTTCGACGTCGCCGACTTTCTGCAAGCCGCGCTTTTCGAGCGCACGACCAGCGTGGTGCTCACGAGCGCCACGATTGCCAACGGAGCGAACGTCGACGCCGGTGCGTTCGATTTTCTGAAACACTCGCTGGGCGTTACGGAAGCGCAGGAGCTCATCGCGCCCTCGCCCTTCGATTATCCGAAACAGGCGCGGCTCTATGTCGCGCCGCCCGCGCTCAATCCGAAAGCCGCCGATTTTTCGCGCCGCGCCGCGCCGCTTGTCGAAGAGTGTTTGGATCGAAGCCATGGCCGCGCGTTCGTGCTGTTCACGTCCTACGCGCGCTTACGCGAAGTGTACGCCCTGGTGCGCGAGCGCATTCCATTCCCCATTCGATTGCAGGGCGAGTTGCCGCGAACGCATTTGCTCGAGTGGTTTCGCTCCACGCCGAACGCCGTATTGTTTGCTACCGGAACGTTCTGGGAAGGCATCGACGTTGTCGGCGAGCAGCTCTCATGCGTCATCATCGATCGGCTGCCGTTCCCTTCGCCGGGCGATCCGCTCGTGCAGGCGCGCACCGAGTCGCTGGAAGCCCGGGGGCAAAACGGTTTCGAACACTACATGATTCCCAGCGCAATCGTGCGGCTCAAACAGGGTTTCGGGCGTCTTATCCGCAGTAAGAACGACCGGGGACTGGTCGCGCTCTTAGACGGGCGCGCCGCGTCTTCGCGCTATGGGGCGATCATTCTGAACGCGTTGCCGCCCGCGACGCGCATTACGCACTTGGACGAACTGACGGAGTTTTTTCAGCAACAATGACACTTCGCAGCATAACGCTCGCTCTTGCCGCATGTCTTGCGTGCGCATCGCCCGCCTTCGCGTGGGAGCACAAAGGTCACGAGATCGTCAATAACCTGGCCGCGAAACATCTCCCTTCGAGCCTGCCCGCGTTCGCACGAACCGCGCAAGCGGCGTACGAGATTACGTACCTGGGCCCGGAACTCGATCGCCTGAAGGGCTCCGGCAAATCGTGGGACGCGGATTACGATCCGGGCCACTTTATCGATCTCCAGGACGACGGAACCGTGGCGGGCGTCGTGCCGTTCAACAACCTTCCGGCTTCCGCTGCCGCGTACGACAGGGCGCTTCGCGCCGCCGACACGGACCAGTATGCGCAAGGCTATCTGCCGTATTCCATTCTCGACGGCTGGGAGCAGTTGCGCGAAGACTTCGCGTACTGGCGCGTGGACAAAGGTGCGGCCCGCGCAATCGATCAGCAGCTCATTCTGCGCGACATCGGCATCTGGGGACACTACGTGGCCGATGCGTGCCAACCGCTGCACGTCACCGTGCACTACAACGGCTGGGGCAAATATCCGAATCCCAACGGCTACACCGAATCGACGAAGACGCATGCGTTTTTCGAGGGCGCGTTCGTGAATCGCTACGTGAGCGAAGCCCAGGCCGCGGCGCTGATGCCGCGCAGCATGACGCTGCCCGCTCCGGCACACCTGCTCTCCCAGCGCACGGTACTCCACGAAGTCGAGCGCTATCTGCTGCAGACCGGGCACACCGTTCCGCAACTCTATCAAATCGAAAAAGCCGGCGGTTTTCGCACCGGCTCGCCGCAGGCGGTGCGCTTCGTTGCATCGCGCTTGGCCGCGGGCGCAACCGAGCTGCGCGATCTCACGGCATGGGCCTGGGACGACAGCCTGAACGAGAGCGTCGGATATCCCGCCGAGCGAGTTCGCGACATTCTCGCCGGCAAAGCACGCTGGCCCGCCGGCGCGAACCAGTAGCGAGAGCCGAAACATCGGGGCAGCCTCACCCGTAGACGAATCGGAGGCAACGATGACTATTTTCCTTGGACCCGCGGGCGTGCGCGCCGGGTGGCGCTTCGCGGCATTTGTGATATTGGTGACCGCTCTCTCTTTTGGCGCTCAAGGGGTGCTTCAACTGGTGCGCGCGATACCCGCGTGGAATGTGCCCGGCGCGATCGTTCCGCAGGCAATGGGGATCAGCGAGATCGTCATGCTTATCGTCGCGCTTATGGCGACGGCAATTCTCGGCAAGTTCGAACGGCGGCCGGTGTGGTCGTACGGATTCCAAAATCGCGGCGATGCCGGGCAGCGCTACTTCGAAGGCGTCGTGCTCGGCGTACTGGCGTTCGGGGTCGTCGGCGCGTTGATGTACGCATTCGGCGGCTTTCGCATCGACGGGTTCAATCTGCACGGAAACGAGTGGCTGCTGTACCCGATTTTGTGGCTGGGTGTCATGCTGCTGGTGGGATTCGCCGAAGAGATGATCTTCCGCGGCTACGGAATCTACGCGCTCGCGCGCGGCATGGGGTTCTGGCCGGCCGCGATTGTCATGACCCTGCTGTTCGGTCTGGGGCATCTGGGCAAGGACGGCGAAAATGCCGTAGACATCGCGAGCATCATCTGCTTCGGCTTGTTCCTGTGCTTCACGCTTTGGCGAACCGGCTCACTATGGCTTGCGGCGGGCTTCCATTTTGCCGTCGACTACATGCAGTTCTTCATCATCGGGACGCGCAACGGAAGCGCCGTGCCGGTCGGGCATCTGCTCAATTCTTCGTTCCCCGGGCCGGCCTGGATCAACGGCGGCGCGCTCGGAACGGAGGCGAGCTACTTCGTCTTTCCGGTGCTCGTCGCGCTCTTCATAGCGGTGCACGTTCTGCATCCGCGCGTTCGATTCACGAACTCATCCGGCCGGAGCGCGCAGGCGTACTAAGGGCAAACGCCTTCTTTAGGAGACTTCCAATGCAATTGTTTGCCGTTGTTTTGGCCGCCGTTATGGCGAGCGCGGCTCCTCATGCCCACTCGATGATGCACGCCAAGGCCATGCACGCCGCTGCGATGCACGGCAAGATGAAAAGCCACAGCATGATGCGTGCGAGCCGCATGCACGCGAAGATGAAGACCCATCACCCGATGGCCTCGCCCACGTCCAAGCCGTAGTTATTCCTCGGTCGTCACTTCGATCTTCGCGCGTTCCTTGATCTCTTCGACGACGTGTGAATCCGCGAGGGTCGTCGTGTCGCCGAGCTGTCGGCCTTCGGCGACGTCGCGCAGAAGACGGCGCATGATCTTGCCGCTGCGCGTTTTCGGCAGTTCTTGCGTGAATGTGATGTATTTGGGCTTGGTGAATTTGCCGAGCTTGTTTCCGACATGTTCGCGTAGTGCGTCGCCGAGCTCGGCGCTGCCGACCTCGCCGCCGCGCAGCGACACGAACGCGTAAATCGCCTGGCCGGTCACGTCGTCGAGCTTACCGCAAACGGCCGCTTCGGCGACGCGCGGATGTTCGACGAGCGCGCTTTCGACTTCCGTCGTGGAAATACGGTGGCCGCTCACGTTCATGACGTCGTCGATGCGCCCCATGAACCAGAAGTTGCCGTCCAGGTCGCGGCGGCAGCCGTCGCCCGCGAGATACTTGTGCGGGAACTTCGACCAGTACGTCTGCTTGTAGCGTTCGTCGTCGCCCCAGATGCCGCGCAGCATGCCGGGCCACGGACGCGTGAGCACGACGTATCCGCCGCCGCCGAGCGGCACCGATTCGCCTTGATCGTTGACGATGTCCGCGCCGATGCCCGGGAGCGGTTGCGTGGCGCTTCCCGGCGGCGTCGAGGTGATGCCGGGAAGCGGCGAGATCATGATGCCGCCGGTTTCCGTTTGCCACCATGTGTCGACAACGGGGCAGCGATTGCCGCCGATGTGCTCGCGGTACCACATCCAGGCTTCCGGATTGATCGGCTCGCCGACGGATCCGAGCAAACGCAGCGAGGAAAGATCGTGCTTGTTCGGATACTCCTCGCCCCACTTCATGAACGTGCGAATAGCCGTCGGCGCGGTGTAGAGAATCGAGACCTTATAGCGCTCGACGATGTCCCACAGGCGGTCCTTTTCGGGGAAATCGGGAGTGCCTTCGTATATGACGCTGGTCGCGCCGTTGGCGAGCGGCCCGTACACGATGTACGAATGCCCCGTGACCCAGCCGATGTCCGCCGCGCACCAGAACACGTCCTCGTCTTCTTTCAAATCGAAGACGAGTTTGTGCGTCATCGTGCAATGCGTGAGATAGCCGCCGGTGGTGTGCTTGATGCCCTTGGGTTTGGCCGTCGTACCGCTGGTGTAGAGCAGATACAGCAAGTCCTCGGCGTTCATGCGTTCCGGTTCGCACTCGCTGGACTGGTCTTTCACCAGATCGTCCCACCACAGGTCGCGGCCCTCGTGCATGAGCACGTAATCTTCGGTTCGCTTGGCGACGATGCAATGCTTGATCGAGGGCGTGTGCTCCATCGCGATGTCGCAGTTGCGCTTGAGCGGGACCTTGTTGCCGCGGCGCCAGCCGTGATCGGCGGTGATGAGCGCGACGCACTGCGCGTCGTTCACGCGATCGATAATCGAATCGGGCGAAAATCCGCCGAAGATCACCGAATGCGGCGCGCCGATGCGCGCGCACGCGAGCATCGCTACCGGCAACTGCGGAATCATCGGCATGTAAATCGCGACGCGATCGCCTTTTTTGATCCCGAGCTTTCGCAGACCGTTCGCGAAGCGGCAGACGTCGTCGAGCAATGCTTTGTACGTGATCGTCCGGCGATCGCCCGGCTCGCCTTCGTAATAGTAGGCGATTTTTTCGCCCTTGCCGGCGCGCACGTGGCGGTCCAGGCAGTTCACCGCGACGTTGAGTTCACCGTCGCCGAACCAGCGCGCGAACGGCTCGTTCCATTCCAAAACGCTGGTGAACGGCTTCATCCATTCCAGTTTGCGCGCCCAAGAAGCCCAAAACTCGAGGTAGTCCCGTTCGGCCTGCTCATAGATCCCGGGCTGCGCGTTGGCGCGCTCGGCGAACGGGGGCGGCGGCGAAAACCGGCGGCTCTCCTGAGAGAGCGCTTCAATCGATTCGGCGGTGCTCATGCGTGCGATTTACCGGGAACGGCACGGCATGCCTGCCGAAAAAGTCGGGGTGAAACTCCTTGCCGCGCTGGTGCTGGCGGCCGCCTCGGGAACCGGTTTGCCGGCGATTCATTACGGTGCCCCGCCGCCGGACTTCGTCGTGCGCACCGCGCAGGGAAGCGAGCGTATCTCCGCTCTGCGCGGGAAACCCATCGTCATTAACTTCTGGGCATCGTGGTGCCCGCCGTGCACCGACGAACTGCCGTACTTCGAGCGGCTGGCGCAAACCTACGGGCAAAAAGTGCTCGTCGTAACCGTTGACTGGAACGAACAGCCCGGCGTCGCTGCCGATTATCTTCGCAGCCGCGGCATCGCTCTGCCCGTCGTGACCGATGAGGAGAGCGACATCTACAAAGCCTACTCGTTGTTCGAAGTGCCGGACACGCTGGTGCTCGACGCGCAGGGCAACGTCAGTTACGTTTCCGTGGGCGAACTCTCGTGGCACGAGCTCGACGACGCCGTGCAGCGCGTTCTGAGCGAATAGCCTAAACAAAGCAGCGCTCGCTTGCCGATACATAAAGGCGTAGGAGGGCCTTTGTGTATGACCATCTTCACGAGAGGCGTTTTGAGCGCGGTAATTGCGGCGTTGTGCCTGCTGCCCGCGAGCGCGCAGGTCGGGCCGGCCACGGCCGCGGGGATTTCGGCAGACCAGGCCGCGGCTGCCCGGCGCGTCATGATGCATGCGCTGCAGCACGGAAATCAGGGCGGCTGCCATCCGTTGCCCGGCGGTTGGTCGACGATCG
>DASSZL010000172.1:0-8559 GCA_035713505.1 Vulcanimicrobiaceae bacterium | reverse complement strand
GCGCGATGCCGATGGCGCACAACGCATTGTAGACATTGAACCGGCCCGGAATGCGCACCTCGAAACGGTGTCCGTCCAAATCGAAGCTGCTGCCGCCGGCGCGCACGTCGATGCCGGACGGATGCAGATCCGCCGCTGAATCTATCCCGTAGGTAATGACCGGCTTGCGTGTGCGCACCTCGCGCGTCCACCGCTCGCCGACCTCGTCGTCCACGTTGAGCACGCAGCGCGGCGCCATATCGAAAAGCCGGCGCTTGGCCGAGGCGTACGCATCAAAGCTCTTATGAAAATCGAGGTGATCGCGCGTGACGTTCGTAAGCGCACCGACGGCAAAACGTACGTCGGCAACGCGCTGCAATGCGAGTGCGTGCGAGCTGACTTCCATCGCAACGCCCTTGGCGCCGAGCTCGCGCATGCGCGCGAGCAGCTCGTGCAGCTGCGATGCAAGCGGGGTCGTATTCGCCAGCGGCCACTCCGTCTGGCCGAAGCGCGCGCCGATGGTGCCGATCGTGCCCGCGGGAATCCCGCCTTCGGTCATAATCGCGGCGGCCATCTGCGCGGTGGTCGTTTTTCCGTTCGTGCCGGTAACGCCGGCGACCGCCAGCGCTCGCGAGGGCGAGCCGTAAAACGTGTCGGCGATCTGCGAAAGTGCACGTGCGGAGTCCGGAACGACGACCGCCGCCACGTGCGGCGGCACTTCGCAAAACTCTTCCATGACGACCGCTTCGCAGCCGCGCGCGACGGCGTCGCCGATGAAGCGGTGGCCGTCGGTGTGTTCGCCGCGCAGCGCGACGAACAGCGCGCCGGCCCGCGCCGTACGCGAATCGATGGCGATCGCGTTCAGTGTTTTATCGCGCGGCCCGATGATACGCGTGTTCTGCGCGAGCGTTCGCAGCAGCGTCTCCAGCGATACGCCCACCGTTTGCTCCATGCCTCACCGATTCTCCGCGAGCTTTGGGCGGACCAAGCGCAACTTTGGAATTTGCGGCTTGAGCGGCTTGGGCGTGGGCATCGCCGGGAACACTCCGGCGTGCAGCATCGCGGCTTTGGCGATCTCGTCGAACGCCGGAGCCGCCACGACCGATCCGTAAATCGCGCCCTGCGGCCGTTCGACCTTGACGTAGATGACGTAGCGCGGGTGCTCGTACGGCACCATGCCGATGAACGAGGCGACATACGCGCCCGGTTCATAGATGCCGTTTTCCGCCATTTGCGCGGTGCCGGTCTTGCCCGCGGTCGTGTACCCCGCGATCTGCGCGGCGGGATTGCCCGTGCCGCGCACGACGACCGCGCGCAGCATCTGCTTGAGCTCGTCTGCCGTGCGCGGGGAGAACGCCCGGTGCTCGATCTCGGGCGGGTACGTATAGATCGGATTGCCCTGCGCATCGAGAATCGAGCGGATGATGCGCGGGCGCATCAGCATGCCGCCGTTGGCGATCGCACAGTAAAAACGCGCCATCGCAATGGGCGTCACCGAAACGCCCTGGCCGAAAGCCATTGTGGCGAGCGAACTGCCGCTCCACTGCGCGGGCGGCGGGACGATCCCCGGATTTTCCCCGGAAAGGCCGATCTGCGTCGGCTCCCCGAATCCGGTGCGCTGCTCCATTTCATAGAATTTGCGCCCGCCGATATGCAGGGCGACTTCGGCCGCGCCCACGTTGAGCGAATCGGCGATGATCGTCGTGAGCGTGTCGCCGGACGGATCCGGCGTCAAACCGTCGACGGCATTGTAAATGCGCCGGCCGCCGACATCGAGCGGCCCCGCCGACGGAAAACGCTGGGAGAGCGAGACCTTGCCGTACTCCAGCGCGGCGGCGGCGGTCACGAGTTTGTACGTGGAGCCCGGCTCGTACGCGTCCTGCACGGCGCGATCGCGATAGTCGTCGGACGAATACTTCCAGTACTTGTTCGGATCGAAACGCGGGAAGTTCGCCATCGCGAGCACCTCGCCGGTGTACGGATCCATCACGATCGCCGTGCCGCTCTGCGCGTGATACGCTTTGACCTGTTTCTCGAGCGCCGATTCGGTGACGTACTGAAGATACGAATCGAGCGTGAGTTCGAGCGAGAGGCCCGGCTTTGCGGGACGCACGATCCGTTCGTGCCCGAACGGAATCGGACGCCCGAATTCATCCGCTTCGATCGTGACCCGCCCCGAGTTGCCCTTGAGCAGATCGTCGAACGTGTACTCCAGGCCGTCGAGTCCGTTTTCATCGATGCCGACGAAACCCAAAATCGTCGATGCGGTCTCTCCCGCGACATCGACGCGACGTCCGGTGTCTTCTTCGATGATCGAGATGCCCGGCAAGTTGAGCGCCTGAACTTTGTCCGCTTCTTCGTGCGGGATCTTGCGAGCGATCCACACGAACTGCAGATGCCGGTCGTGCAGCAGATCGGCTCTCGCCGTATCGATCTTCCCGACAATCGGCGCGAGCTGTTTCATCGTCTGATCGGGGTCGCCCAAATCGTGCGGCACCGCGTAGACGCTTTCGGACGGAAGCGAGCGTACGAGCACGTTGCCCTGGCGATCGAGAATGCTTCCCCTGCGCGCGAAGACTTCCACCGTATCGCTGCGCTGCGCGAGCGCTTCCTTTGCATAGAGCGGCCCTTTGATCAGCTGAACGTCGACAAGCCGCCAGGTGAGATACACGCAGACGGCTAGGAGTACGTAAAACAGCAATTTCGCACGCCGGGGTCCGACGCGCGAGAAGGTCCGCTTATGCATCTGTTACTTGTGCGTACCTATTTCGCGCGAAAGAATCCGGCTAAACCGGCAAAGAAGGCTAATCGCGATGGGCCGCTTTCGTGCACGGGCGCCGGCAGCGAGACTTGCGCGAACTGCTGCGGATCCTGCATGTGCAGTTTCGCGGCGACCCTCGCGAGGCGATCGTCGGACTTGAGCGCCGCAAGTTCATCGTCCAGCCGCGCGGTTTGCGTTTGGAGCGTCGTGCGTTCGATTTGCGCCTTCGCCACGGCGTAGTTCAAACTGGTCAAGCGCGCCGTTAACGTCACGTACAGCATGACGCCGAACAGCGTCACGCCGAGCACGGCGCAAAACTGCAGCAGCGCCGAATATCGAGCGCGGGCCGCACGTGTGACACGCTGCCGCGTGGCGTTGCGGGCGGTCCGTACGCGAATTCTCTCTGGTGCAACCATGTTAGCTGGCCTTCCGTTGGGCGGCGCGCAGTTTTGCGCTGCGCGCGCGTGGATTCCGTTCCATTTCCGCTTCATCCGGAACGACGGGTTTGCGCGTCAAGACCTCGAGACGATCGTCGTCGCGGAATTTGTGTTTGACGATGCGGTCCTCGAGCGAATGAAAGCTGATGACGACGACGCGCCCCGCGCCGCGCAGCCGATCGACCGCCGCGTCCAAGCTCTCGCGCAGCGCCTCGAGTTCGTCGTTCACCGCGATGCGCAGCGCCTGAAAGACGCGCGTGGCCGGATGAATGCGTTCGCGCCGGCCCGGGCGATGCAGCAGGCCGCTGATCATCTGCCCGAACTCGAGCGTGGTCTTGGGCAGCGTGCCCGCCTGGCGGCGCTGCACGATGGCGCGCGCGATTCTTCGCGCCGCGCGTTCCTGACCGTAATTAAAGAAGATGTCGGCGAGTTCGCGCTCGCTGCAGGTCATCAGGATGTCGTACGCGCTGGGCCCTGATTGTGGATTCATCCGCATGTCGAGCGGGGCGGATTCGCGGAACGAAAAGCCGCGAGACGCTTCATCAAATTGCATCGACGAAACCCCCAAATCGTAGAGCACGCCGTCGACCTGCTCGATGCCGAGCCGGTCCAGCGCCGGTGACAACTCGCGAAAATTGGAAGGAACCAAGGTGAATCGTGAATCGGCGATCGCCGCCGCGCGCGCGGCCGCGTGCGGATCGGCATCGAAGGCAATGAGCCGGCCGCTCTGCAAGCGCTGCAATATCCCCCGGGTGTGGCCGCCGGCCCCGAAGGTCGCATCGACATAGATCCCATCCGGCCGGATCGCCAAGTAGCTCAGCGCGTGTTCGAAGAGCACCGTGATATGCTGGTCCGTCATCGCGCCACCACATGACTACAGCCCAAAGTCCGCCATGAAATCGGCGAGTTCGTCGTGCGAGGGCACTTGGACGGCATAGCGCTCCTTGGCCCAAATCTCGATCCGCGTGAGCAATCCGACGGAGACGACTTGCCGCTCGATGCCGGCGTACTTGCGCAGCAGCAGCGGAATGACCACGCGCCCCTGGTTGTCGCACGAGACTTCCTCGGTATGCGCGAACAGATAGCGCACGAACCGGCGGTAGTGCTCATCCTTCTTTGGAACTGCCTCCAGGCGAGTGCAGAACTCCACCCAGGTCTGGCTGGGGTAGAGCGCGAGGGCGGGGTCGGGGTGGGCGATGGTGAGGATGAACCGGCTGCCGAGCCGCTCGCGGAACCGTGCGGGCACGATGAGCCGGGCCTTGTCGTCCAAGGCATGCTCTTCTGAACCCGCAAAGCGCGGCAACTCTGTGTGCACTAGCCCTCCCAACTACACCACAATCCACTACTTCACCCCACTATACGCTCGCGCGGCACCACATGCAAGGTTCGGGAGGCTGCGGAATCCGCGGCGCTCATTCTCAAGTCCGTCTTCGGGCAGCGCTATACTCATTGTCCGGAGGTTTGGAAATGACGACGCTGGATCGCCCGTTTTTTGCTGTTGTAATCGACTCCATCGGCCCGCGGCGCCGTTTCAACTGCCGCCGTTCGGTCTTCGCATGCGAGCCGAAATATCGCATGCTGCGCGCAGTCGTTACCGTCAAGCGTCTCAAGGCGTTCGTTCATCCGGGGCTGCGCCGGCTGATGGCCGCGCATTGGCATGCGGTCCGCACCCATAGTTCGTGGAGCCGCGCCTAGGCGGCAGCCAACCGGGCCTGCGCTCCTGGGCCGTTCGTTTCATCCGTGTTAGGATGCCCTGGGTACGCCGCCGTTTCGCAGGCGGGGTACGTTGTGTCTACGAAGAGGCGCTTTCACGAATGAAGAGACTGCTGGGGCTTTTTTGCCTTCTGGGGCTGCTCTACGGCTGTAGCGATGCCGGCTACTTGCCGTACGCGCCGCATGCCCTCAACCCCCAGCAGATCCAAAGCCTCGTCAATGACGCCTCCAGCCGCGAGGGCGTCTCCGCGGCACTCGTCAACGCCGTTGTCATGGCCGAGTCGGCCGGGAACCCGTCTGCGATTAGCACGGCCGGAGCCCAAGGCCTGATGCAGCTGATGCCCGGCACCTCCGCGTCCTGCGGAATCAGCAATCCGTTCGACCCGCAGCAGAACGTCGCGTGCGGAACGCGCTATCTGCATGGACTGCTCGAGCGCTACAACAACAACATCGAGCTCGCGGTCGCCGCGTATAACGCGGGACCGGGCGCCGTCGACCAATACCACGGCGTGCCTCCCTACGCGGAAACGCGCGCGTATGTCTCGCGCGTGCTCAGCGCATACAGGGACTATTAACCTCACACCGTAGGCTAGGCGCATGGCGTCCCTGACCGGAGCACGCAGCGCACCCGCGGGCCTGCTCCGTCAACTTCGTTTGCCCATTCTGGACTCGTACGTGCTCGGCGAGATCCTCGGCCCCTTCGTGTTCGCGTTCATCGCGTTCTTCTTGTTTTGGGGCTTCAACATTTTCTTCTTGGCGGCCAAGTATATCTTGGTGGGCAACGCGCCGTTCTTCTTGGTGATGCGGTTCGTGCTGTTCCGCGTGCCGCAGTCGATTCCCATGGCGTTTCCGTTCGCGACCATTTTCGCAACGCTGCTCGGGGTGGGACGGCTGATGGCGGATAACGAGCTGACCGCGATTCGCACGTCGGGCGTGTCGCTTTGGCGTCTGGCGCTCACGCCGTTCGCATTCGGCTTTTGCGTCTTCATCGTGACGTGGGGCATGAACGAATTCGTCGCCCCCAAGTCCGTCGATCTCTCGACGCGCACGTTTTATCAAATTATCTATCACACCGCCTCGCTGCCGATCGAGCCGCAGATCTACCGCAAAGATCCCGACACGGGCAATGAGTTCTACGTCAACAACGTCCAGCCGGACGGGCACACGATGCAGGGCGTGCAGATCTTCAAGCCGGGACGCACGGGTTATTGGAATGAAACGATTCAGGCCAAGACGGCGCACGTCGAAGGCGCGACGCTCGTGCTCACCGACGCGATCCTGACGTTCTACAACGCCGAAGGATACGAGACGTCGCAGACCACGACGCCGGAGTTTCGCATCGGCCTGCCGCTGGGCGAGAGCGCGGCGCAATTCCTGAGCACGACGAGCAGCGATGCGTACACGATGAACTCCAAGCAGCTCTCCGCGCAGGTGAACGCGCTGCGCTCGCAAGGCGTGGGCGGCGAGGCCCTCGGCAGTCTGGAACTGAACCTGGCCGACAAGTTCGCCTTCCCCTTCTCCGCGGTCATCAGCGTTTTAATCGCGCTTCCGATGGCAATCAAGTTCGGCAAGAAAGGGCGCGCCATGGGAATGGCCATGGCGATTGTTGCGTTCTTCATATATTACGTGATGACCGAAGCCGCCGCCGCGTTCGGAAGCACCGGGCGCATGAACCCGTACCTTGCCGCGTGGCTGCCGAATTTCATTTTCGGCACGGCCGGCCTGGCCATGCTCTGGAGCGAAGAGCGCTAGCCGGTGCGTTCCGCTCGCCGCCGAACGCTGCACGCGCTCGCATGCCTGCTCGCCTTCACGGGAAGCATCGCGATGGTATTTGCGCTCATGGGCGCGCTCGCCGTGCCCGGCCTCGCCGAAGACAGCTACGACGATCCGCAGTCGGCAATCGCGATGCAGCTGCTCAATGCCAAGCCCTGCAGCGCGCGAATGCAGGTGGCGCAAGCCGATCAAGGCACGACGCCCTCGCCGTCCCCTAGTCCGTCGTTTTCTCCGGTGCCGGTCTCGCCGGGAGCACCGTATTCCACGCCGTTCCCGCGCGGAACGCCGGCAGTCACGCCGTACCCCATCCCCACGCCCACGGTGGCGCCCAGCGTGAGCCCGGGCCCGGTGTTTCTCACGCGTCCCAGCGCCTCGCCGTCCATCGTGCCGGCGGGCCAAGCGACGCCCGCGCCCTCGCCCACCCCGGTGGGTGTGCCGACGCTGCAGCCGGGCTACGTGGCCGTCATGGCCGACAAGGTGACCGGCAGCACCAAACCCGGCGTTCCAGGCGATGCGATCGGCAACGTGCACATCTATTATCAGGACGAAGTGCTCGTGGGCGACCGAGCGCACTACGACGGTATCCGAACCATCACGGTGACCGGCAATCCGTACATCGTGAACAACACGAAAGACTCGGTGCTGTACGCCGACAAAATCACGTTCGACACGGTCGCCGAAAAAGCGAACCTGTACAACGGACGCGGAGAAAGCTCGCAAGGCGTCGAGCGCGGCCTGGTGTATTTCAGCGCTCAGGACTTGCATGCCGATCAGCACGGCGTCTCGCATGGAAATTTCGCTAGCGTAACGACGTGCGAGCGGCCGCGCGCCGGCTACCACATCACCGGCAAAACGATCGACGTCTACCCGGGCGACAAGATCGTCATCTCGAAAGCAATTTTGTGGCTGGGGGCGGCCGCGGTGTTCTGGCTGCCGCGCGTGGTGATTCCGCTGCGCACCGTTACGGATGAACGGCGCAAGCCGCAGTTCTTTCCGGAAGTCGGCTACAACCAATACCAAGGTTTTTACGTCAAGGCGCGCCTGAGCTTCGGCAAAGACGAACACTACTTCGGCTACTACACGATCGAGTTCTACACCAAACAAGGCACGACGCTGGGCTACAACGGAACGATCAGCCCGCGCAGCGGCAAGCGCACGACGAACGTCGATTTCATGCGCATTCAGAACAAACTGCAGAAGACCACGCAATACAATATCGCCGCGCAAGATCAAGAGAATTTTTCGCGCACGCTGCGCGGCCAGTTCAGCTACAACTATCAGGGCAACTACGGGCCGTTGTCCAACCTGGCGCCCACGACCGGCGCGAACGCCACGGTGACGCATTCCACGGGTCTGGAAACGCAGAGCTACACCTATCACCGCACCTCGACGTCCGGTCAATCGTCATCGGACGGTTTCGGTTTTTCGGACACGCGCAGTTTGGGCACGACGCTGCAAAACAGCTTCAACGCCAGCCTGACGCGCAGCGAGTCCTCGGTCCAGGGCTTCTTCAGCCAGAACTCGACGGGCTCGGTAAACGACCAGCTGCATTGGACCAGTCGCGCCGCCGACTACATGCTGACGTTCGACAAGACGTATGCGAAGCAGCCGTACGGCATCAACAAGGAGCCGGAGCTGCAAATCACGCCGCACCTGTTCATGCCGCACTTCGTCTTTCCGCTTTCCCCCACGCTCACCATCGGACAGTACAACGAACCGCAGACGCCTGAGACGACCGCGCGCGCGGACCTCGGGCTCTCGATGGGGCCGCTGCTCTACAATTCGTTTCTGGGCGCGTTCAGCGCCACGGCGAACGTCCACCAGTTCGCGTACGCCACCGGCGACATGAAGGCCAGCATCTCGCAGCAGTTGACGCTGAACACGCCGATCGGCTCG
>DASSZL010000171.1:0-3510 GCA_035713505.1 Vulcanimicrobiaceae bacterium | reverse complement strand
CGGGATACGCGCCGGCCGGTTTGTAGCCGGCGACGAGTTTGGGCAACTCCTCCGAACCTTTTTGCGCGTGATCCTCGATTTCCATGACGCGGCCCAGGTATGGTGAGGAGAACGGCAAGCGCGTATCGCTGACGACGCGGCCGTAGGCGGCGCGTTCATCCTTGTTGCGATCGCCGAGCAAACCGTAGCCGTGTATCTGCGCCACGGCCGGAACGTCGACCTGAGTGGAAACGAGCACTTCGGGGAGCACCTGCGCGAGCGCCACGCCGTTGAATAGGTTATTTTTCGGCAGGTGCGCTTGGTCCAGATAGCGTCCAAGCCAACCGGTGTGCTCGTATTTGTCCGGCACGGCGGTTTGCCAGATCTCGGTTGAACGAAAGTGCGAGTGGTCCGGATTGGGGTAGCCGACGTTTTGCACGACGGCCACCATGCCCGTATCGTACAGGGACTTCATCGAGCGCATCTGCGGGTTGAAGCCGACCCGGCCGTTAATCGCGAGTACGTCCGAGCGCGCGACTCCGATCGACGGACGCACCCGATAGTACTGCGGATCGCCGTGCGGCACGATGCAGTTCAAACCGTCGTTGCCCCCCTGCAGATTCACGAGTACGAGGCAGCGATTCTCCGCGCCGGGCAAGCCGGGCAGCGGTGCCTGCGAGAGCGCTTGCGCGAAGACGTGTTCGGTATTCGCAATAACCGCGAGCCCGCTCAGTGTGCCGATCAGAAAGTTCGTTCTTTTCATAAGGCCGCCATTAATTGAGTTGGTACGCGGGCATTGCCATCGTGAGATAAGCGGCGCCGCGTACGCGTTCTTGATAGTTTTCGCCCGAAAGCATGCCGAGCGCCGACGTGCCCGCGCCGTTCAAATAGCCGCCGAGCTGCGCGAGCGCACTGGGAGACGCATCGCCATACAAAACCCTCTGCACGAGCTGCGAGGCGGCGGCGTTTGCCTTTATCGGCACGCGATCCATCCATGAGTTCTGCATCAGCGGCGAATTCATCAGGCTTGCGACGAAGTTTTCGCGCGCGATAACGGTCTGGCTGGTCAGCCAGTTCGCCCCGCCGGGCCACCCGGCAACGTTCGGGGGATAAAACAAGATCTGTCCCATCTGCACGAGCGCCCGCTGCGCCGTTTCGTCAATCTCCGGCAAGTCCAGCGCTTTATACGTACCGATGACGAATTCGACCGGACTCTTGACCAGCGCGCGATACGCACGCTCCGAATAGAACAGGTTGCTGCGCAAAAGCGTGGACATTACCGGTTTTATATTGTAATCGTTCTTACGGATGAGCTTGGCGACGGCCTCGACCAATTGCGGCTCCGGACTGTTGTAAACGAAGAAGTTCAGCAGGTTGCCGGCCCAAAACGCCGCGCATGCGGGCTGCTCGTAGATGATGTCGACGATGTCGCGCCCGCTCCAGTTGCCGGTTTGCCCGAGGAACGTCTTGCTGCCGCTGTCGTGGCGGCTCGCGACGAACATCGCCCGCTGCGTACGGCGCGGCACGATCCAGCCGGTCCACGCGCGCGCCGATTCACGCACGTCGTTCTCGGTGTAATGATCGACGCCGAGCGTGAAGAGTTCCATCAGCTCGCGGGCGTAATTTTCATTCGGGTGCTGCGCCTCACTGCGAGCGTTGTCCAAATACACGAGCATCGCCGGATTCGTCGAGACGTTCCAGGTCAGCTCGCGCAAGTTGCCCAGCGCGTTGTCGCGGAACAGCTGATTTTGCTCCAGCGTCATTTGCGGCGTGACGCCCTTTTGAATCGACGCGGTCGTGAAGTGGCCGTGAAAATAGAGGGCCATCTTCTCCTGCAGCGGCGCGGGCGAATTCAGCATGCGGTCAAGCCACCAGCGCTGCAGCGCGATCAGTGATTGCCGTTCGTTTTTGCGCAGCTGCTTTGCCAGCTCGCGCCGCGCGGTTTCGTCGCCCATGAACGCGCGCAATCCGCCGGCGAAATTCTGCATGACGTACCGCCGCGCGTCAAAGAGCTCGGGCGGCGGCGGCAGTGCGTCCGTCGACGGAAAGTTGACGAGCGAATCGACGGCCGCACGCATCGGCATTCCGGCCAGCCGGGCCACCTCGGCGCTGCTTCCTCCAAACCCCGCGCGCCGCAGCAGATGTGCCGCCAGGCGCGGGCTCCATGGTCCGGAGTACGGTTCCAGCGCGCTCGCGAGGTCGAGATGGCCGGCGGGACGAGCGATACCGGCGACGTCGGTATGCGGTAGGGCGGTAGCCATGCCACCAGTCTAGCGAACCGCGCGTCAAACGGGGTTAAACGGGCATTGGAAGAAACGCGCGACCTGTGAGTGTACTGGAGACGCGCCTTGACCGGCGCAGCGATGCCTATTCCAAAAACGTCGAACGCATGTCGGGCTTGGTCGCGCAGTTGCGCGAGACGCTGACGGCGGTACGAGCCGGCGGCGGCCCGGATGCCGTCGCCAAACACCGCAAGCGCGGCAAGCTGACGGCTCGCGAGCGCATCGATCGCCTGGTCGACCCGGGCGCCGGCTTTTTGGAGTTCTCGGCGCTGGCCGCCCACGACATGTACAAGGGAGCGGCTCCCTCGGCCGGCGTCATTACCGGCATCGGCATCGTCGAAGGGCAGCACTGCGTTATCGTCGCGAACGACGCGACCGTCAAGGGCGGCACCTACTATCCCATGACGGTCAAGAAGCATCTGCGCGCGCAAGAGATCGCGGAGCAGAATCATCTGCCGTGCATCTATTTGGTGGACTCCGGCGGCGCATTCCTACCGCTGCAGGCCGACGTATTTCCCGATCGCGATCACTTCGGGCGCATCTTCTACAATCAGGCGCGCATGTCGGGCAAGAAGATTCCACAGATCGCCGCCGTCATGGGGTCTTGCACCGCGGGAGGCGCCTACGTTCCCGCGATGTCGGACGAAACGGTCATCGTCAAGGGCAACGGCACGATTTTCCTGGGCGGTCCGCCGCTGGTGAAAGCGGCCACGGGCGAAGAGGTTACCGCCGAGGAGCTCGGCGGTGCCGACGTGCACACGCGCATCTCCGGCGTCGCCGACCATTTCGCCAACGACGACGAGCACGCGCTGGGCATCGTGCGTGAAATCGTCGCGAACCTGCATCGAGAACATCCGCTCCAGTGGGATTCGTGCGAACCGCAGCCGCCCAAATACAATCCGCGCGAGATCTACGGCGTGATCCCGGCCGACAGCCGCACCGGGTACGATGTGCGAGAAGTAATCGCGCGCTTGGTCGACGGCTCGGAATTCCACGAGTTCAAAAGCCGCTATGGAACCACGCTCGTCACGGGATTCGCACGAATCGAGGGGCACCCGATCGGCATTCTCGCCAACAACGGCATTCTGTTCAGCGAAAGCGCAGTCAAGGGCGCGCACTTCATCGAGCTGTGCGTGCAGCGCGGCACGCCGCTGCTCTTCTTGCAGAACATCACCGGCTTCATGGTCGGCAAGCAATACGAGAACGGCGGCATCGCCAAGGACGGCGCGAAACTCGTGACCGCCGTTGC
>DASSZL010000170.1:0-19452 GCA_035713505.1 Vulcanimicrobiaceae bacterium | reverse complement strand
TCGTGCTGCTCGGCGACCCGCTGCAGCTTGCACAGGTCTCGCAAGGCACGCACCCGCTGCACGCCGGCACCTCCGTACTCGAGCATCTGCTCGGCGAAGAACAAACCGTTCCCGAAGACCGCGGCATTTTTCTAAACGTATCATATCGCATGCACCCCGAGATCTGCGAGTTCATCTCCGACGCCGTATACGCCGGCCGCCTGCGCTCAGCCGAAGATACTCGCAATCAAGCCGTACACAGCACAGGAATCAGCGGCACCGGACTGCGCTACGTCGCGATCCCCCATGATGGCAACAGCCGAGAATCCCTAGAGGAAGCCGAGCGAATCGTCTCCGACATATCGCACCTCATGCAAGGCACCGTGACAGACAAGCACGGCCTCACGCGACCGATGCAGCCTGCGGACGTCATCGTCGTAACTCCCTACAACGCGCAGCGCCGGCGCATCTCAAAATTGCTGCGCGAGGTAGACTCCGACGTACGCGTCGGCACCGTCGACAAATTCCAAGGACAAGAAGCCTACGTGGTCTTCTATTCAATGGCGACCTCGAGCGGCACCAACGTCCCACGCGACATCGGTTTTATCTTCGAGCAAAACCGCTTCAACGTCGCCCTCTCTCGCGCGCGCGCGCTAAGCGTCCTCGTGTGCAGCCCGCAGTTGCTCGACACAAGCTGCCGCTCGACGGAGCATACGGCGCTCGTTAACCTGTTATGCCGCTACGCGGAACTCAGCGAAGTCGAGGTGACCATATAGATTTTGAGCGACATTGCGAGTCGAACCCCTTTTCCACACTGCGGCCTACTGCGGTCCTGCACTGGGGTGGCCTAGGTTTCGTGGACACGCAGTTTATGCAGCCTGACTCAACTCGAACTGCTCGGGGCTGACGTAACCGAGCGTCGAGTGCCGACGTCGCCGATTGTACCAGATTTCGATCCACGAGAAAATGGGCGCGCGCCTGTTCTCGTGTTTCGAAGACCGCATCGTCGACGATTTCATGCTTGAGCGTGCTTAAGAAACTCTCAACAACCGAAATGTCACTTGTGCCATCCGTGAAGATTTCGACCCTGCACGGCACCGAAGGCCACCTGGTCGTTGTCGGAGGTTTGCTCGGAACGAAAAAGCCGACGCGGAGCCCTGGAAAGGGGCCGCGCGCAATACTGTCGGAGTGTAGATGGACTATGAATGTGCAGCTCGGGGACCTGCGCCCCTACGACCTCCGCAAAATCTGGCAGTATGAGGATCGGCATTTTACTGTTTGGCTTTGTGATAATCTCGAGCGCCTGGGGCATGCGCTCGGTCTTAGCCTTGAATTTCGTGCCCGCGAACGCGCCGTCGGCCCGTTCTCACTCGACATCCTGGCGCATGATACTTTGCGCGACCACACCGTCATCATTGAAAATCAGCTTGAGCAGACTGACCATGACCATCTCGGGAAACTTCTTACGTATGCTTCTGGTCTGGACGCGCGCGTAATCATATGGGTCGCGCCGACCTTTCGCGACCAACATCGCGCCGCGCTCGATTGGCTGAACCGCAATACCAGCGACTCGCTACAGTTCTTTGGGGTCTCCCTCGAAGCGGTACAAATCGACGATTCGCGACCAGCCATCAACTTCAAGGTCGTCGTAGCGCCGAACGACTGGGATAAGCTGGCAGCACAGGAAGGCGCTCAGGATGACACGGGCCGCCGTGTTTATTTTTACGCTTTCAATCAAGCGTTGTTTGATGCGCTGCGCGAAAGCGGGCAATTTTCAAATCTTCCTTCGCCCGGCTCGCGGTACGAAACATTTGTTGAACGCCTTAGTGGTGGCGTTCGTTACGGCACGGCGTTCTCTCGCGGCACACTTCGGTGCGGCGTCTGGCTCTGGTTCACGGAGAAGCACCTAGGGTTGCATGTCTTCGATACGCTATTGCAAGATCGTGCCGACATAGAAGCATCGATGGGCTGTGAGCTACATTGGGATCGCAACGCGGATCGAGCCGGCCAAATAATAACAGTGAACCTACCGACATCTCGCCAAACGGAAGCCATACCAAATGAAGCGCCCGCAGCAGCTCGCGCTCTTGTGCGCATCAAGTCGGTCCTTCAACCGCGAATCGACGCAATACTAACAACGCCGGTTTAGTTTGCTCTTCTTCGGCATCGACCAGCCGGCGCGGCTCATGGCCGGCACGCGCCTCCTGATTTAGCTCCCAGAATGCCCCAGTCGTAAGTCAATAACCGAACCGTCGTCGTTCAAGAACAGAAAGTCCACCGTTGTAAGAGCCCGGAATCGGCGTAACCACCCCTGCGGCACACGCACATCATTGCCAAAAACGAGAAACGTATGGGGGGCGGCCGTTTTTTCGAGAAGCCAGACGTATTCCGCGATCGTCGAATGCTTTGCCGGCGGCATACCGGTGCCCTTAACGAGCGTGTAGAACTTTGCATCACCCACCACCGAAAAGTCGGCGGATAGAAAATCAAAGCGTTTGGGCACGCCGGGTACTTTGCCCGCACTCAGGGTAGTCCCGTACCGCCTCTCCATTGCCACGCGCGCGAATATTTCGAATTGCGCAGCGGCGTCCAGGGCACCGTTCATCGCACCGCTTAGTGGACCGGCCGCGCTTCTCGGCGGCAACGAACCATCTGCCATCTTGTAGAATCCAGGCGCAACCCGTATGAAGTCGTCGTAAACAGTCGGATGGTTTTTGGGCGCGTTTGTGCACAAAGCTGAGGTTATCTGCGTTCGGATCGTCGAGGGATCGTACGAGGTTCCGCGGACTCGCATAAGGTCGATAACCTCATCGATCATGAACGTATGCTTGTCCGATGATAACAAGCTATTCACGGCAGAGAGGATTTCGTCTCGACAGGTCACTGGCCGCCCGCCCCTCCGGTTTGTTCTAACTCGCCTGAAAGATTCAGAGGAATAACGGCAATCGCCTTGCCAGCTCGTTCACCGGCTGCAAGCCATCACGATCGCGCGCTAGAAACGCCACGTCGTTGCCTTGGAGAATATCCGCGACCCAAGCGACATCGGACCGGAGCATTGCGCCGAAGGCCAGCACCGGCTGCGCCTGGCCGATCTCAGCGCGATAGCGTACCGAGTAATCGAAGAGCTGTCCCATGCCGTACCGCATCCGGTCGACTGTCGATAGCGGGCGGGCCAAACTTTTCACCTCAACCAAATACCGCGATGGGCCAACGGTCGCAAGTAGGTCGACGTTGTTGTTGTATAGACACGTGCCGCCACGTCCGTCGACCATTTCTTTGAGCAGGCGCAACGTCTCCTGATGGTCGGCGCGGGCGCGTTCTTGCAGCGCGGCGCTTTCGTACACGTCGGGTCGATCGCCGGTCGGCCGATATCCGGTTCCAGCCGGAACGCGATCGAGTGGACGAAACCTATCGCGCGGCGGAGCCAAAAGCGGCGATGCGCGGCCAGCCAGGGCATCGGTAACCGTCGGCGCCGCCGAAAGCATGGCACCGGTCAGGCCCGCCGCAGCCAGAATGCGGTGAAAATCGAGATCGTCGATATGCCGTATCGAGTGGCCCTGAAACGCGTTACGGCTTGGAAAGCGCGATTCGTACATGCGCCCGGCCGGGTCCTCGAACGAAACGGGTTGCGCAAACGGAATCGGCTTTTCGATGTCGACGTACCGGTGGTTTGGGTCTTCGGGGTCGGGATAGACCTCGCCGAGCACACCACAGCCAAAATAGCAACTCGCCTCGCCGCTACGCGCACCACGCGAGGGCCGGTAGTAGACGAAGTGCTCGCCACCACGAATCTCGTCAAAATACTGCCGCGGGTAGTGGTAGACAACGAACTCCGTATCTTTGTACTGAGGGTCATCTTGCCACGCCCGCTGCATCAGCACGATCGGCATCGCAGAAGATTGCTTCCGCCTAGACACGCCAGCGCCCCCTTCGGGGCGGAACCGTGGCCGTCGCCCGTCCCTACCGCATAGGTTCGCTATGGGCGCCGCCGAACGCCAGCACGGTAATAATGTCTGCGTCTTTGACGTCTCTCCAGGATCGATGGCTACAGGATGCGCTTTCGGTTATGGCCGTGTCGCCGGCGCATCACGACGCGTGCGTTCGCGACACGGGCGCTGCCGGAACACCCGGCCTGCGGCAAGATTTGCGCTGGCCCGGCTACGTCGGCTCGCTCTATGAACGCAGTTCACCACGCATCTTATGTGTAGCGCAGATTCATCACGCGACCGAACTCCTGCGCACGCTCGGGCACCTGCAGGATGCGATGCGCGCTTTTTGTCTGGCAGCGCCAACCCTTACGCGTGATCCCGCATCTCAGGCGAGGAAGGCGGAGTTTTTGACGACGCTAACCTCAGCGTATGAATCGGCAATCATCCAGTGGGGCCCATGGACCAAATTTCGGAAAGTGCTCAGGGTGATCGGCCTGGACGACCCGCGCAAGATCGCATACACGAACGTCGCCAAATGCTGGCAAACCTTGGCGAGCACGCCGGAAGCGCCGCCTCCACAAGTCAGCAAGCCAATGAAGTGTTGCTATGCCGAATACCCTCTTGAGCGCCTGGCGCGCGCCATCGAAGCAGATGCAATTCTCTTTCTCTCCGCCACGTCCACGATCGCGTACGTGGGCATAACGGACATCACTCTTCCGATATATACATTCCCGGGTCGTCCAAGCGATAAAGAACTTGCACACATCGGATTGCGGCTTGCGCACGATTTTGGTCTGCCGGCCATGAACGCGCTTGAAACCTAATGGCGAGGTTCGAGCGGTAATGCTGGTCCTAGGCATCGACGCGGCGTGGACTCCCGCCGGTTCAAGTGGGATAGCGCTGCTGGCCACAAGCGCCGGTGCATATCGCATAGTGGCTGCAGACGATTCCTATGCGGCGTTTTGCCAGCGTGCAAATGTGGCCGCGCCGCCGCCGGGCGATGGTGCGCGTGAGGGCGCAGCCGTTTTGCAAGCGGCGCAGATTCTAGGTGACGCGCTTGTCGACGTTGTGGCTATTGATATGCCGGTCTCGCGCAGACCTATCCTCGAACGTCGCAGGGCGGATAATACGATTTCACAATTGTTCGGTCACTGCGGGACAGCGGTTCATTCCCCCAAGCCAACCTGTCCTGGCCCCTACGGACAGGCATTTGCACAGGCCTTCCAAGAGTCGGGCTTTACGCTTGCTACGCGCACGCTCGGGAGTCCGGTGCTGCCCGCGCTGATCGAAGTCTATCCGCACGTTGCTCTCCTTGGATTTCTAAACCGTTCGTATCGCGTACCGTACAAAGTCGGCAAGACGTACATCAAAGCCACACCGCGCTTGCAGCGAATTGCGGCGCTGCTTGAGGAGTGGCGCGCGATCTGTGCGTTTTGCGAGAACGAGGGGCTCAGCATGCCCGAATTACCGGACGCTAGCGATCTGCCGACGAATCGAACGCTAAAACGCATCGAGGACACGATCGACGCGGTCATCTGCGCGCTCGTGGGCGTACGCTACTTGCAGAGTCGATCGCAAGCAATTGGCGATGATGACGCAGCGATTTGGGTTCCGATGGAAGCTTTAGCCCTGGGCAGATCCTCGCCCGCGAGATTTAGCTAGCGGCGCAGGCCGCACGCCGACGGTGACCCAAAACACATAGCACCTAAATGCTACCCTATGGCACGCGCTTGGAGCGATGACACCCTTTCAGGAGCGCGCAAAAACCAACAGTGGCCCGATGTCGTGGTTGTCGGCAGCCCGTAGGGCCTCGGTGTATTTCGCACGCGTCGTGCCGGCATCGGTCAAGTTTGCACGTCCCCACGTAAATGGCGGCTGCCCCAGCTGCTGCGCTAGCAGATCGCCGACCAGACGTGCGAAACGGCCGTTTCCGTTTGGAAAAGGGTGAATTGCCACAAGACGATGACTAAACCGGACGGCGATCTCGTCGGGCGGATACGTGCCGTACTCCACCCAACATCGCGCATCGTCGATGAGTTGCTGCACATCGGGTGCAATTCGGTGCGCATCCACGCCGATATTTCGCGCACTCGTACGATATCGCCCCGCCCAATGCCATACGTCTTTGAACATCCTACGGTGCAGTTCTGCCAGAAAATCTCGATCGAGAACGTCGCGTTTGCGAGCATTGGCCCACTGCAGAGCAGCGCCGATATTGACCTGTTCGGCTTCATTCAATTCGTGTCGCAGCGTGATATAGGATGGGATGAGGTCTTCGCGCTCCTCGGCGGTCAGCGGCGTGTTCGCCTCGTCATCCCCGCCGAACAGGGGATCAGGCACGGCGCCGCTTTTCCTCATCCCATAAGCCGCGCAACGAGCCGGCCACGATGCGGTCGACCATACGCTCCTGCTCCGCGTCCAGATCCGATTTCAGGAGTGCCTGATTTTCAAGGCGCATAGTGTGATCGAGCCGCAAGACATCTTCTCGCGCCTTCTGCATCGCACGCTCCCGCACGATGTCCTCGAGCGGCTTGATCGGTACGAACGCGTACACGAAGGTGCAATTCATCGCTGCAGCCGCCTGCCGCAACGTCCTCAGTGTCGTAGCACCCGTCGCCTCGGCGTGCTCGATGGTCGGAATGCGCGATGGCGCAACGCCCATGCGCATGGCAAGCTGGCGCGCAGTCATACCCAGGGAGTCTCGAATGGCTCGTACCCACCCGCTGCGCGGAGCCTCCAGACTCATGTCTCGCAAGGGGGCGAGGCGTCGCTCTAACTGTTTTCGGCCCAGGGCGGCCTGCTTGGCGTTCATGTATATGTGTCCTAACGCACCAAATAATAACACATATATCTGTACAATCCAAGATTTTCCGACACATATATCTGAACAGGAAGGCCGCGCGGCGCTCGAATGGCCCCCGGCAACTCGATCAGCCAATGTTCGTCCGCACCACCACAATTGCGGTCTTCTCCGCATTCCACACCGCTGCCCCACGAAGCGGACTCGTGAGCCACTCAAAAGCAAGGTGCACTTCTTCCCGCGTGCAGTTGACGTGTGCACCTTGCGCGGCAAGTTCCTGATCGACCAAAAGCATCGCGGCATCTTCGGTCAGCAGCGGAGCATCCGCCGGCGTATTCGCTTGCGCGGCAGCGCATTGCGTCGTCCAACCCGCACTGCGAACGATCTCCGCAATGATGCGCACGCGCTTTGCCTGCCCATGGTCGCGCGCCCACACGATATCCGGCAGCACCTCCTGTGCGACCGCTCCCGGCGCAAATGCCGGCTCCAAATCGAGCGGCGTTAACCGCGCCCGCAGCGCAAAGACAATATCGTCCGCGCCCCACAGCGAGACGCCGTGCGTTTTGATTTCGCTGAGCGCTTCCTGTTGCTCGGTGCCGGACTGGCTGCCGATAAGCGTGCAGTACTTGGCCCGATACGCATCCTTGAACTTCGAGGCTTCAAAGATGTTCGGGCTCTTCTGCAGCGTCGTTCCACTCTTGCACTCGAACATCACACGATAGCCCATCGTCCCGAGCGGTGCATCCGCGTACCCGTCCGGCGCCCCCAGGCCGCCGACATGCGTCGTCAGCAGCCCCAGCGCCGCAAACGCATCGCAAACCGCAATTTCAAAATTCGCGGGATTTTGGCTATCGCTGGCGGCCTGCGTCAATCGCGCGATAAGCGCGTCGAGGTCGACGCCCGGCTGCGTCGCGTGCGGCGCGTCGTCCGGCCATGCATCCGGCGGCTCGTTGATGCGAAACTTATGGTCGTCGGTCGGCACCACCACCGGCTTGAGCCCGTGTGCGGTCTGCCGCTCGATATACGCCCACACGTTACTCGAAAGATCCCCCACGGTGTCGCTGCACGGCAGATGCCGCTCCCGCGCAATCTTCCAAATCTCCGCGGGGGTTCGCGATTTGCCGTCGGACAAGATCTGCGCAACCGTCGAGACCATTTCTCCATGCCGGTGCTTGTGCGGACGCCGTCCATGCGGCAGCGGAACCACCGCTTCCGTCAGCGCGCGCGGGGCGCCGTCCAGCGCACGCGCGTGGATACGCCCGAGCATCTCACCGAATACCTCTCCGGCCGCCTGCAGCCGCGAGGCGAACGTCGCGATCGGCTCGCCAAACAGATCGACGCCGTCGAGCTCCTCCCACGTCACCGGCGTTGCGACTCGCCCGGTCTTCGCTCGAAAGCTATACGGGAGCATGCTGAACAGGTTCACGGCATTGCTCGATACGTGAACGTGCGCGCGTGCGTCGGCTACGGTATTGGGCGCCGCGCTGAGCAAATCCGCATTCTGCGCGATCGCTTTAGCGGCAATTGCATGGCACCAGGCGCGCACATCGTCATACGCCGGCGCGTTCGATAACGGCACAAAGATCGAAATGCCGCCCGCTCCATCGAGTACCGGAATACCGTCGTGGCCGTCTTTTCGCAGCACCTCGCGCAGCGCGCACGCACCGCGCCCGATCTGGTCGTCCAGATCGCCCGCATCTCCAGATGTTGGGCGCTCCAACAAAAAGCGCGCGAATCGCGCGCGCGCCGGATCTGCTGCAGTCGGCGTCCACGAATAAAATTCGAGCGCGCCAATCCCAACCAGTCGTTCGATGTGCTGCGCGCTCAGGTTCGTCCAGTGGCCGAAGTAATGGACGTGATATTGCCCGGGCGCATCAAGCCCGTACGGATACGTCGCCCACACCAGCGGAATCGCACCGAACAATTGCTCCAGCACCGGCGCGACCAGTTGATAATGCGCGACGACGGCGGCATCAACAGACGACACCGGCTTCTCAATGACAGACATACCCACTCCCCCTGCGGCGTACGGTTTCGCCGCACATTCGAGGGGGAGCAGGCAAGCGCCCTATGGGCAGTTCACATATACGCCGAACACCACCCGCGAGTTATCGACGTCGACGGGCTTCCAGTTTCGCGAAGCGCGCGTCAATACGCGTGAACCCGTCGTCTACGCGGGACTCGAGGTTGGTTAACCGCCGCTCTACCTTATCGAAGCGGGCATCCATCTCAGCCCGCGTAGGAACTTGGTCGAAACGTGCGCTTACCGCGTCTCGAAAGTCGAGAAGAGCGTCGAGGATCTGGCGGCCGGTTGGTTCTTCCACGATGGAAATTCTTCCATACGGTTGTTACGGCAAAGCTTCCTGGGCGTGACGGGGCGGCGCCAAGATGTCGCCGCAGTACGCCATGCACGTGGCACGCCGGGGGTGCATACTGGCTGCATGATGAGAGACGAAAAAGCGGCGCTTGCGAACTTCATCGAGCAGTGCGCCCGCCGCGACGGCGCCCGCGCGGTGCCGGAATCCGAAGTGCGCGGCGCGATTCGCGGCTACGTAAAGTGCCTGGGCATCGCGTATCGCGGCCGGCGGGAACTCACCCCTGCACAGCTCGATCGCGCCGTGCGGCACTACCACAAACGCCGCGCCGAACTACACCGCCAGCCGCCGCTACTGGCGGCCTAACGCCTGCCGATAATTGCCTATTATAATTGACAATTATGAGGCGGCGGAGTACCATGGTTTCACTAGCGCTGAGCCGGCGCCGCACTCGTCTGCTCTACCGCCGTGCGCTAACGGAGGAACTTTGTGCCCTTAAACTCGTCCGCGATGGAGGTGTTGCGGCGTAATGTCGTCTTCAAACGAGCCGAGCGAGGACTCTCGCAGAGCGACCTCGCAGCGCGTGCGAGCGTCGCTCGACAAACAATTTCCAAGGTCGAGTCCGGCGACGGAAACGTCACCGTCGGCGTCCTCGAAAAAATCGCGGCCGTCCTCGGTTGCAGTGTCCAAGATCTCTTCCAGCCTCGTTCCATTCGGCTCGATGACACCGAGTTGGCGCGCCGCGCAAAAGCGCCGGCGTCCGCGTTCGTCGACGCCCATCAGCTCCTCGACGCAATCGACGAAGCAAACGAAGTACGGTACAGCCCTGCCGGTCGGCCAAAAGCCGTGGCGCGTCGTACTCCATCGCGACGTCGCTAAAGATGTCGCACACTACGGGCTTGGCAATCGTCGCTTCTCTCCAACGTTACGCGAACTTGTCGACGCACTCTCGGCAAACCCAAAACAGTTTCCAAAGCGTCGCTTGAGGAATTAAGGCGTCGCCCTCGCGCGCCGCGCTCAGTTGGAAGCGGACTTTACTTGACCGGGATCATGACGTGTTCGTACGGCGTGCCTGCCCACATGACGTACGGTTTGGTCGGGTCTGCGTCCGCCGCGCGCGGATATCCGAGCGTAGTGGTAGCTGGACCCATGATCATGACATGGGGTCCCGTCTTGACCCAATGATTGCCGGACGTCTGCCCGGTCGCGTACGGATCGATGTTGCTCGCGCCGTTGTCGCCCGCCAACATGTACATGAACGCGATCTGATTGGGCGGCGTGGTGTGCGTCATCAATGCGCGGACCCACTCCATGCCGTTCTTGTCGGTGCACATCGGCGTTCCATCGCCCATGAGCATGCACGTGAAATCGTTCGTTCCTTGCTGGACCGTACGCATCGGGCCGTTCTTCTCCATCGCGACGATCGTCGCGCCTTTGACGACAGATGCCGGAGCGGCCGTCATGACCTTGGCGATGTAGGCAGCGTCCGATGCGCTCGGCTGCACTTGCGCTCCAACGACCGCGGCGATCCCGACGAACAGCGCACATGTTGCAACAGCTGCGAAAAGGGCTTTCATTCGCATAGCACCCTCCAAAGGGTAGTAGGCTCGATTCTACACCTTGCACTTGCCGGCGGTAAGGGTACAACCCGCGTATGACGGGCAAGCAATCGAAACGCGGGTTCCTTCGCGACCACGGTCTGAGCATCGCGGCGATCAGCATCCTCACGCTCTGGATCGTGCTCTATTGCATTAGCGATGAGAAAACGCACCTGGGCGCCTTCTTTGGAAATGCGATTGCGGACTGGTCGGGGTCGGTGGTTATCATCCTGGGAACCAAGTTTCTCATTGAGCGCGGGTCCAGTGAGAGCAAACAAAAGCCGCCCCCGCGCGCAGGTCTGGCGGGTCTGCTCTATGAGCATTCGCTGCTGCTGTTTCTGGGAATCACCGCGATCGGATGGGGCCTCGCGTTTTGGCGCAGCGACCCCAATTCCAAGTGGGGGCAAGTCCTCGGAAACGTTCTCTCCGAATGGATCCAAATGAGCGGCCTGGTTTTCCTCACCAAAGGCCTCGTGGAACGCGGTTCGAGGGAGGGGTCGTAACGTTACAATATGCGCATGGCAAAGACCGCAAGACTTTCCGTTCGCGTGAGCGCGCGGACCCGGCAAGCGCTCGCCGAGGCTGCTCCGCAGCACAACGCGGCCGGCGCCTCCGCACTTGCCAGGGACATTTTAGAGCGCTGGGCCGACGAGGCCGAGGCTGCGGCTACAATAAAAAGCCTGCGACGCGCCGTCACGTATTTGCGCGCCCACACCGCGTGGGATGACACGCCCGCTGACTTCTTCCCGCGGGCCCGCGCTGCCGGGAAGCGCGCCGAACCCAATAAGCGTCACTGACCGGCGAGCAGTTGCATCGGCTCCGCCGGCAAATCACGGATTGCCTCGACGCCTAGCGTCCAATCTCAGGGTGACGGGGGCCGCGGAGCGAACCTCCGGGGGTGCACATCCGGCCGGCAAACAGCATGCTGAAAGCCGCGGCGCTGCTCGCGGCGGTCGTCGTGCTGGGCACGGCCGGGTACGTCATCTTGGAGGGCTGGCCGTGGTTCGACGCATTTTACATGACGATCGTGACGATCACCACGGTCGGCGGCGGCGAGCCGCGGCCGCTCGATCTCGCGGGCAAGTGGCTGACGATCGGCGTGGTCGCGTTCGGGTTTTCCGCGCTCACGTACACGGTGCTGCGCCTGATGGCGTACATGGTCGAAGGACGCCTGGAAAGCTTCGTCGGCGAACGGCGCCACCGTCTGCGGCTCGCTAGAATGCAGAACCATTTTATTTTGTGCGGCTACGGGCGCGTGGGCCGCGAGATCGCGAACGCCTTCAAAGAAGGGCAAACGCCCTTCGTGGTCATCGACATCAACGAACAGTCGCTGCAGCGCGCCTCCGCCGAAGGGTGCACCGTCGTGCACGGCGATGCCGCCGAGTCGCAAACGCTGCGCAGCGCCGCGGTGGAACGCGCGCGCGGATTGGTGGCGGCCGTCGACAGCGACGAGAAAAACATCTACGTCACGCTTTCCGCGCGCGTGCTCAATCCGGAGCTGTTCATTATCGCGCGCGCCAATTCGGACAACGCGCAGGAAAAACTGCGCCTCGCCGGCGCCAACCGCATCATCTCGCCGTACGCCATCGGCGGACGCCGCATGGCCAGCCTTGCGGTGCGTCCGACGGCCATCGAGTTCGTCGACACGATACTCTCGGCGCGCAACGCGGAATTGCTTCTCGAAGACTTCGCGATTTCGCAAACCTCGCGGGCGCTCGGGAAAACGCTGAGCGAACTGATTCCCGAATCCAGTTCGATGATCGTGCTCGCGCTCAAGCGCGATGGACGCATGACGCTGCGCCCGCCAAGCGAAACGCGCCTGGACCACGGCGATGAAATCGTCGTGGCAGGCGCGCCGCAGGATATGCGTTCGCTCGAGGCGCTGGTCTAACTAGTCGCCGTCGCCGTCGCCGCCGTCACCGTGGCGATGACCGTGGTGGCCGTGACGGCCGTGCGAATGACCGAATGCGGAACGCCCGTGACGATGCGTGCGATCGTATTCGCCGGTGCGTTGATAATCGTAGCCGTAGCCGCTCGCGTTCGGCTGGTAATACGCCGCCTGGCCCCACGGATATTGCCCGCGCGCGTTCGGATAGACCGTCGCGCCGTTCGGCATGACGATGCGGCCGTCGCCGTACACCGTTCCGCCGTTGCGCGTATAGCCGACGACCGTATTCGCCGCTTGCTTCTTATGCTGATAATTGTTGTAGAGAATGATCCCGCCCACGAGCGCGAGACCGGCTTCGATGAGCGTATAGGTCGATCCGGTGCCGGCGAGCGCGGGGCGCGTGAGCGGCCCGGCGGCCAGTGAGGTTGCAATCGCGAACGCGAGTGCGGCTTTCGAAAACCGTTGCAGCATGGGGCTCCTTGTTGTTGGGTGCAGCATCTGCCGCCTCAACGAACCCCGGCCCCGCAGAGTTCCCCCTCGAAACAAACAACCGGAATTACCGTATGTGCAGGTGATGAAGATCCTCGCCCTGGTTGTTGTCCTTAGCACCGCGCTGCTCGCCGCGCCCGCGTCGGCCGCCGTTTCGTACACCACCGTAGTCGCCGCCGTGCGAGCCCAGAATCCGCCGCCGCTCGACGCCTCGCTGAGCGCGCCCGTCTGGAAAACGGCCGTTCGCGCCGCGCAGTTCTGGGACTTCACCGATCGCGAGACCGCGAAGCTGCCGACCACCGCGCTTTTCTTGTACGACGACGAGAATCTGTACGTCGGCTTCATCGCGGACCAAAGCGGGGTCCCGATCACGGCAACGCAAAGCACGAACGACGTCGGCTACGGGCTGGACGATTCCGTCACGCTCGCAATCGACACCAGCAACAACAACTCGCGCACCTACACGTTCAGCGTAACGCCCGCCGGCGTGCGTTACGAAACCTCAACCGAATCGGCGCGCTATCAGCCGCCGTGGCAAGCGGTCGCCAAACGCACGGCCCAGGGCTATCGGGTGATGATGATCATCCCGCTGCGCGACCTGCGCACGCAAAGCGGGCCGGTGCAGAACTGGCGCATCGATTTCAACCGCCGTATCGCGGCCAGCAGCGATCTCTACACGTGGGCGTACGTGCCGGGCTCGGACGCGTACTGCAACAACAACAACGTCTCGCAGCTCGTCTATTGCGATTCGACGAAGTGGCCGGAGATCACGGGCATCAAAGCGCGCATGGCTTCGGCCGCGCGCCCCAAACCCTACGCCGACGTCTACGCATTATCGAGCACCGGCAGCGACCGCAATCTCTTCCAAACCACGCCCTCGTCGATCACGGCGCAAAAACCGCGCACGATCGGCGTGGACTTCACGTATCCGTTCACGCCCACGATGTCGTTCGTCGGCACGCTGGCGCCGGATTTCTCCAACGTCGAGGCCGACCAGACGACGATCTCGCCGCAAGAGTTCTCGCGCCACTATCAGGAGTACCGCCCGTTCTTCGCGGAGGGCTTCGGCTACATCGACGCGCTGCCGCACATCAACGTCAACGGCACCGGAAGCACCATCTTCTATACGCCTTCCATCGGCGTGGTGAACAGCGGTTTCAAAATCGAGGGCACGGCCGGCCGCAATTCCCTGGGCATGCTTACCGCGACGGGACCGGGCTACGACGATCAGGCGTTCGGCTTCCAAAACGCGCGCCCCGACGGTTCGCTGCAGTTCAGCGCCGAAGGCGTGATGGCCCATCACCCCGGCCTGACCGATCAAACGCTGGGCGTCGGCGCCTTCTACCAAAACTTGCACTCGGGTATTCAGCCGCTCTTTGAGTTCGAACAAGAACGCGGCACGCTGGTCGACACGCCGAATCAAGGCAATAACTCCGTGGTCGGGGGTGTCCTGCAGCACGGCTCGCTGCTCGTGGGCGCCATCTACCGCGCTATGGGAGCGCAGTTCGCTCCGGTCGACGGCTACACGCCCATCAACGACATTCGCGGCCCGCAGGTGCTCTTGCAATATAACGGCACCGGCTCGCACGCAAGTTCGATCAAGTCGTATCAAGCGGGCGTGGTCGCGGATCGTTTCGTCGACAACACCGGCGCCGCGCATCAAGTCGACGTCGGCGGCAATGTCGGCGTGACGTTCAAGAATCTGCTCACCATCGTCGTCGGCGGCGGCGCCAGCAGTTTGCGCGCATACACGGATCCGTACCCGGTGTACGCGGGCGGCAAGACGTTTCCGTTCAATCAAACGCAGCTGAGCATCGGCTACAAAGACGGCACGCCGGCGCCAATCGACTTCAATTATTCATTCGGACCGTTCGCAATGTACTGCCCCGGCGCCGATCCGCAGCCGCTGATGTGCGCGGGCGACGCGCTCCCGTTCGCAAACGCCTACGTGCACCAAATGGATCTTTCGACGAGCCGCCGCCTGGGACAAGCCTACGGATTGACGCTGGAATACGGCGGCACCGTGGCGGCCGGCATGCCCGGCCCGCTCGATTCGCAGTGGCTGCGCCGCATTGCGCTCACGCGTTCGTTCGGGCGCAACGGCGAGTTCGCGATCGCGCTGCGTTCCATCAGCGGTACCGGCGGATTCGCCGCACCGGGCGTCGACTTCGCCTTCTCCTATCACCAGCGCTTGCGCGATCAAGACAACCTGTACCTCGAATACGGAACGCCCGCGGCCTCATCGACGCTGCACCGCTTCATCGTGAAGTACGTCTTCCACACCGGCGGCGCCGGAACGTAAGTTATTCCGAAACGGCCGCCGCAACGGCGTCCAGGGTGAGGTCGATCTCGGCGAACGTATTGTAGTGCGCGATACCTATGCGCAGCACGCCCTGCGTTTCGTCGATGCCCAGCTGGCGCACGAGCTCGAGCGCGTAGTTGTGCCCGGACCACACGAAGATGTTGCGGCGCGCGAGCGCCCGCGCGATATCGCCGGGCTTACACGTGTCGTGAACGAACGACACTGTCGGCACGCGCCGGTCGTAATGAGCCGGATCGGTGACGCCGATGATGCGCACGCTGGGAATGCGCTGCAAGCCGTCGATGAGGCGGGTCGCGAGCGCGCGTTCGTAGGCCTCGGCGCCCGCCACGCTTTCCAAATATTCGACGCACGCCGAAAGCGCGGCGAGCTGTTCCACCTGCGGCGTGCCGGTTTCGAACTTGTACGGCAGTTCCATCGTTTGCGGGCGCACTTTGTACGCGTACAAATCCGAGAGCAGCGATTCGCGGGCCCACAAGATGCCCAGGTGCGGACCGTAGAATTTGTACGAGGAGCAGGCGAGAAAATCGCAGCCCAACGTTTGAACGTCGATCTTCCCGTGCGGTGCGTATTGCACGGCATCGACGTATGCAAGCGCGCCCGCGGCGTGAATTCGCTCGACGAGCGTCCGCACGTCGTTGATCGAGCCCGTGAGGTTGCTCGCGTAGTTGAGCGCCACCAGGCGCGTCTTGCTCGAAAGCACGGCGTCGAGCGCACCCGGTTCGATCGCCCACGTCCGTTCGTCGAACGGCACCCAGCGCACGACCAGTCCGCGATCTTCGGCGAGCGCGAGCCACGGCGCAATGTTTCCGTCGTGATCCATATGCGTGACGACGATCTCGTCGCCGGCTTTGAACACACGCCCCAAGCTGCGAGAGAACTCGAACGTGAGCGAGGTCATGCTCGGCCCGATGACGATTTCGCGTTCCGATGAGGCGCCCAGCAGCCGCGCCATCGCGCGATGCGCGCCGGTCACTACTTCTTCCGCCGCCAGACTCGTGGTAAAAAATCCGCCGAGATTCGCATTGGTCTCCAGCAGACAGCGCGCGGCCGCTTGCGCGACCCGCCGCGGTACTTGCGTTCCGGCGGGATTATCCAAATAGACGCGCGGCATTCCCGCATCGCACATCGCAAGCGCCGGGAATTCGGCGCGGATCTGGTCAATAGCAAAGTTCGTCGGCATAGGAAGGCTAGTTCGCAGGCTGTTCCAAGAATGCTCCAAGAATTCTAGAGTACCGTGGCGGCATGAAGAGCATTCGTATCGCCCTCCTGGCCGGCGTCGTTACCGCGCTGGCATCACCCATCGCGGCGCTCGCGCAAATGGCGCCGCCCGATGGTCCGCCGCAAGGGCCGCCGCCGCCCGAAATGCGTGCGTAGTTCGAGCAAGCCCGCGCGCAAGCAAAAACTGCCGCAATGAACGACCTGAGCGCCGTCAATCCGCCGATGCGCTAGAGAGCGCGGTGATTGCGACGATCGCGCCGCGCATTAAGTCGACGTCGGCGGCGGGGGCGCGAGCCGTTTGCGCGGCCGGGGTGCATGGAGATGCGCAGTTTAGGAGAATATTGCGGTATGGCGGACGTGCGCTATACGGTCGTACTGGAACCGGGAGAGCCCGACGAGGGCGGCTTTGTCGTAACCGTTCCGGCGTTTCCTGAGGCCGTAACGGAAGCCGACACCATCGAGGAGGCCCTGGCGAATGCGCGAGAGGTCATCGAACTCTGCGTTCTCTCACGACGCGACCGCGGCGAGCCCATTCCTGCCCCCGACGCCGGGTACACGCGCGTCGAAACCGTCTCGATAACAATTCCCGCAGCATAACCCCCACGCAGACGGACGCAGCGTGTCAGTCCCAATGCACGGATCTAAAGCGCTGCGGCGCGGCACTCTTCATGCTATCTTGAAAAACGCCGGCGTTAGCCCGGATCAGCTCCGCAATGCACTTTAGACGCTACCGGGTAGCGGCATGAAAAGCATGCGCATTGCGCAGCGGCGATTCGGCACCAGACGAAACGGAAGCTCCCGCCCTTCAAAACTGCCGGTCCCGACAATGATGCCGGCGCGGTTGATCGCGCGCGCACTGCAGGTGCCAGCCGGCGCGCGGGTCGATTAAACGGTCCAGCGGCGCCGATATCCGTCATATGCCCTCGATACCACATCCATGCGTGACTCGGCCCCGTGACTCGCGTCCACTTCGGACCGGAGTTCGTCCCCGAATAGCCGACGACCGTCCCATCTTCGGCAATCGCCGTGGCGTAGGTGTCGGGGAATCCCGGCAGTGCGCCCAAATCGCGCATATTGTGCACTCTGCCGCGATCGGCGGTTGCCAAAAACGCATGAATGACGTAGTCGTTCAGATCGGGGCCGTAGACGGGACGCGGCGTGCCCCCGATGATGTCCCCCTCGTTATCGATCGCGCCAACGCGCGTCCCGTTCCATTCAGGCCGTGTGCTCAGCGGGTTCACCGTGAGCTCCAGTCCGTCGGGATAGCGCACGAATCCGCGATAAGCATGAATACCGACGACGACGCCCGCATCGTTGATTCCGTCGATTTCGAAGCTGCATTGTCCGATGTTTTTGCGATCCAAGAACCGCGTCTTTCCACCCTCGAAAAGCATCGAACAGGGGAAGTACCCGCCGTCACTCCCGGCTGCTACGCCGTTTTTGTTGATGGCCTTGGCGACGCTCGTATACGGATCGTCGCCCAAATAAAAGTATTTGATGCCGGGAAAGGCGGTGAAGGTGGCGCCCCGCCAGATGAATGCTGCACCGTCAACCTACTCTGCTTTCTCCGGTTCGGCATCGCACCCCCTCGCGCAGCTTAAAATGCCACAGGCAAACGCTCCGATTCCAGCGCGGCGGCGGCTTCTTGCAGATCGTGAGCCAGCGCGCGCAGTTCGACCCCGATGTTCTCCCGGTTCGCGTTCAAGATGTCGCGCCACATCTCCATGCTCGAGCGGCTCAGACGAAGCAGCTCTTTGGCGGTGGGACCCATGAACGCGTCGATTTGCACTTCGGGCCGCGACAATCGCGCGGCGAAGAGCGTGGCGAGCACCTGCGGCAGATGCGAGGTGACGGCGACGATGCGATCGTGTTCTATCGCATCGGCTTCCACGGGAATCGCGCCGAAGGCGCCGATGAATTCGACCGCACGCCAATCCAGTTCGCGATCGCCCGTCGGAATGTAGAGCCACGTTTTGCCTTCGAACACGTCGCGCGCCGCGGCCGACGGGCCGCTGCGCTCGCGTCCCGCCATCGGATGCGTGGCCACGAAATTCGTCAAGCCGCGCGCCGCCTCGACAACAGGCGCCTTGACCGACGAAATGTCGATGATGAGCCGCGCTTTGCGCGGCTGCGTAAATCGCAGGCGCTCGATTTCGGCGATCGTACCGGCAATGTGCGCGGCGATGACGATGACGTCCGCGCGCTCGTCTATCTCCTCGCGCATCGCGACTTCCTCGATCGCTCCGCGCACGCGCGCTTCCAGCGCCGCCTCCGGATTCGCATCGAAGCCCAGCACGCGCCACCCGAGTTCGCGCGCTCGTATGCCGATCGAGCCGCCGATCATGCCCGTGCCGATAATCCCGAGCGTCATCATCGCGCCGCCCTCGCAAGATCCGGGCGCAGCACCCGCGCGCCGTCAAGGTACACATGCTCGACCTGCGCCTGCGCTCGCGCGGTGTTTACGTGCATGAGCACGCGAATCACGCGCGGCAGCGATCCCGGCACGTCGATTTCGGTGAAGTGCAGCATCGGCACGTGCACCCAGCCCATCTCGCGCGCGCCGAGCGCGGGAAACACCGCGCGCAAGTCGGGCGTCAGGCTGAACAGCACCGACGCGATGTCGTCCAGCTCGACGCCGTTCTGCGCGATCATCGCGCTCAGGAGACGCTTGGTTGCACCGACGATGGCTTCCGGTTCGTCGGCGTCCACGGTCACCGCGCCGCGTATTCCTCTGATGTTCATGCGATGCTCCGAAGCGTGGAAAAGAAGTGCGGGTACGACACGCCGACGCACTGCGCGTCCACGATGCTCGTCGTCCCGCGCGCGGCGAGTGCGGCGATCGCGGCCGCCATGGCGATCCGGTGGTCGTCCTGCGGATCGACGGCGGCGCCGCGCAATTGCTGCGGACCATCC
>DASSZL010000169.1:0-10830 GCA_035713505.1 Vulcanimicrobiaceae bacterium | reverse complement strand
TTTGAACCGCTGCGAAAGTTCGAGCGCCAAACGGCGAATGAGCAGCCAATCGGTGTACACACAACGCACCTTCGCGAAGGGGTATCAATCAAACATGCGAGCATGGAGCATATCGCTTGCCGCCTGCTGGTCCGCGGCGCTGCTGGCGGCGTGCGGCGGTTCGGGCGGCCAAGCCTTTCAGCCGCGTCCCGGCCAGCATTTCGCGGTCAAGCAAACGCCGAGCGCAGGCCGTTCACTGGGCGACCTGGCCTCGCAGGTCACGACCGACACCCTTCTGAGCCGCCGCGGCGCCAAGTTGCGCAAGGCCGAGCCCTTCCCGCCTTGTCCCGGTGAGGCGGGCGAGCAGACGTTCACGCTTCCCGGCGGCGATGTGCTGCAGATCGCCTTTACGGTGTGGAACGGCACGGCCAAGACGGCGGCGTATCAGCGTCCCGCACGGGCAGGCGACGACCCCGCCGCGATAGATGCGCTGCGGCGCGTGGTCTGCGCCAGCCCGCTGTAACGGCCGAGAAAAGGGTGCGAGCTCGTTCCATCGGAACTTAAGGGGTTTGCCTGCGCGAGTGCCACGGGAGGTCAATGTTCGGTCCGGGTCTGCTCTTCGTTGTGTCGGGGCCTTCCGGGGCCGGTAAAGACACGCTGGTGGACGCGCTGCGTGCGCGTTTACCGCGGCTGCGATACTCGGTTTCGGCAACCACCCGCGAACCGCGTCCGGGCGAGGTCGCGGGGGAGCACTATTTCTTCCTTGGTAAGGACGAATTTGAGCGCCGGCGGGCCGCCGACGGCTTCCTCGAGTGGCGAGAGTATAATGATAATCTCTACGGGACGCCGCGCGATTTCGTGGAGCGCACGCTGACCGAGGGCTACGACCTCATCATGAAGCCGGAAGTCAATGGAGCGCTCGCGATCAAACGGGCCTTCCCGGCGGCGGTACTCATCTTTCTCGCGCCTGATCGCTTCTCGAACCTGCGCACGCGCCTGTTGGCGCGGCGGACCGAGACGACCGAGGAAATCGCGCGACGGCTGGAGATCGCGCACGAGGAGTTTAATTTCGTGCGCAACTTCGACTACATCGTGATCAATGCGGAAGAGCGCTCCGACGAAGCGGTGCGCGACCTCCAGGCCATCCTGCAGGCCGAACGGTTTCGAATACACAGATACAGTGACGACTCGATAAGAGAATTGGAAGATTCATAACATGAGCAAATCGGTTTTCGGCGACTTGGACAGACTTCTGGATCACGTCGACTCTAAATTCAGTCTGGTCAACGTCGTGACCAAGCGCGCGAAGCAACTCAACAACGGTGCACCGCCGCTTACCGACGACGTGAACCAGAACAAGCCGGTGTCGACGGCATTCAATGAGGTCGCGGACGGCAAGATTGAATATCACCGCACCCGGGAAGGTATCAAGTAACGGGGGGCTTGCCATGTGCGGAATCGTCGGCTATATCGGTGAGCGCGACAGCGTTCCCATTATTCTGGACTCACTGCAGCGTCTGGAGTACCGGGGGTACGACAGCGCGGGCATCGCCGTTATCGATGCCGCCGGCGCGCTGACGGGAACGAAAGCCGAAGGCAAACTGCAGCGCCTGGCCGACCGCCTGCGAAACGGCGGGCGGATTTCCGGCCGGGTGGGCGTGGGCCATACCCGCTGGGCTACCCACGGACGCCCATCGGACGCGAACGCGCACCCGCACATGGACTGCACCGGCAAGATCGCCGTCGTTCACAATGGGATCATCGAAAATTATGCGCCGCTTCGCGCCCGCTTGATAGCCGAAGGCCACGTTTTCAAGAGCGAAACGGACACGGAAGTGCTGGCCCATCTGATAGAACAGCACTACGACGGCAAGCTCGAGGATGCGCTGCGCCGCACACTCAAGGAGGTGACAGGCGCGTACGCGCTCGGCGTCATCAGCTCGGACGATCCGGAGCATCTGGTGTTCGCGCGGAACGGCGCGAGCCCGCTGGTCGTCGGCATCGGCGAGGGCGAGATGTTCGTCGCCTCGGATACGCCGGCGATTCTGCAGTACACCCGCAAAGAAATCATCTTGCAGGAAGGCGAGATGGTCGTCGTCGGCCGCGACGGCTGGAAACTCATGGATTATGAGGGAACGCCGATCGAACGCGACGTCATGCAGGTGACGTGGGACGCCGGCTCCGCCGAGAAGAGCGGCTTCAAGCACTTCATGCTCAAGGAAATCTACGAGCAGCCCAACGTCATCAAAGAAACGCTGGCGGGCCGTATCGACGAGAGCAACGACGTGCAGTTGGGCGCCGAGATCGGCATCGACGAAGACCAGCTGCGCGGTATCTCGAAGATCGCGATCACCGGGTGCGGAACCGCGTACCACGCCGGCATGGTCGGCATGTACTTGCTGCGCTCGCTGGTGCATCTGCCCGTCGAGATGGAGCTCGCGAGTGAATTCCGCTACGGCGATCCGGTCATCGATCCGACGGCGCTGACGATTGCGATGTCGCAATCGGGCGAAACGGCGGACACGATTGAAGCGGTTCGCATCGCCAAACAAGCCGGAAGCACGGTCCTGGGAATCTGCAACGTGCTGGGCTCACATTTGACCCGCATCGACGACGGCACGCTGTTCACGCGCGGCGGCCCCGAAATCGGCGTCGCAGCCACCAAGACCTACGTTTCTCAGGCGACCGCGATGACGCTCTTTGCGCTATATCTCGCCCGTCTGCGCGGCAGTGCGCCCATCGAACGTCTGCGCGAAATCGCCGACAACACCAAGCTGCTGCCTGCGGCGGTCGACGTGGTGCTCAATACCTCGGACGACATCAAGAAAGTCGCGAAGAAGATTCGCAAATCCAAGTCGGTGCTGTTCCTGGGCCGGTACGTGAACTTCCCGACGGCCCTCGAAGGCGCGCTCAAGCTCAAAGAAATCTCGTATATCCACGCCGAGGGCTATGCCGCCGGCGAAATGAAGCACGGGCCTATCGCGCTGCTCGACTCGAACGTGCCGGTGGTGGGCGTCATGACCGACGGCCGCGTACGCGACAAGATTCTCTCGAATCTGGCGGAGTCGAAGGCGCGCGAAGCGCCGGTGATCGTCGTCGCCAACCATGGCGACGAAGACGCCAAGGCCATCGCCGACTACGTGTTCTGGGTTCCGAAAGTCGACGAACTGCTCTCGCCGATCGTCAACATCATCCCGCTGCAGCTGCTCGCGTACCATATCGCGGACATCGAAGGCAAGGACGTCGACCAGCCCCGCAACCTGGCCAAGACCGTCACCGTCGAGTAAATCGGCGCATCCGGCGTTCGGCGGCGCGGGTTATAGAACACAAGATGTTTGCGTCAACTGCGCACCCGTGGGCGGTGCAAGATATCGCGTTTCTGTTCTCGGTCCTCTTTCCGGCGTTACTCATCGGCCTGGTTGCCATAACGCTGCGCTGCGGATGCGCGGCCTGGGAATTCGGCACGCAAGATCCGCTGCGCCGCCGGCGGTGCGCTGCAAATTACCGCAGAATGGCGGCCGCCAGAACGAGCTCGACGAGGGCGTCCGCGAGATAAATCTTCGAGATTCGTCCGCGCAGCGCGTGCACGGTATCGATGCCCGCGAAGGACAGCGCGCAGAGGACGCCTAGGGTCCGCGTCGCAGCCGACGGGCGTTCATCGCGCGCGCCGACCGCTAACGTCACACCGGCGGATGCCGCGAGCAGCCCGACCATCTGCACGAGCCACCAATCCGCCTTGGGACCCGTGACACGCTCAAACGCGCGGCGGCTCATCAGCGGCCAGACGCCGGTTGCTATATAATAGGCGGCCTGTACTTGCAGGGCGCCGCGCCGCGAGTTGGGCATACTCCCAGCGTACCCATGGCAAGCAAAAAACAAGTAGAAGAAGCCATATTCGAGCGCGAAGGCTTTCGCGTCGAGCTCGAGCTGCTGAGCGGCAAGAAGAGCACGCTGCCCGCGTACGAGTGGAGTGTAATGGCGCCGCAACGCTGGAAAGTCTCGGACTGGAAGAATGCGCGTTTGGAGCCGTACCGGCTGCTCGTGAAGGGCGCGACGATCTACCGCGGCGACGGCTCGCCGATTCCGCGCGACATGCAACTGGGCAACCTGCGCGACACCTATTACGAAGCCGAGTACGGTCCGATCAAGGGCGCTCCGGAGTAACGGTCAGCTTATCGAAGCAGCGCGTTCATTTGGTCGATCTCGGCTTGCTGAGCCTTGATGATCGATTGGGCCATCTCGCGCAGTTTCGGGTTTTTGCCGTACTGCAGTTCGGTCCTGGCCATGTCGATGGCCGCCTGATGGTGCGGGATCATCATGACCATGAAGTCGTGATCGGCGTCGCCGGTGTATCCATGCGCGCGCATGCCCTGGTGCATCGTCATCATCGACTGCATGTATGCTTGATCCGCCGAACCATGCATCCCTTGCATCATCATGCCTTGGCCCATCATCTGACCGCCCATTTGGCCGTTCATCATACCTTGGCCCGGACAGTTGGCAGATGCCGGAGCCGCGGTTTGCGCAGCAATGCGCGAAACGGAAACGGCCCCGAGCGCCACGCCGAGCAGAACGGCGAGCAGTAAGCTAACAAATCTCATTCAATGTCTCCGTCTTAGGTGTGGCCGGGACCGATAATGCCTTTGGCAATCAAAAACATCTTCGTGTTCACGACCAGGAAGCGCCAAAACTGATACGGCGCGAAGCCTCTCCAAAAATGTCCCATACTCTCCTGCCTTACTCCGGAATCATCTGCCAGCCGGGCTTGGCTTGCAGTTTCCACATGAACGTGTGGTGCAGCATCAGTTTCGTCCACGCTCCGCCGAGCCCGACGTCGACGTCGCAGAGTTTGAGGTCGCGCCCGTACTGCGGGTATTTTTCGTAATCCCGCGCCACGGGCGACATGATGATGGAAGCCGCGCTTCCCGTCAGGAGCGATTTGCCCATCGAGGCGATGCACGCCGCCGGCATCTCGCTCATGCGCGCGTGGTGCGAAGGCTCACGGCCCTCGACCTGATCGGCGATGTTGTAGGCAACCGTGCGGCCCATGATTCCGGACGCCATGCCGGTGCGCGGCGCCATGGCGATGATCTGCGTGCCGTCGGCGGTCTTTTTGCCCTTGGACATCGGATGCGGCGGCGCGAACGCGATGCCCGCCGCGTAGACGTTGGCGTAGAGCGGCGACCGATAGTAGGCCGGCCAATCGCTGCCTTTGTACTGCTCGTACGGTTTTGGCGTGTAGTCCGCATCGACGCGCATGAAGCCGTTGGGCATCGTCATTTTTTCCGTGATGTCGGTGCCGTCGTGCGCAACGTACTTGATGGGAATGCCGCGGAACTGCGGAATGAGCATCGCGAAATCGAAGTCCAGCGTCGAGGGGTCGTACCCGACCTGCTCGTAGTACAGTTTGCCCTGTTCGACTTTGGTGACGCCCGCCTCGAGCATCGTTTTGACGCCCGCTTCGTCGAGCAGCATACGCACGAGGCCGGCGCCGGTGACCAGCGAGCGGCCCTTCATGGCTTCGATGCCGTCGACCCCGAAATCGCCGGGCGCGGGTTCGTTCGTCAGCCAAACCAAGTCGGCTTTTTCGCGCAGACCGCGGCGGCGTAAATCGTTGTCGACGTTCATCAGGTATTCGAACGCGGCGCCTTCACACGTCGCGGTCGGATGCCCCACACCCACCACCAGACGCTGCTTGTTGCCGCGTTCCATCTCGCGAACGGTCTTCAAGTACCGCTCGCGCGCGTCGACGGCATGTTCGATCGAGCACACGCTGGCCGTGGTGTCGTTTTGCGGGCCGAGTCCCGGTGTCGCCGCGAAGTTCAAGTACGGTCCCGTGGCGTTGATCAGGAAATCGTACGAGAGCGTCTGCTCCGTGTCGTGGGAGTCGACCACGGTAACGGTGCGATCGTCCGGATTGATGACGGTCGCGCGCCCGTCGAGGTAATTAAGGCCGATCTTTTCGTAGACCGGTGCGAGTTGGAAGGAAACCTCGTCTTCCGGCATCGTGCCCGTGCCGACCCAGATTAAACTGGGAAACCACGTGAAGCGATTGCGCGGCGCGACGACGGTGACCTCGGCTTTGTCTTTTACCAGGTGAGAGAGATGCAGCGCCGCGGTGTGCCCCGCAAACCCGGCGCCGAGAACAAGGACTTTCGTGGACATGGCGATTCTCCTAGTACAATCCGGCAGCGAATCGCAATTGCACGACTCCCTGCCGCAAAGCGGCCTGGGCTCCGGTGAGTTCCTGCCGCGCCGAACGGTCGCGTAATTCGGCGTCCTGCAGTTCCAAGGCGGTGCCGACACCGCCCCGATAGCGAATCTGCGCGAGTCGTAAGTTTTCGTCCGAGAGCGTGACCAGTTGGTGCGCTGCCGCGACGCGTGCTTGCGCTTGCGTGACGTTGAGGTAGGCTTGACGTACTTGCAAATCGATGCCGTTTTGCAGTTGCTCGACGGCGAGATGCGCTTGCTGCACGCCGGCTTGCGCCTGCGCGACACGTCCCGCGGTATAGCCGTTGTCGAAGAGCGCCCACACGGCGTTTAAGCCGAACGAGAACTGATTGTGATAGCCGCCGACGACCGCAGGCTGCGTGTTTCCGTCCGCGACCATGGCTTTGATCTGCGGCGCCGATCCGGATCTCGCAGCTTCGACCGCACGGCTCGCGGCAATTACGGAAGCTTGCGCGGCCGCCAGATCGCCGCGATGCGCGCGGGCGGACGCGAGCAGGTCGTCCAAATGGAATGCCGGCGCCGGTGCGTCGAGCGGATCGGTCGGCCGGTAAACCGTGGTCAATGGAACGTTGAGAACGTTGTCGAGCGCGGTTTCGGCAAGCGTTACCGCGCTGTCCGCGGCGATTTGGTTGACGCGCTCGTTGGCGAGTTCGGTTTGCGCGGCAAGCACGTCGGCTCGGGGAATTTGTCCGCCGGCAAAGAGCTGCTGCGCTTGTTTGACGTGCGCCGCGGCGACGCCGACCGCGCGCCGCGCGACGTCCTGCATTGCGAACGCCGATGCGAGATCGTAATACGCTTTGGAAACGTCGGCGATGACCATTCCGCGGCTTTGGCGTTCTTGCGCCTGAACTGCCGATAGGCCCGCCTCGCTTTGGCCGATGCGCGCCGCCGTCAGGCCCCCGTCGAACACCGTGTACTGCAGCGCCAGCAGGGGAACGTTGGTGGCGTTTACGGTGCTGAACGGCAGCGTGCCGAACGGCGTGCTGAGTTTGGCTACCGGGTTTACGTACTGGTAGGTGTCCTGCAGCGCCAGACCCGGCAGCCGCGGGGCCAGCGACTGCCGCAACTGCGCCCGTGCCGCCGCGACGGCGACGTGCGCGCTTTGATACTGCAGGTTCTGCTTGAGCGCGATTGCGAGCGCGCCCTCGAGCGAGAGCGGAGTTGCCGTGACCGACGCTGCGAGAATGAGCGCGCTAAACATTTTCCAGCACGCTCCATACCGGCGCGGGCGGCTGTGCCGACACCAACGTGACATACTGCTTGCCCTGCAGCTCGCCGTAGGCGCTGGTGAAGGTGATCTCCACATCCCGCACGCGGAATGGTCCCTTCAAACGCGCCACGGCGTCGGCTGCGTCGGCCTCGCCGCGGAAGACCTCCGCGTCAAGCGAGATGACTTCGCCTTTCATCATGCGAGGCAGCGTCGTGGATTCCATGACGTAATCGTCGAGTTCGGGAAACGTGACATAGCTTTCCAGAGAGAGGCGCTCTTCCGGCAGCACTTCGGGTACCGACGGAATGACGTGCGTGCGCGGCACCGCGCGAGCGACTTGCGCGACACCGGCATAGAGCAGCGGAATCGCCAGCACCGACAGAACCGCAGACGCGGTCATGCCGAACACCAGGGCCCAAGCCAGACCGCTCCATACCGGATCCGAAGCGATCACGATCGATGAGAGCACGCCCGCCGCCGCCGTGAGAAAGATCGGCCGGGTACGCGCGGTGGTGGCTTCAACGAGGGCGTCGCGCAGCGGCACGCCCTCGTGCAGTTTGTCTTCGATGAATTCGATCAGAATGATCGAGTTTCGAACGACGATGCCGATGAGCGCGATGAGTCCAATCATCGCCGTTGCGGAGAAATACACGCCGAACGGCGCCAGAAGCGCAAATCCGGGAAGCACGCCAATCACGGCGAGCGGCACCGCGGCCAACACCACGAGCGGAATGCGGAACGACTTGAACCGCGCGACGAGCAGGAAGTAGATGAGGATGAACGCGAGCAGCATTGCGCGCCCGAGATCGGCGAACACCGTGTTGGTCAGATGCCATTCGCCGCCCCAGACCACGCGGTATCCGGCGGGAACCGGATTGCGCATCAGCTGCAGTTCCATGGACAGTACCGCATACGTCGAGCTGCGCCCGGCCATATCGGCGCCCACGTAGGTGACGTCCTCGTAATCGTCCCGGTACAGCGGCTGCTGCACTTGCGTGGCAACCGTGTCCGTAACGGAGGAAAGCGGAACCAGGCCGCCCATGCGGGAGGGAATCATGAGCGATCCCAGCGCGGCGGGATCGGTGCGGTATTGCGGTGCCAGCCGCACGAAGATACCGACCGGCCGATCGTCGTCCGGCGTGTGCAGTGTCGAAACGGACGCCCCGTGCAGCGCCATGCCGAGCGTCTGCACGATTGTTTGGGTGTCGACTCCCGAAAGCGCGGCTTTGCGCTGATCGACGGCAAGCTGCAGCGCCGCGGGGAGCGCTTTGAAACTCGAATCGATGTCCACCACGCCGCGCTGCTTCTGCATCATCGCCGTGACGCGGGATGCGATCGCGCGGCGGACCTCCGGATCCGGACCGTAGATCTTGGCCAGGACCGTGTCGCGCACGGGCGGACCGGGCGGTACCTGGAGGATGCGAAGCGAGGCACCGTACTGCGCCGCCAGACGCTGGAGTGCGGGGCGAATCCGCGCGACGAGGTTCGCCGATTGCACCTTGCGTTCGCCTTTGGGAAGCAAGTTTACGCGAATGTCCGCTTGGTTGGGCGCACTTCGAAACACCGTACCTTGCAGCAGCGCCGAAAGGTCCGGAACGGCGCTCGTGCCGACGAACGTCTGATAGTTGAGCACTTCCGGGATCTTCGCGAGTTGCGCGCCGACGGCGTCCGCGATTGCCGTCGTCCCGGCGACGGTGCTGGATGCCGGTGCGTCGATGGAGACCAAAAACGAGGTTTCGTTGGAGTCCGGAAGCATCCGGAATTTCACGCCGAACGCTTCATTCGGCGTGAGAACCGCTGCCACCGGAAGCATGGCGCTGATCGCGAACGCAATGAGCACCGCGCCCAGAAACCGGCGCCCCGCACGCGGGTTATCGAGCATGTGCGCCAGCGCGTTGCGCAGCGGCGCAACCCATCGCGGGATGCCGTGCTTCACTTTCGGTTTTTGGTTGCGAAGCAGCGCATACGTAGCCCACGGCGTAATCGCGAAAGCGATCAGCAGGGAGGCAATCATCGAAACAGGCACGTTGATGGGGATCGGCCGCATGTACGGCCCCATCATGCCGGTAACGAACAGCATCGGGAGAAACGAAAGCACGACCGCAACGGTGGCCAAGGTTGTCGGGCTGCCGATTTCGGCGACGGCGGCGACGGTTGACTCTTCCTTGGGCCTGTCCGGATCGATGTGATAGTGCCGGTGAATATTTTCGACGATGACGATCGCTTGATCGACGAGCAAACCCAGACCCAGGATCAGCGCGAACAGGGTAATGCGGTTGATGCTTTGACCGGTCATCATGCCGATGCCCAGCGTGACGAACAGCGTGAGCGGAATGGCCGTCGCGACGACCAGCGCTTCGCGCCAGCCGAGCACCAGCAGAAGAAGGACGACGATGACGATTGCTTCGACGAGGCGTTCGATCAGCTCGTTCACCGCGAGATTGGCCTTGTTTCCGTCGTTGCGCGTGACCGCGACGGAGATGCCGGGGGCAAGCGGCGTGTCCTTGACGGTCGCTAGAATGCGGTTGGCAACGGTGACCGCGTTGGTTCCGGCTTTTTTGGCGATCGCGATGCTGACCGCCGGTTCAAGCGTCTTGGCATCGCCGAACTGCGTTTGAGACTCTTGGGGGGCGAAGCCCATGGAAACGTCGGCGACGTCTTGCAGGGCCACGGGCTGCCCGTCGACGACGCTGACGATTTGCGAACGAACTTGATCGACGCTCGAAAACGCGGTGCCGGCATGAATGTTCAACTGCGAGGCGCCGCTGCGTACGTCGCCCACCGGTCCGGTGAGGTTGGTGACCCCGAGCGCCTGCGCGATCTGCCCGGGCGAGAGGCCGTACGCGGCGAGCTTCACCGGATCCAGCGTTACGTTGACTTCGCGCTGCAAACCGCCGTACGTATCGATGGTGGATACGCCGTCGATTGGACGGATGGCGTCGATGAGCCGCTGCGCCGCCAAGTTCAGCTGGCCGCGGTTATACGCGGAGCCGTGAAGCGTGAGCACGACGATTGGAATGTCGTCCACGGAAAGCGGCGTGATCTGCGGCTGCGAGGCGCCGGGCGGCAGCTCGTTCAGATGCGCGAACACCTGGTCGTATAAACTGACGAACGATTTGGTCGGGTCGTCGCCGACGTGAAACAAGACCGTCATGATGGACACGTCTTGCGTCGAGGTCGCGTAGATGTGTTCGATGCCCGGAACTTCCTGCAGTACGCGTTCCCCGCGCTCGGTGACCAGACGCTGAACCTCTTGCGAAGACGCACCCGGGTACTGCGTGACGATCAGCGCCGCCGGCATGGTTATCTGCGGATTTTCCTGCCGCGGGGTTTGGAAAATGGCGAGCAATCCCCAGACGCAGATCGCGATGACGATCGCCGGCGTGAGTTTGGATTGCAGAAAATACCGG
>DASSZL010000168.1:0-9881 GCA_035713505.1 Vulcanimicrobiaceae bacterium | reverse complement strand
GGCGAGAACCGGGTCTTCGAGCAGCGCTTTGATTTGGTCGTCGTTGCCGGCGCGCGCGACAGCTTCTTCACGGGAGAGCTTGCCGAACGCGGCTTCGCGTTCTTGCTTCTCGACGACGCGCATCGCTTTGGCGACGTCCTTTTTGAACGTCTTGCGTACCCACTTCTCCAGATCGGCGTTGACCTTCTGGACGGGATACTCGCGTTTGGCCTTGCCGGCTTTCTTCGCGAGTTGATTGATTGCGGCGACGATCTTCTTGATCTCGGCGTGCGCAAACTCGACGGCGCCGAGGAAGTCTTCCTCGCTCACCTCGTGCATGCCGCCTTCGACCATCATCACGGCATCGGCGGTGCCGGCGATGACGATGTCCATGCCGCCGCTCTCGTATTGCGGCAGCGTGGGGTTGCAGATGTACTTGCCGTTTTCATCGCGTCCGACGCGCACCGCGGCGACCGTTTTGTCGAACGGAATGTCGGAGACGGCCAGCGCCGCCCCGGCGGCGCACACGCCAAGCACGTCGGGGTCGAGTTCGGGATCGACTGAGAGCACGGTCGCAACGACTTGCACGTCGTTGCGGAAGCCGTCCGGAAAGAGGGGACGGATCGGCCGGTCGATTTGCCGCGACGAGAGCACGGCGTGCTCGGGCGGCCGGCCTTCGCGCTTGATGTACCCGCCCGGAATCTTGCCGGCGGCGTACATTTTCTCTTCGAAATCGCAGGTTAAGGGGAAGAAGTCGATGCCTTCACGAGGTTTCTCGGAGGCGGTGACGGCGCAGAGCACGACATTTTGATCGCCATAACGAACCAGCGCGGACCCGTTCGCTTGTTTCGCGAGTTCGCCGGTTTCAATGGTCATCGTGCGCCCGCCGATCTCAAGTGAGACGGACTCTGGCACGGTTACTCCTAGATTTTTATTGCTTATTTTGCTCTTATATGAACCGTGCCGGGTTCGGTCAATGGCCGGTCCGGACCTGTGAAGCAAAGTGCGGGGCCCCGCTGGCCGGCGCGGGGCCCCGCGCCGCGGTCAACGTTTGGCGTACGTTGCCGCGCCGGCGAAGTCGACGAGCACGCAGGGTTCCTTGCCGAGCACCCAGGCGTCGTGACCGGGCCGAATCGCCATGAGGTCACCGGGGCCGAACTCGGCCTCACTGCCGTCCTCCATGCGGACCGTCATTTTGCCCGCGACGACGTAGGCAAGGTGCTCGACCTGGCAGAGATCGGTTCCGGCGATGGGCCGAACGTGCTCCGACCAGCGCCATCCCGGCGCAAAGGTAGCGCGCGCAACCGTGTGCTCACCGAGGCTGACCACCTCGAGCGTGCCTTTCTCGAACCGCCGGACCTCATCGGGCGTGTCGAAGGATTTTTGAACGAGCAATACTGATCCAGTCGTAGTGCGCATAGCGCCTCCCAACGATGTAATTCAATCCCGGAGTCGGAATCGTAGCATACGAATAATTATGAAACGGCTCGGCAGCGGATCAGCTTTTATTAGGAAGGGGCGCATATGATTCACCGCATCTTCTCAGGCGCAATCGCGGCCGTGCTGCTCGCGAGCGCGGCGTCCGCGCAGACGGCGCCGTGGCGGAGCATTGCGCCGGCGCAGGCGCGGCACGCCATGGTTGTCACCGAGCAGCACTACGCAACGCAAGCCGGCGTGAACGTCCTGCGGCGCGGCGGAAACGCCGTGGACGCCGCCATCGCCGTCGCGTATGCGCTCGCGGTTGTGGATCCATGCTGCGGAAACATCGGCGGGGGCGGTTTCATGCTCGTGCGTATGCACGACGGCCGCGAACGGTTCATCGACTTTCGGGAAAAGGCCCCGCTGCGCGCAAATCCGCATATGTATCTCGATGCGGCGGGGAACGTGATTCCGCACGCCAGCACGAAGGGCTACCTAGCCGTCGGCGTCCCGGGAACGGTAATGGGCATGGAGCGCGCGCGCGAGGAGTTCGCGACGCTGCCGCGCGGCGTGCTCATGGCTCCGGCGATTTTTCTCGCGCAGAACGGATTTCGGGTCGACGCCGGCGACGCCGCGATCTTCAGAGGCGCAACGGGCGAAGGCTACAGCGGCGCCTACACCTTTGCGAATCAACCGAACGTTCGCGCGATTTTCATGAAGAATGGGCAGCTGCCGCGGCCCGGAGACGTGCTGCGCCAGCCGCAGCTCGCCAAAACGCTGAAAGCGATCGCCAAGGACGGCGCCCCGGCATTTTATGACGGTCCGATCGCGCAAGCCGTCACCGACGCGAGCTACAAAGAGGGCGGCATGCTCTCGATGGACGACTTCAAGCGCTACACGGTGGACGAGCAAACGCCCGTTCATTGCTCGTACCGCGGATACGACATCATCTCGGCGCCGCCGCCGAGCTCGGGCGGCGTGACGCTGTGCGAGATTCTGAACGTCGTTTCGGCGTATCCGCTGCACCAGTGGGGCTGGCACAGCGCGCAAAGCGCGCACTACGTGATCGAGGCGGAACGCCGCGCGTACGCGGATCGCAACACGTATCTTGGAGATCCCACGTTCGTGAAAAATCCTATCGGCGATCTGCTCTCGCAGACGTACGCGGCGAAATTACGCGCATCGATTCAGGCGGACAAGGCGACGCCGTCCGTGGACGTCCACCCCGGGCTGGGTCCGGTCGCGCACGAGAACACCGACACCACGCATTTTTCAATCGTGGATCGATGGGGCAATGCGGTTGCCGTAACGTTCACCATCAACGATTGGTTCGGCGCCGGAGTCATCGCCGGCGATACGGGCTTCTTTTTGAACGACGAGATGGACGACTTCACGAGCAAGCCGGGCGTGCCCAATATGTTCGGTCTGGTGCAGGGCGTTCGCAACGACATCGAGCCCGGCAAACGTCCGCTATCGTCGATGACGCCCACCATCGTCACGAAGAACGGCAAGCTCTTCATGGTCACGGGCAGTCCCGGCGGATCGCGCATCATCACGATCGTGCTCTCGACCATCGAGAACGTGCTCGATTACGGCATGAACGTGCAGCAGGCGGTCAACGCGCCGCGCATCCACATGCAGTGGGAACCGGACGAGATTCAGATGGAACCCGGTGCGCTCGACGCGAGCGCGATGAGCGCGCTCAAAAAGATGGGTTACACGTTCAAAGAGATTTCCTCGTGGGGATCGGCGCAAGCGGTGCTCGTCGATCCCAAGAGCGGCATCCGCTACGGCGGTACGGACCGGCGCCACCCCGCGGGACTCGCGGCCGGATACTAAGCGAAAGCGCCGCGTTACGGGGCGTCCATCCGCAATCCAATCGCAAGGCCGCGCGTTCCGGCGCGGCGCTGCGTTGCCGCGAAGATGCGCAGACCGCCGCCGACCGGCGCGGATATCGACGCGTCGAAATGCGGATCGACGGCGTAATCCAGGAGATCGCGCCGGTAAATCGCGTCGATGCGCAGTCCCGCGCTCTCGTACGTCAACCAATACGATCCCACGGTTGCGGGTCGCGCCTGCGCGCCGAACCGGTACACCGGCTCGTATGGACGCGTGAAATCATTCTCGCGCAAAAGCCACGCGCGCAGCGAGAGCGTGGGCGCGATCTGCCACTCGGCGGAAACGCCCGCCGAATGAATCGTCCCCCGATCCAGGCCGGTCACTCGCTCGCTCATAACGGTGGCCGCGGCCCGAAAGCGCCGCAAATCGCCGTAATTCAGCGTTTCGATGAGTAGGGCATTGCGATCGATCTCGAGCTCCGGCGTGTCCTGCGGATACACGAATGCTTCCAAGATCGTCGGGAGCGCAAATGACTCGCCGGCGTGCAGTTGCAGCGACCAATGCGGATCGAACGCATACGTGCCGGCGAATCCGGGCGCGAGCATCCCGCCGGTGAGCGATGTGTGCGCGCCCGCGGCGCCGCCCGAATAGGCGAAGTCGAACGCGCCGACTCCGATGCGCGCGGAATAGCGATCGCCCGCGGTCCGTGCGCCCATGTCGATTCGAGCCTGCGTGATGATGCCCGACGTACGGGAAATCGGAGCGCCGGCCGCGTAGCTTCCGCTTGAAGTGCGTGCGCCGGCATCGGTGAAGAATTGGATGCGCGCGTTTGTGGCTACGCCTGCTTGTGCTTGGACGTCACTCCACTTCGCCGAGTACGCGAGTCTTCGGTCGGCCCCGTCGTAGCCGCCGCCGTCAGCGACGAGCGAGAAGTTCACGCGCGTCTCACGCATCGCTTCATAGCTCAGCCGCACGCCGCTCTGGGAAGTGTCGAGATGCTGCGACCCCGGGGCATACCGGTCCTGCGATGCGACGGCGGTAACGGAGAACGCGTCATCGCCGAGCGGGATACGTACAAAGCCGTCGCCTCGCACGCGCTGATCGTCCGGATCGCGTGATGCGGCCGCCGACCATGCGGTGTCGTCCGTCGTGACTCCGGCACGCAGCGCACCGGTGCTGCCGGCTGCGAGCACGCCGGTCCACCGATCCGCGCTGTGCGTTTGGGCGAGCAGCGTACCGCCGCCCGCGAGATCTCCGTACGCAAAGGCATCGCTCGGCGGAAGCCATGAAACGTGCTGGAGCGCGTAATCCGGAAACGCGACGAACGCGGATTGATTCGACGTAACGTCATACGCCGGAATGCCGTCGTCCAATACGAGTGCTCCGCGCGATGAGCTCGCGCGATCGGAAAGCTGCGGACCCGGAAGCGGGCGCGAACTGTTCTCGAGCACGGTGAACGGACGCAGCGAGGCTATGGACTCCGCGCGACCGTACGGTACCGACTCGACGTCGCGATCCGTCGGCGCCTCTTGCGCAAGCGCATCATAGCGGCGCACGAGCGCGATGACAGGCTCGCCTTCGACGACGGCGACCGTGAGGCGTTCGCAGTATGCGCAGGTGATCGCGACGCTTTGCACGTGCGCGGCTGAAAGCGCGAAAGTTCCAAGCGCGTCCGTCGTCGTGACGTTATCGCCCGCGCTCACGCGCGCGCCGGCGATTGGCGCGCCGTATTGATCGCGAACGCTGCCCACGACGAGCGGGGCAGGGGCTGCCGCCAGCACGGCGGGCAGGAGCAAGAAAAGCAGGCAGCGCTTCACGGATTCTTCAGAGATTCGGTTATACTGGAAGCAATGTCAAGGCTTTGGGCCCGTATCGTTCTCTCGGGCGTCCTGCTCATCACCGTTTGCGGCGGTGCGGCGGCCGGCATCGCCGGAGCGTCTTCCGTCGAGTCGGCGCTGGAAGGAGCGCTGCAACCCTCCGCGGCTCCCGCTTTACTCGGGCCCATCACCGAAGCCGGCCGTAAGGGATGGGCATGCAAGCCCGAGCAGGCGGCTGCAGCCCGGACCGTGCGGCAAGCCGAACTCCCGGACGCCGCGGCTCCGTAACGATGACTGTACGCACCCTCGCCGCGGCGCTGATTGTCTTCGCGGCGAGTGCCGGCATTGGAGGTGCGCAGACGTACGGCAGTGGGACGCCGCCGCCGCGGACGACGGACGTGCACGCGCTGCGAGCGCTTGCGCAAGCGCGTGAAATCCACGAGCGGTTCGAGATCGGCCTTGGTGCCGAACGGCAAGGCGCGTGGGCCGCGGCCGCTCCCGAATTCGAACGCATCATCGCCCTCCGTCCCGGCGAACCCCAATTCTCAACGGCGAACTACGACGCCGGGATTGCCTACGCGCATCTCGGGCGCCTGGATGACGCCGCCCGCGCGTTTCGTACGGCGATCGGCGGCGATCCCGAATTTCTCGCCGCCATGGCGAATTTGATTTCCGTCGATCTCTCGCGCGGAGACTTGCGCGAAGCACGCGCCGTTGCCGACCGATTCATCACGCTTGCGCCCGACTCGGCGCGGGCGCTCTATTCGCGGGGCATCGTGGCGCTGCGGCAGGGCGATACCGCCGCGGCACGCGTGAGCTTCGGGCGGCTGCTGCAGTCCGATCCGCAATACGCGCTGGCCCACTATAACCTTGCGATCGCGCAAACGCGTGACGGCCGGTACGCCCCGGCGGAACAGGAACTGCGCATCGCGCTGGATCTGGCTCCATCGTACAGTCGCGCGCGTTTTGCCCTGGGCACGGTGCTGCTTCGCGAAGGAAAACGCGCGCAAGCGCGTGCCGCATTTGACGCCGTTGCGCGCGATCCGGGCGGCGATGTGGCGCTGCGGAATCTGGCGGGCGCCATGCGCGACGCCATCACGACGCCCTGATTCAAACTTTTTTCATGCCTTGACCGTACGCTCGTCCCGAACTTGTTTTTGGGAGGACGCTATGTCGAAACGAATTGATGTCTTGGCGATGAGCCTTGCGATGACCGCGGCGCTCGCCGCATGCGGCGGGGGCGGAGGCGGCGGCGTTACGCCTACCGGAGGGGGCGGATCGCAATCGACGCCGCCGCCTCCGGTAACTGCGAATACGATCGGCATCGCGCTGCCCAGCGGACCGATTGGAACGGTCAATACCGCAGCGTACGGCACGGTGGGCGGCTTCACGCAGCAAACGTATTCGCAAACACTCGCTTTCGCGCCCGGCACGACGGTGACGATCAGGAACTTGTCGTCCACCACTGCCCACACGCTCAACGTGCTCAGCACGAGCTCGTTCCCCGCCAATCCGGCGCTCTCGACCGGCGCCTCGGGAACCTCTTCGCTCGACGCGAATTACGCGAGCGGCTCAATAGCCCCAGGCGGCAGCGTAACGGTGACGCTTGCAACGGCGGGCACGTATTACATCGGTTGCGCGTATCATTACATGAACACGCCGAGCATGCGCGACGTGCTCATCGTCAGTGCGAGCGCAACGCCCGGTCCGCAAGCCACCCCGCAACCCTCGGCCACCGGATCACCGGCTCCCGGCGGATACGGATCCTAAAGGAGCCATGCAGACGTGATGCTCAGTCGCATCCGGGCGAGCGCGCTTGCCATCCTGGCGGCGATCGCGCTCGCCCTCCCCGCGCAAGCCGCGCGAACGCCGCAACTCATCGATCAAAACGGTCACGCGTTCACGTTCCAAACGTTGCGCGGAACGCCGCTGGTCGTCACGTTCATCGCCGCGCACTGTACGCAGGCGTGCCCGCTGGTCAATGCGCAGTTCGCGCAAGCGGCGCAACATTTCGCGCAGGCGCACCTGCACGTGCGCTTGCTAACCATCACGCTGGATCCGGAGCACGACTCGCTGCGCGACATGCATGAAATTGCGCAGCGTTTCGGCGCGGACCCGCGGACGTGGATAGTCGCGGGCGGAAAAAAAGCGGACGTGCACTCCGTCATGTCCGCCTTCGGCGTTACCGCGGAACGCGGCCGCAAAGGGTATGCGGACGTGCACACGACCTTCGTGTATTTCATCGATGCAAGGGGCAAGCTGCGCAAGACCATCCTCGCGTCGACCGCGCTGGGCGAACAAATAATCGGCCAGGTGAGCGCGAGATGAAACGTCCGGCGTTCGTACTTGCGGTACTCGTGAGCGCGTGTACGCCGGGCGGCGTCATGGGTTCCGGCGGCGGGGCCGCGCCCGGCGGATCGCAGATCACCAAGATCGACGTGAACTTAACGCTGCATTCCTCACCCACGCAGTTGCCGCAGGGCAGTGCGGCGGGGTATGCGCCGGTGCAAACGACCGTAGCCGTCGGATCGTTCGTGCAGTTCGTCAACTCGGATGGCTTTGCGCATACCGCCAGCGGCATTGCCGGCGCAAGCACCTTTCCGGCGAGTTCGCCGTTCAGCGTCGCCGCGCAGCAGCAGACCGGCAGCACGATCTCGTCCGGATGGAGCAGCGGAACGCTGCAAGCCGGGCAGAGTTCGCAGCTGATTCAAATCGACGCGGCCGGCACGTATCTGTACGGTTGTTTCTTCCACTACGGCGGGCCTATGCGAGGAGCGATCGATGCGCAGTAATGTGTGTTTGAGCGGCGGAATTTTCGCGCTCTTGATTCTCGCGCTGTTCGCGCAGCCGCCCTGCGCACGGGCGATTCCGCTGTTTGCGCAGCGGTACCGTTTGCAATGCGGATCATGTCATTCCGTACTTCCGGAGCTCAATGCGTTCGGGCTGTATTTTCGCGCGCACGGTTACCGCCTGCCGCTGCCCAAGCACGGCACGACGGGAATCGCGCTGCGGTACCAGCTCGAATACGAAAAAGAACCGGCGCCCGGAAGCCGCAGGTTCTCGCCGGGCGGCGTACTGCTTTCCAACGCGGATATCGGCGCGGTTAGCGCGTTCGTGCACTACAACCTGGGCGCGGGCGGCGGCCCGAGCGCCCTGTTCATGGGGTATTTGGCAACGTACAACCCGCATACGCAATCGCTCTATCGCGCCGGGCTGTTCGAATTACCGCTTGCGCAATCGCCCGGACAGCGTCTGGACGACTTGACGCAATACGGCTATTACGGCACACATGTCGGCTTGAACGATTTGCCGCTCTCTTCGCCGCGCTGGGGTGCGCAAATCGAACGCACGAGCGGCTGCGTGGTCGGCGATTTGACGATCTCGACCGGCGAGTATAAAGGCTCCGCATACGGCGGAAAACCGCTGGCGACCGGCGAGACGACGTGGGCGCGCTCGCCCGAGGTCGGACTGTTCTTGCGGGCGCCGCTCGCGCGTGACGTAAGCGTGGGCGCGCAGTGGCTGGCCGGAACGCGTTGGATCGTGCCTGCGGGCGCCGGCGGATTCGCCGACGGTTACCGGCGCGAGGGTCTGCTGCTTCACGCCGCGCGCGGCCGGTTCGACCTGCAAGCCGAGCAGTGGTGGGGCTCAGACGCGAACGCCGACGGCTTCGGCACGCTGGTCGGCAGCAGCGGCGGCTACGTCCGCTTCAAATATTATCCCGTGCCCCATGCGTACGTGGCCGTGAGATATGACGCGGCCGCCGCGCCGTTCGTCACCCGGGACGTCGTCTATTACGCGGCCTTCCATGTGACGCCGCACGCGCGGCTGCTCATCCAGGATGTCCAGACCATCGGCGGTCCCGCACATTTGGGCGCCGCTTTAACGGTGGGCGCGCCCTGGCCGCCGAAATTATAACCATGCGCATCTTGGTGATCGAGGATAATGCTTCGGTCGCAGCCGCGGTGCAGGCGATGCTCGAACGCCGTAAATACGCGGTCGACCTCGCCCTCGACGGTGAGACCGGACTGGATTATCTGCTTCGCCAAACGTTCGATGCGGCGATCGTCGACGTCGTGTTACCCCGGCGCGACGGTTTTGCGATCGCGGCGTCCGCGCGTGCGCACGGCATACAAACTCCGCTCTTGATGCTGACCGCGCGCGATGCCGTCGAGGATCGCGTGCGCGGATTGGACAGCGGCGCCGACGACTATCTCATCAAGCCGTTCGAGGAAGAAGAGCTGATTGCGCGGCTGCGAGCACTGCTTCGCCGCGGCGAGCGCCCGGTGAAAGAAGCGCTGCGTGCCGGACCGCTCGAGGTCGACATGAGCGCGCGGCAGGCGACATACGCCGGCAAAGCGCTGCCGCTCGGGTTGACCGAGTTCCGAATGCTCGAGTTCTTCGCGCGCAACGCGGGACTCGTGCTCAGCCGCGAGCATTTGCTGGAGCGCTTGTGGGAATACGACTTCGACGGATCGAGCAATATCGTCGACGTGTACGTCAGCCAGTTGCGCCGCAAGCTCAAGCGCGCGGGTGCGGACGACGTCATCAAAACCGTTTGGGGCGTGGGATACAAGTTTCAACCGTGATCGCGCGATTAGCGCTACGTTACCTCGCCGTGTTCGCAATCGTGCTGGCCGCGCTGAGCGCCGGCGCGTATATGTTTTTGGGGCGCGAATATGCGGGGCTGCTCCAGCCGGCGCTCGGCACGCCCGAAGCCGCACGTGCCTACGCGGCGGCCATGTGGCGCGTGCTGCTGACAATCGTCGCGTTCGACATACCCCTGCTCGTCGTTGTGGGAGCCGCCGCGTGGTTTTTGGCGCGGGCTTC
>DASSZL010000167.1:0-5337 GCA_035713505.1 Vulcanimicrobiaceae bacterium | reverse complement strand
CATCCGTACCCGCAACCCCGACAATCTGCTGATTGTTGCAGTCCTTGCCTGTGCCGTTGATGCCGATGGAGAGGACGCCCGAACCAGTTGCGCTCTCGCCGAACATGCCTTCGAGTTTATCAAACATCGGCTTGAGCCATGCCGGCGCGTTATCGGCGGTGCGATATTCCGCCAGCGTTTCTTCAAATCACTTGCACACCGGTTCGGCCGGAGAATAGCGTCGCCAGCTGCGGATTTTCGGTGAAGGACTGCCCATTAGCGCCCATTTGACCCTGAAGATTCGCTGTATCTGCGGCACGGTGAGCGCTGCGATCTGCTGCGGCGTGAGGGCGGCAACTTGGTCCGCCGAAAGCACTGAATCTGGGAGGCCGTCAATCCGCGAATCTGCCGCGGTCCGAAATTCGCGAGCACGCTCGTCGAGAGCCCGGCGATCTGCGCCGCGCTCAATGCGCCGACTTGCTCGTCCCTCAAACTGCGGATTTGGTACGCGCTCAAACTATTGAGCTGATCCATCCTGAATGCCGCGACCTGATCGGGACGAAGCGCGGCAATCTGACCGGCGCCGAGGGCAGCAATTTGGCCGATACTGAGTGCTTGAATCTGTTGAGCCTTCAGACCCTCGAGCTGCTCTTCGCCGAAGGCACCGACTTGGGCTGCCGAAAGTGCCGCGATTTGTCGCGTGCTCAGCGCGGAGACTTGCTCATCTCCGAGCGCACGGATCTGGTCCGTCGTCAGCGCTGCAACCTGGGCAGTGCTCAAGGTGCCGATCTGCGCGCCTGTTAGCAAAGCAACTTGCCAACCGTTCAGTTGCGCGATCTGCTGCGGGCTTAGCGACGAAATTTGCGCGGTGGCAAGCGATGCAATTTGATCACCGCTGAACGCCTGAATCTGATCGCCCGTGAGCGCTTGTAACTGCGCAGAGGTGAGCGCTTGCAGCTGAGTGCTGCTCAACGCCTGAAGTGCGTCTTTGCTGAGCGCGGGGACTTGTGCCGGCAACAACGCCGCGATCTGATCCACGGTCATGGCCGCGACCTGATCGCCGCCAAGCGCTCCGACCTGCGCCGTGGTCAGCGATTGTAACTGTTCAGTCGTGAAAGCGGTCAGCTGGTCCGCGGTGAATGCGCCGATTTCATCGCCGGTCAAGTCCCAGAGTTTTCGTTTGTTCAGCGCTTGAATCTGCCCCGCGGAGAGCGTCCGAATCTGCGCGTGCGTGAGATTCCGGACCTGATCGTTTGTGAGCGCAGCAACCTGCGCGGGCGTGAGCGCCTCGATGTCTTTACGAGAACGGCCAAACGTCACCGTCTGCGGAACGTCGCCGTACGGGTTGTCGGACGCCGGCTGCGGGCCACGGTCACCATCGTAATCGCCAAGGTTGCCATCGGGCGTAATCGTGGCGGCGGAGCCGTCGGATGTGTACGTGGTGCGGGGGTCGCCTTGGGGAGCAGGTACGTACGATGGCGCCGCATCGCCGGCGCTCAGCGTTTGCGGATAACAGCTCTGAACCCCGATGGAGTTGAAGAACGCGCGCGCCTGAATCAGCGCAACATTCCGCCGTCCGCCCGATGCCGATGCGACGATGTCGTTACCGTCCCCGTCAACCAGCCGCCCCTGCGATGGGCCTGTGCCCAAATAGGTCTGCGTCCCGTTGATGACCGGACCGCTGACCGCGAGCTGCGATCCGAGCGAATCTTGCGTTGTCGAGCCCATCCCTGGCAGTACGTGTGCGCGCATTCCCTCTCCAAATACAAGCAAAAAGTCCGGTCGAAAAAAGTCCCGACCGGGCGCTCGATGGAAGTGGAAAATCGACCGCGCTGTGAAGTGCTCGGCCTACGCCACACCCGTCTAGACGGAAGTGCTCCCCTCTACTTCCATGTCACACCCCTCCGGCATCCATTGCCACTTTACGGTTCCATTACGAAACCGTTGCCCTTACTTTACCATAACTCGGCAAAGGGGCGTCAAGACGCACCCGTGCGCAAGGTGACTCCTGCCGGCGGCCGTCTAGTAGTCGATCCGGTAACTGCCGCTGATGTCGACGGTGAGTTCTTGGCCGCCGACAACGACGCCGCGAACGTGGTGGTCCCAAAACGTGAGAACCCGTATGACGACCGGCCGCAGCTGCGCGACGATTTGCCGCGCGCGCTGCGAAACGGCGAGCGCGTCTTTCACCCATTTCGGATGCTCGCGTGGAAGAGGCGGCGTCTCCAGTTCGTCTTCGGGAATCAGCGGCAGAATCGCGCGCGAGGCCACTACCGGCTGATAGATGGCGGGGTTCGTGTCCGGATCAACGCGCGCCATGCATCACCTTGCGCAGATTCTCGATGCCCGCCAAGTGCAGCTGCGAGGCGCGCTGAGGCGAAATCGCGAGCGCCTCACCGATTTGATGAAGCGATTCGCCGCGAAAGTAATGCATCGCAAGCACCTGGCGCTGCCGCGCGGGCAGGCGATGCAGCGCGGCTCGAACGGAATCGCGCTCGCATCGCAGTGCGGCAATCGCTCCGGGATCCGCGTCCCAATTACCGGAAAGGCGCTCGCCTACAGGCAGCGCGACATCGAGCGAGAGCGGCGTGTACCGGTATGCATGCGTGGTCGCGCGGCGCAGCGCGGGGCGGCGCCGTTCCATGTGCGGCTGCGTCGGCATCGTCCCAAGTTGGCTGGCGAGTTCAAAGCGCTCGCGATCCGCTTCACGGACCTCGCGCCGTACGCGCTCCGAAACCGGATCCAGTTTACGCAGTCCGTTGAGCATCGCGCCCGCGATAATGCGAGCGGCGTATTGCTGCAGCGACGGTCCGCGCTGCGGATCGAACGAGTCGACCGCGCGGATTAAACCCAGACTGCCTTCTCCGACGAGATCGCCGGCGTCACTGCCGGGAATCAGCCGGTGCACGCGTCGAGCGATCCTCTTTACCAGCGGAAAGAGATCGCGAATCTGCTCCTCGCGATCCGGCATCACGCCGAGAGTGCCTTGGCAAGAGCTTCGCTGAACGATTGAACGGCGATATCACCGTAGCCGCCGAACGCAGATTCGAGCGGCTCCAGCAGCGGCTCCAGCAACAGAGACTCGAACTGCGCGCGCACCGCCTGGATCGACGGACTATCCACGGCTCACGTGGCCCGCTATGCGCAGCATTTCATCCGCCGGCGGGCATTCGCTGACATCGGCGAGTCTGCGTTTGCTAAATCCATGCCCAAACGCTATCAGTCGATTGTGACCGGACTCTAATCTGCGTGTTGCGAAAACAATAGCGGCGATTCAAGGTGAAGGCGCGCTCGCGGGAGTACAGGCGGTCATGCGTAAGACAATCCTCGCATTGCTCTTGTTCACGCTATCCGCGTGGTCCGCAGGATCGGCATCGCCGGGAGACGTTGATGAGATCCGCTCGCTACGATTGGAGAACAACCGCGCCATTGCATCACGCAACGTTGAACTGATGCGGCACGCTTGGAGCCAATCAATTCGGCTGATAGAAGGGGACGGCATCATTTTTACGGGCTCCGGGCCGCTTGCCGCCAGTTATGCAAGCATCGAATTCAAAGATGCTAGTTTCGTTGCATACGTTCGTCGCCCAATCACCATCACGATCGGCGCCGACGGTAGAAGCGCCGCTGAATATGGGACGTGGACGGCGGTCTACAAGACGCCGAAACGTGATCGTTCCGGACGGTACCTCGCTTCATGGCGAAAGTTCGGCCGCGACTGGAAAATCATCTATGAGGCCTATGTATCGCTTGGTTTGGCAGCCCAAGCCTCGCCACCGAAACTATGATCGTTGCAGATTGTTCGCGATGCGCATCATTTCATCTGCTGCCTGCACGCCCTTAGGGGTGCATACAAAAAGCCTATGCGGATCCGGCTAATAGGCTGCAGAAGATTGAGGCGCAGCGCCGCCAAGCGAGATTTCGTTTCCGTCTGGATCGCGGTACGTGAGTTTTCGCACGCCGTTCGAGTAGGTTTCCGTCTTCGCGGGTTCGAGGCCGCGGCTGGCGATCTCGGCGACTAGCTCATCCAGGTCGCCGACGAACAAGGTCTGGATTGCGCGGCCGGCCTGTTCGGATTGTTGGACGATGTATACATACCGGTGCTCGGCAAGCTCCCATACGGCCTCGGTGTCATGCGGGAAAAACGTGGGCGGAAAGCCCAGCAACAGTTCGTACCACGCTACAGCAGCAGCGTAATCTGCAACGGGGATTCCCGCGAACAGATCGAGCGTTTTCGTCGGAATCATGGTGTTGAAGCGTTCTCCTTGCAGACGAGGTTTCCGGCAATCACCGCGCTCCGAGCGCCCCGCTCTAACCGCGCTGCAAGTTGTTCGCGATGCGGAGCATCTCATCCGCTGCCTGTACGCCCTTCGCATTGGCTTCGTATGCGCGCTGCGCCGCCAGGATCTGCATCATGGCCTCGATGATGGTGACGTTGGATTTTTCCAGCATGCCGAACTTTACCGCCGGTCCGTTCGTCGCGCCCGGATCGATCGTACGCGCTTTGCCGGATGCATGCGTTTCGAAAAACAGCGTACCGCCCGCCGACTGCAAATACTCCGGCGCGGAGAATTCAGCAAGACGGATACGGCCGCACGTTGCCTTGCCTTTCGCGGAGGTCATCGTGACGGTGCCGTTCTCGCCGACCGTTGCGGAGATCGCATTGTCGGGAATGCGTACGCCCTCGAGCCGCCAGCCTTGCGCGTTGCGCAGCGTTCCGTCCGCGGCGCGTGCGAACTCACCGTCGCGCGTGTAAGCGCGCCGGCCGCGATCGTCCGTAACCGCGAAAAACCCCGGACCGTCGATGGCGAGATCGAACGGGCCGCCGCTGCGCATCAACTTGCCTTGCGTGAAGACGGTATGCGTGCCGATCTCCGTCGTCCCCAGACTGCCCCCGTCCGGTGTTGCGAGGTCGGAGAACGTCGCCGTCGCGCCCTTGAATCCGGCCACGTCGGCGTTCGAGAGATTCTCGGAGATGATCTCGAGATTTTGCTGCTGTGCGGCCATACCGCTGGCCGCCGCGTACAACGCTTTGTTCATCGGTTCACTTCAACTGCGCCACTTGGGTGCCGGCACGCTCGCGCGTTTGATCGATGGAAGACAGCACTTTTTGCGCGGTCTCGAACGAGCGCTGCGCGGTCAGCACGTCGATCATCTGACCGATCGCATCGACGTTCGAGGCCTCCAAAAAACCGGTGCGAACGCTGGAACCGTCCGGCAGGGCGATGCGGTTGAGCACGACGCCGTTGCGGGTCACGGTTCCATTCGCATCGAGGATCGCGCCGTCGGGCACGCAGAGCGGTCCGCGCGTGCCCAGCAGGACGCGGCCCGCGTCATCCACCAGGCGCAAGAACCGGT
>DASSZL010000166.1:0-3592 GCA_035713505.1 Vulcanimicrobiaceae bacterium | reverse complement strand
AAGAACCAGTATGACTTTGAAACGGCACGCCGCTTCGCCGAGATCGCCGTCGAACACGTCGCCGCCGCGCTGCCCGGCCTCACGACGGTCGAGCGCAGCATCAAAAAGCGTCCGGATACCGCCGTGTATTTGGACTGGGGCCAGGTGGGCCGTGGCAAGACCGTGGTCCCGCCGTACGTCGTGCGCGCGCGCGACGGGGCGCCGGTCTCGATGCCGCTGGACTGGGCCGAAGTGGAGGATCTCGTGAAGAAGCGCGGCTCGCCCGAAGCCTTTATCGGCCAGTGGACGATGCGAAATGCCCGGAAACGCTTGGAAAAAGCCGGCGATTTGTGGGGCAGGCGCAACTGGAAGGCTGCCAAACTGGAACCGGCGCTCGCGAAGGCGCAGCGCGCTTGGGCTTCTCGGCAACACGAGCGCCGTGGGGTATAATGTTGTTCCGCCCGGCTCGGATGGGCGGAGGGAGTACTAGAATTTCATGGCTCACGCGATATGGTCGGGGTCGATTAATTTCGGACTGGTGACGATCCCCGTCAAACTGTTCACCGCGGTGCGCGCGAACGAACTTTCGTTCAACATGCTGCACGCGAAAGACGAGGGACGCATCAAGTACGAGCGCGTCTGCTCCATCGACGGCAAGCCCGTTCCCTGGGACGAGATCGTCAAGGGCTACGAATACGAAAAGGGCGAGTACGTCGTGCTGACCGACGAAGACTTCAAGAAAGTCAATCCGGAAGCGACGCAGAGCGTCGACATCCTGGAGTTCGTCGAGCTCGACAAGATCAATCCGATGTTCTTCGACAAGCCGTATTATCTGGAGCCGACCAAACAAGGACGCCACGCGTACGCGCTCTTGCGTGAAGCACTCGCGAAAGCGAACAAAGTAGCGATCGCGCGCGTCGTGATTCGCACGAAAGAAACCATCGCCGCCGTCAAGCCGGACGGCCATGCCCTCGTGCTCGAACTGATGCACTGGGCCGACGAGCTGGTGGAGCAGTCGGATCTCGATTTTCCCGCGGAGATCAAGCTGCCCGAGCCGGAAATGAAGATGGCAAAGATGCTCATCGACTCCATGAGCGTCGACGAATTCGAGCCGTCAAAGTTCACCAACCGGTATCATGACGAGCTGCTTGCGATGATCGAAGCGCGCGCCGCGGGCAAGGAACTGCCGAGTCCGAAGAAAGCGCCGGCACGCGCGAAGGTCGTCAACCTCATGGACGTCCTGCAGCAAAGTTTGGAAGAGAGCAAGAAACAGCGCGCGGGCCGCGCGGCGCACGCTCCCAAGCGCGCGGCGCATCGCGCGTCGCCGGGCGGCGGGCGAAAAAAGAAGAGCGCTTAGTCCGCGGCGGGCGCGGCCTCTTGCTCTCCGGCGCGCTGAATGCCCATCACGAGCGCAATGAGCGCGAAAAAGAGCGACGAGAGGGCGGAGAAGGGCGATCCGAATGCGCCGAGCATGCCGGTGGAAATCGGCGGCGCGACGATGCCGGAAAGTGAATCGAGCGAAGACGTGACGCTGAGCACCGTGCCCTGCACGGCGTCTTCGGCGGCGGCGCTAATGAGCGCGATGAGCCCGGTATTGCCGAACGCCATGCCGACGCTGAAGAATCCCGACATGACGGCCAGCTGCCACACGGCGCTAACGAACGGCACGAATGCGAAGGCGCACACCAGCGAGGCAATCCCGAGCGTCGACATCATGCGGTTGCCGATGCGATCCGATACGCGTCCGAGCACGAACGCGTTGACGATAACGTTCAGCACGGAAATATAGATCATGAACAGATAGGTTTCACGCAGTCCGAAGTGCAGTTGATGCGCGAAATACAGCGCCATCACGCCGAACCAGCCGTACAAGGCGAGCGAAAGCGCCAGTTTTTGCCAGAGCTTCGGGGAGAGCGCCGGATTTTTGAACGTGCGCAAGATCTCCGCCGGCCCCGCAACGGCCCCTTCCACCTTTTCACGCGATTCCGGAAGGACGATCAGCGTGATCACCAGCGTGACGAATTGCAGGGCGGCCGCGGTGTAAAGCGTGATCGCGTACCCGTGCATCGAGAGCAGGGCGCCGAGCGCCGGGCCGAGCGCCATGCCCGCCGCAAACGTTGCGCTGATGTATGCGAATGCACGAGCGCGATCCTTGGCTTCAACGAGATCGGCGACGTACGCTTGCGTTACACCGATGTTGCCGCCCGAGCAGCCTTCGATGACGCGCGCGATAAAAACCCAGAGGATCGACGGCGCCCACCCCAGCATCGCCCAGCCGATCGTCGCGCCGATTTGGCTGATGACCAGCACGCCTTTGCGGCCGATGCGATCCGAGAGATTGCCCCAAATCGGCCCGCTCACGAGTTGGCAAAACGAAAACAGCGCGAACAGCACGCCGACGGTTACCGCCGACGCGCCGAAATGCGTGACGTAATACGGCAAGAGCGGAATCAGCAAACTGAATCCCAGAATGTCGATGAACGTGATGCCGAGGATCGGAAGCAGTCGTTGAATCACATCGTGTCCGAAGCGTCGATAGGTAGAACGATGGTGTTGAGGCGTTCGCGTTTGCGAACGAGCGTTAGGCGGTAGCTGCGCCGCAGGTCGAGCAGCGTGAGTTTGCGGTGCAGATCGTCGATTCCGCCGATGCGCTCGTCTTCGAATGCAACCAGAACGTCGCCTTCGCGCAGCCCGGCCGTTTCCGCGGGGCTGCCCGGTTCGACCGAAAGAATCAGCAGCCCGCCGCCGTCGCGCAGGTCTTGTCCGGCCACGCCCAAGTATCCGCGGCGCACGCGGCCGTCGCGCAGCAGCATGCCGGTGATGAGTTTGGCGGTGTTGATTGCGATGGCAAAGCAAATGCCTTGTCCGGGAAAGACGGCAGTGTTCACGCCCACCACCGCGCCATCGGCCCTCACGAGCGGCCCGCCGGAATTGCCCGGATTGAGCGCCGCATCGGTTTGAATCACATTGTCGATGAGGCGCCCGGATTGGGCTCGCAGCGAGCGGCCAAGCGCGCTCACCACGCCGGCGGTGACGGTATACTGCAGGCCGTAGGGATTGCCGACGGCGACGACGAGCTGCCCGGGACGCAGGGCTGCCGAATCGCCCAGGCGCGCCGCGACCAGGTCCGGCGCGGCGATGCGCAAGATCGCCAAATCCGTGTGCTCGTCCTGGCCGATGAGCCGGGCCGGCAGCTCCCGTCCGTCGAGCAGGGAAACCGTGATGCTCTCGCCGCCTTGCACGACGTGGCAATTCGTGAGCACAAACCCGTCGGGAGTGAAGACGAAGCCCGAGCCGTTGGCGCGCCGGCGTCCGGTCTGCACCTCGATGGCGACGACCGACGGACTCACCGTTTGAGCGGCGTGAACCACCGCTTGCGAGTAGGCGTCCATCGGTGGGAGGGGCTGTTCGTCGGAGACCAGGCGTACGGAGGCAGACATCATGCCGAGGACAACCCTTTGCCGATTGGCGCGGTTTCACGAAAGGGCTGGCGCCTCCGGGCGCGAATCGGGGTCGGTCGGTTAAGCCCAGGTGGCGGAATTGGTAGACGCGCTGGTTTCAGGTACCAGTGGCCGCAAGGCCGTGGGGGTTCGAGTCCCTTCTTGGGCAGTTT
>DASSZL010000165.1:0-24032 GCA_035713505.1 Vulcanimicrobiaceae bacterium | reverse complement strand
TGCCCGGCGCAGATCTCTTAACACGGTCGCGAGATAGGCAGTAAAGCGAGCGGCCGCCGCCCCGTCGATCACGCGATGATCGTACGAGAGCGACAGCGGCTGAATAAGCCGCGGAACGAACTGCGAACCGTCCCACACCGGACGCACCGACGCGCGGCACGCACCGAGGATTGCGACTTCAGGCGCATTGATGATCGGCGTGAAATAGGTGCCGCCGATGCTGCCCAGGCTCGATATCGTGAATGTTCCGCCTTGCATGTCCCCCATGCCGAGTTTGCCGTCGCGCGCCTTGGCGGCCAAGTCGGCCGTTTCTCGCGCAAGCTGCGCGATGCCCTTGCTTTCCGCGTTCTTGACGACCGGTACGACCAAGCCGCCCGGCGTATCCGCGGCAAAACCGATGTTGTAGTACCGCTTATACACCAGATCGTCACCGGCGAGCGAACTGTTGAACTCGGGGAATCTCTTGAGCGCGGCAATGGACGCTTTGATGAGAAACGCGAGCATCGTGACTTTGACGCCTTGCTTGCCGTACTCGGCGTTGAGTTCTTTGCGGAAGGCTTCCAGTTCCGTTACGTCCGCGTCGTCGTTTTGCGTGACGTGCGGAATCATCACCCAGTTCCGGTGCAGGTTCGGACCGGAAATCTTCTTGATGCGCGAAAGCGGCTTGCGTTCGATCTCGCCGAACTGCGCGAAATCGACGCTCGGCCACGGTGCGATTGGCAGGCCGCCCGTTCCCGTGCCGCTCGCGGCGCCGCCGTCCTCCATCGCGCGTTTGACGAAGTGCTGCACGTCGTCGCGCGTGACGCGCCCGTTCGGTCCGCTGGGCTGTACGCGATGCAAATCGACACCGAGCTCACGCGCGAACCGCCGTATCGATGGGCTCGCGTGCACCTCGCCGTTCTCGCTCGCCTTTGCCGGTGCCGGTGCCGGTGCCGCCGCCGGTGCCTTTGCCGGTACCGGTGCCGTGTGCGCGACCTCCGCCGCCCGCACCGTCGCAATGACGCTGCCTTGCGAGACTTTATCGCCCGGCTTTACGCGTACGTCGGCGACGGTGCCGCCCACGCTCGCCGGAACTTCCATTGACGCCTTTTCAGACTCGAGCACGACGATCGACGCGTCTTTCGCGACGGTATCGCCCGGCTTGACGAGCACTTCGATCACCGGCACGTCTTTGAAGTCGCCGATATCCGGCACTTTCAATTCGACGACGCTTTGCTGGGCTTGCGGGGGCGCCGCCGCAGGCGCTGCTGCAGGCGCTGCTGCAGGCGCCGCCTCGAGAGCGGCGAGCGAAAGAATGACGCTGCCCTGGCTCACCTTGTCGCCGATTTTTACGTTGACGTTCTGCACGGTGCCGTCCGCCGGCGCCGGTACCTCCATGGACGCCTTGTCGGATTCGAGCGTGACGAGCGAGTCGTTTTTCTTGATCGCATCACCCGGTTTGACCAGTATCTCGATCACCGGCACGTCTTTGAAATCGCCGATGTCGGGAACGCGCACCTCGACGGTCTGCGCCATGCTACACCGTCACCGGGTTGGGCTTTGACGGATCGATGTTGTATTTCTTAATCGCCTCGGAAACGGTTTTCAGGGGAATCTCTCCTTCGTCGGCGAGCGCCTTGAGGGCGGCAAGCGCGACGTAGTAGCGGTTGACTTCGAAAAACTCGCGCAGTTTGCGCCGGAAATCGCTTCGCCCGAATCCATCGGTGCCGAGCGTTACGTAGCGGCGTTTGACGTACGGACGAATCTGGTCGGCGAACGTGCGAATATAATCGCTCGCGGCAATCACCGGGCCTTTGCGATCGTTCAAGCATTGCTCGACGTACGAAAGACGCTGTTTCTCTTCGGGATGCAGCAAATTCCAACGCTCGGCATCGATGCCGTCGCGGCGGAGTTGGTTGAAGCTCGTCGCGCTCCAGACGTCCGCGGTTACGCCCCAGTCACTTGCGAGCAACTCCGCGCCCGCCTCGACTTCGCGCAAAATCGCGCCGCTGCCGAGCAGTTGCACGCGCTGGACCTTCTTATCGGTCTTGCCCGCGTCATGCAGCAGATACATCCCGCGCAAGATGCCGTCGGCCGTGCCCTGCGGCATGTCCGGATGCTGATAATTTTCGTTGAGCAGCGTGATGTAGTAGTACACGTCTTCCTGATTTTCGTACATGCGGCGCAAGCCGTCTTGTATGATTGTCGCTACTTCGTAACCGTAGGTCGGATCGTAGGAGACGCAATTCGGAATGAACGATGCGAAGACTTGACTGTGCCCGTCCTCGTGCTGCAGGCCTTCACCGTTGAGCGTGGTGCGCCCCGATGTGCCGCCGAGCAAGAATCCGCGCGTTCGCGAATCCGCGGCTGCCCACGCGAGGTCGCCCACGCGCTGGAACCCGAACATCGAGTAGTAGATGTAGAACGGAATCATCGGCACGTTATGGGTCGAGTACGCGGTGCCGGCCGCGATCCATGACGAAATCGCGCCGGCCTCGTTGATGCCTTCCTGCAGAATCTGCCCTTGGCGATCCTCGCGGTACCACATCAACTGCTCGGCGTCTTGCGGGTGGTAGAGCTGGCCCACCGACGAGTAGATGCCGAGTTGGCGGAAAAGCCCTTCCATGCCGAACGTGCGCGATTCATCCGCGACGATCGGGACGATCTTCGGGCCGATGTCTTTGTCTTTGAGCAGGGTTGTGAACAGACGAACGAACGCCATCGTCGTCGAAATCTCGCGCTCCCCGCTGCCTTTGAGGTGCGATTCATACGCATCGAGGGCCGGAATCGTGACCGACACCGACTTCGTGCGGCGAGTCGGAATATGCCCGCGCCGGTCCACGAGGTCGCGCAGGTATTTCATCTCCGCGCTCTCGTCCGACGGACGAACGAACGGCAGTTTCTCGACTTCCGCGTCCGGAATCGGCAAGTGGAAGCGATCGCGGAATTTGCGCATCGACTCCACTTTCATTTTTTTGGCTTGGTGCGCGATGTTTTGCGCTTCGCCCGACTCGCCCATGCCGTACCCTTTGATGGTCTTTGCGAGAATGACGGTCGGCTGCCCCTTATGCTCGAACGCGGCCTTGTACGCGGCGTAGACTTTACGCGGATCGTGGCCGCCGCGCTGCAGCGCCCAGATGTCGTCGTCGCTCATGTGCGCGACCAGTTCAGCCGTTTCGGGATAACGCCCGAAGAAGTTGTCGCGCACGAACTTGCCGTCGCGCGACTTGAACGTCTGATAATCGCCGTCGAGGCACTCGTTCATCAACTGCACGAGCCGGCCGCTATGGTCGCGTTCGAGCAGCGGATCCCAGCTGCTGCCCCAGATCACCTTGATGACGTTCCAGCCTGCGCCTTTGAACACGGTCTCCAGCTCTTGAATGATCTTGCCGTTGCCGCGCACCGGCCCGTCGAGGCGCTGCAGGTTGCAGTTGATCACCCAAATGAGATTGTCCATGTGCTCGCGTCCGGCGAGAGAAATCGCGCCGAGCGATTCGGGCTCATCCATCTCGCCGTCGCCCAGAAACGTCCAAACTTTGCGATCCGCGGCGTCTATCGTCCCGCGATCGTTCATGTAGCGCATGAAGCGCGCGGCGTAAATCGACATGATGGGGCCAAGGCCCATCGACACGGTTGGGAATTGCCAGAAGTCCGGCATCAGCCACGGGTGCGGATACGACGAGAGTCCGCCGCCGTCGACCTCACGCCGGAAATTCTCGAGCTGCGCTTCGGTAATGCGTCCTTCGACGAACGCGCGCGAATAAAATCCGGGCGCGGAGTGACCTTGCAAAAACACCAGGTCGCCGCCGAACGAATCCGTTTGTCCGCGAAAGAAGTGATTGTACCCGACGTCGTACAGCGTCGCGGCCGATGCGAAACTGGCGACGTGTCCGCCCAGTTCCGACGATTCTTTGTTCGCGCGCGCCACCATCGCCATCGCGTTCCAGCGCACGTAGTGCCGGATGCGCGTCTCGAGTTCGTCGTTGCCCGGCAACGGCGGCTGGTCCGCCGGCGGAATGGTGTTGATGTACGGCGTCGACATGCCCAGCGAAACGTGCACGCCTTCGCGCTGCGCCGCGTCGACGATCGTTTCGATGAGCTGCTGCGCGCGGCCGCGGCCCTCATGTTCGAGCACGCCTTGCATCGCCTCGACCCACTCGCGGGTCTCTTGCGGGTCGGGTTCGGGCGCCGGAGGGATCGCTGGCGTCTGGGGTTGGGCGTCAATGGCGGTGGTCATAGTCTCGCGCCTTCCGCCTGTGCCATCCATTTCCTTGCAAATGGATCGGTCCAATTGGCCGGGTGGCGCCATCCGTCCGAAAAGCCGATATCAACATCGGAGGACCTTCCGTGCCGGTTTCCATCGTCACCGATTCAACGTGCGATCTCACTTCCGCGCAGGCGCAGGCCATGGGGCTGGAGATGGTTCCGATCATCGTCCGGTTGGGCGATCGCGAATATCACGACGGCGTGGATTTGCGTCTGAGCGACTTCTACACGAAGCTCGATCCGAACGGCGAACTGCCCGTGACCGTACCGCCGCCGCCCGACGACTTCGCCGCGCTCTTTAGCAAACACGTGCAGGCCGGTAACGAGGTGGTGTGTATCACCGTCGCATCCAAACTCTCGAAAACGTTCGAGCATGCGCAGCAAGCTGCGGCGCAGTTCGGCGGCAAAGTGCACCTGGTCGACAGCAAGACGCTCTCCGGCGGAATTGGCCTGATTGCATCGGGCGCGGCGCGTTTGGCGAAGACCGGCATGGATGCGCAAACCATCGTGGCCGCCGCCAAGAGATGGATCGGTACGCAGCATGGGTATGCGATCTATCCCGACCTCAAATTCCTGGCCAAAAGCGGGCGCATCAATAAAGCGCAGCTCGTGCTCGGAACCGTAATGCACCTGGTGCCCATCACGCGCGTGGGCACCGACGGAACGCTCGAACCCGAGACCACCGTCAAATCCTGGGATCAAGCCAAGCAAATGCTTGCGAGCATCATGTCGCGCCGGCTGGAGCGCCCGACGGCGTCTCGAGTGGCCATCACGCATACGCATGCTCCGGAACTCGGTCAAACAATTGCCGAGGAATTGAAGAAGCGCTTAATCGGTCCGCTAAAAGAAATCAGCGTTTGGGAAGCGGGTCCGACAATCGCGGCAAACGCCGGTCCGGGAGCCGCCGCGATCTTCATGCTTGAGGAATAGCGCGCTCTTCCCGTAAGAATACGCCGATCGCGATCAGCACCAGCACGCCGCCGCATAATGCGAGCGGCGTGAGTTTTTCCGCAAAGATGAAGAAGGCGAGCAGAGCGGCCGTCACCGGTTCGAGCAGCGTGCTCATGCCGACCGCGCTCGGTGAAAACCACCGCAGCGAAGCGTTGAGCGCCGTGTGCCCCAGCAACTGCGAAATCAGTGCCATCGCCAAGATTCCGCCCCACGCCTTCGCATCGGAAAATGCGGGCGGCGCCTGCCGCGCCGCAAGCGATCCGACGAGCAGCACGAGCGCCGCCCACGAATACGTGCGTGTGACGATCGCGCGCGTGCCGTGGCCCTCGCGCACTTCACGCACGAGCACGAAGTAGGCGCCGATGGCAATCGCGCCGATCAGCGCGAGCGCACTGCCGAGCAGATGATGTCCCGCAATCGGCGGATTCGTCTGGTTGAATCCCACGACGAGCACGAGTCCCGCGCCGCCCAGCGCGAACGCTCCCAATGCAGCGGGCGAGAGGTGCCGCTTATGCACCGCGGAGTCGTACAGCGCCGTCCAAATCGGCGTCGTCGCGACGAGCAGCGTCGACACCGCGACACTCGTGTAATCCAGCGACCAAATCCACGACGCAAAATGCACCGCCAGCGCCACCCCCGCCGCGACGAATATCCACTGCTGCGTGTCACGCTGAGGTATCGAAGAGCGGCCGAGGGTTCGAGGTCCCCGAACGCCCGCAATCACGAGCAATACCGCCGACGCAATAATCAATCGCCACGCCGCAACCGCGAGCGGGGGCGCGCCGCTCAGCGCAAAGCGCGCGAAAATCGCCGCCGCCCCGACGGCAATTTGAGCCGATGCGAGCATGGCGTACGGCAACACCGTTGAGCGGGATGCAGGCACGCGCAGCGAGTTGGCGACCGTAATGGGGGAATCCCGGCGCAAGCGGGGTAGACTACCGGCACGCGGGAGCTTATTGCTGAGAGGGCCGCTTCGGCCGACCGCTTGTAACCTGATCCGGGTAATGCCGGCGTAGGAAGGGAGTTTCAAGTCATGTCAGTCGCTGATTCATCCGTTGCTCCGGCTTCGCGTAAAGCGTATGCCGCGGGTTCGCATCCGTCCATCCGCGTGCCGATGCGCGAGATTACGCTAACGAACGGCGAGAAGCACGTCGTGTACGACACGAGCGGACCGTATACCGACCCCGCCCAAACGACGGACGTTCATCGCGGGCTGGAGGCGATCCGCCAGCAGTGGATCCTCGATCGCCGCGATACCGAAGAACTGGACAAACCCACCTCCGTGTACCGGCGCGGACGCGACGCGATGCCGGAACTCGAAACGGTGCGCTTCAAAGCCTCGCGCAACCCCCGGCGCGCGAAGGCGGGCGCGAACGTCACGCAGATGCATTACGCGCGCAAGGGCGTCGTCACGCCGGAGATGGAGTATATCGCGATTCGCGAAGGGCTCTCGCCGGAATTCGTACGCGATGAAGTCGCTCGCGGGCGCGCCATCATTCCCTCGAACATCAATCACCCGGAAAGCGAGCCGATGATCATCGGGCGCAATTTCCTGGTGAAGATCAATGCGAACATCGGCAACTCCGCCGTCACCTCGACCATCGAGGAAGAAGTCGAAAAGATGACGTGGGCGACGCGCTGGGGCGCCGACACCGTGATGGATCTTTCGACCGGCAAGAATATTCACGAAACGCGCGAGTGGATTCTGCGCAACTCGCCGGTGCCGATTGGCACCGTGCCCATCTATCAAGCGCTCGAGAAGGTCAACGGCAAAGCGGAAGACCTGACGTGGGAACTCTATCGCGACACGCTTATCGAACAGGCCGAGCAGGGCGTGGACTACTTCACCATTCACGCCGGCGTACTGCTGCGCTACGTGCCGCTCACCGCGACCCGCGTCACGGGCATCGTGTCACGCGGCGGATCGATTCTGGCGAAATGGTGCCTCGCGCATCACGCGGAGAACTTCCTCTACACGCATTTCGAAGAGATCTGCGAAATCATGAAGGCGTACGACGTCGCGTTCTCGCTTGGCGACGGTCTGCGCCCGGGCTGCCAAGCCGACGCGAACGACGCGGCGCAGTTCGGTGAGCTCGAAACGCTAGGCGAACTCACGCAAATCGCGTGGAAGCACGACGTGCAGGTCATGATCGAAGGCCCGGGACACGTGCCCATGCATCTCATCAAAGAGAACATGGACAAGCAGTTGGAGATTTGCCAGGAAGCGCCGTTCTACACGCTCGGGCCGCTCGTCACCGATATCGCGCCGGGTTACGACCATATTACGAGCGCGATCGGCGCGGCGATGATCGGGTGGTTCGGCACGGCGATGCTCTGCTACGTCACGCCCAAAGAACACCTGGGCTTGCCGAACAAGAAGGACGTGAAGGACGGCGTCATCACCTACAAGATCGCCGCGCACGCCGCGGACGTCGCGAAGGGACATCCGCGCGCACGGCATTGGGACGACGTGCTCAGCAAAGCGCGCTTCGAATTCCGCTGGGAAGACCAGTTCAATCTTTCGCTCGACCCGGAAACGGCGCGCGAATTCCACGACGAGACGCTGCCCGCGCAAGGCGCGAAAGTGGCGCACTTCTGCTCGATGTGCGGCCCGCATTTCTGCTCGATGAAGATCACGCAGGAAGTACGCGAGTTTGCCGAGCGCGGCATGGCGGAAAAATCAAAAGAGTTCGTCGATAAGGGCTCGGAGATTTACGTCGAGGCGTAAAGGCTAAAATAAAACGGCGGCACTGTTGTCGCCGCCGTTTTGGGCCGGTGCGCGCTCGCGACTAGTAGCGGATGAAGCGGAAGTTGCGGCCGCCTTCATGTACCAGGCGTACCTGGTAGGCCAGATTCCCGCGAACGTGCGTGTCGATGTCCGCTTGAAGCGGGTGCGCGCTGTTTTGCGGCTCACAGGCTTTCGTGCTCAAAACCTCGGCGCGGACGCGAAACTCCTCGCCGACGCCGCGCCAACTGATCGGATACAGACGCTTGTCGTTGGCTGGAACCCAATTCGGAAAGCCGCCCTTGCGTACTTGGCTTCCTGCCGTATAAACCGTCACCCACACGCAGTAACCGGTCGTGTTGTGGATCCAGATGCCGCTGTCTTGGGCGGCGGTCACGGGCTTGGGCATCGCGAGCAGCGCGAGCGCCGCGGCAACACAGGCGATGATGCGTTTCATGAAGTCTCCTTACGGTCTGGTCAGATAGTAGTTGCCGGTGCCCTTGTGCAGGGTGTAATGGAGATAGTCATAGTTGCCGGCGTCGCCGGTTGTAATGTGCGTGTCGTATACGGCGCCGCTGCCGCAGTGGTTTTCGAGCTCGGCGCGCAGGCGCAGCCATCGCGTGGGTTTGATGCGGAAGGTGTATGTTTTTCCGGCCGGTACGGAAAGCGGACCGGTGTTCGTACGAGGCTCTTCTTTGATCTGAACGGGATCCGCCAGCGTCCCGGCGGGACCGGAAGCGTCTTTCTTATACAGCGTTACCCAAACGCAATATGAGGTAGTGTTGCGGAATATGACTTCGGTACGGCTGCTTTGCGCATGCGCTGGTGCGCCGAATGATACGGCCGCAATCGCAAAAAGCGCGCAGAGCGCTGCGAGAGAACGAGACATGGTCTGCTGCTTTCTACTTGGTAACGGGTGCCTTGTTGGAAAGAACGTGAGGCGTGACGACGAGATAGAGGTTTGTCGTCTGCTTACTCGTGCTGTTCGCGCGGAAGAACCCGCCGATGAGCGGAAGATCGCTCAAACCGGGAACTTTGCGCAGCTGAGTGATTTCCGTTTCCTGGAGGAGGCCCCCGACGACGAGGGACTCGCCGTCGCTGACGATACCCGACGTCAGACCTTGTCGCACCGCGATACGCGGCGTGTTCTGAACGTAGTCGATGATACTGGAGACTTCGCTGAAGATTTGAGTGGTAACGCGTCCGTCGGCCGCGATGCGCGGCAGAATCTCCAGACTGACGCCGACGTTGATGTATTGGATCTGCTGTTCGATAATCGTGCCGCCGCCCGATGGAACGACCACGGAGTTGAAAATCGGCACCGCTTCACCGGAGAGGATGGCGGACGGCCGCGCGTTCAGCGCGAGGATGCGCGGCTGCGCGAGAATTTTTGCTTGGCCGGTTTCCTGCAGCGCGCTCAGCTTCGCTTGCAGCCCGACGCCGGCGTTTAAGCGCTGGTTCGTGCTGGCGTTGAACGTTGCGCTTGCGAGATTTCCATTGGCATCTGAGTAATCGATGCCCAAATTCCGCGCGGCGGTTTGCGTGAGCTCCACGATCTGCGTTTCGAGCAGCACGCTTCGTGACGGAACGTCGATGTACGAGATGATGCGCTTGTAGTCCGCGATCTGCGCCGGCGTCCCGGTCAAAATAATTGCGTTCAGGCGCCGATCGATGGCGACGTGGTCGTCGAGCTTCGAGCCTTGCGGCGTATCCTTGTTCGCTAAAATTGCCGCGGCGGGAATGGTGACGTACGTCGGCGCCCTCGTATTGACGTACGAACTTGACGACGAGCCGTTGGGATTGGGCGTGGGCGCTGCGAACGGCGACTGCGGATAGAAGTTGTCCAGCGGCGAAACCGTCGCGCCCCGAACCAGGATGCCCGCAACTTCGCTGACGTCGGCGAACGAAAGCGGTACGAACGCGGTGCGCTCACTGCCGCTTCCCGTTTCCGGCGCGGTCGCAAGCGCTTCATTGTCGGAATGTTTGGCCGGAACGTGCACGACGACGACGCCCGTGTGCGGAAATTCCTGCGTCGTTACTTTCAGCGGTCCATCGCGCAGAGAGAGATCCAGGCGCATGCCGATGCCTGCGAAGCCGGCGAAATTGCCGCGCTCGATTTCACCCGCGTGTGGAATTGCATAATGATCGTGGGGGACGATCTGCGCGCCGATGAAGACGACGTGCACCGTGTGCTCGCCGGAGCGAACGACCCGCACGTCGGGCAAACCGCCGGTAAACTCCAGCTGGATTGCTACGCTCGAATCGTCGGCGACTTGCGTCTGCACGCCGTGCAGAGTCGGTTCGGCGGCCCGAGCCGAGCTTGGTCCCTGCAGCACGAGCAGAATAGCCAAAAGCAAAGCGGCGTAAATGCGCAACGTTCGTTTCCTTACCGCAGCGACCTTCGGGTAGCTTGCTCAGGCCGCCTGCATGAAAAGCGGGTATGACGCTCGTGCATGCGGTTGAAAGCCATTGAAGCGGCCGAAGTAGGTGCGCCCACTCGCAGCCTCTGGCAGCGCCTAATCACGCTCGGGCCCGGCCTCATCACCGGAGCTGCGGACGACGACCCGTCCGGGATCTCGACGTACTCCGTGGCCGGCGCTTCCGCCGGCCTTTCGATGTTGTGGCTCGCGCTGTTTACCACGCCGATGATGGCGGTCGTGCAGGGCATGTGCGCGCGCATCGGCATGGTGACGGGCCGGGGGCTTGCCGCGAACATACGCTCGTCGGTTTCCCTCTGGGCCGCCTATGCGATTGCCGTGATGGTGATTGCCGCGAACACGTTTAACGTGGGCGCGGATTTCGCGGGTATGGCCGCATCCGCGCATATGGTGGCGCCTGTTTTGCCGACGCCCGTGTGGAACGTGCTCTTCGGCGCGGTGCTCATCGTCGGCCTTATCTATCTTTCGTACCGGCGCATCGCATCGTTCCTGAAATATTTGACGCTCACGCTTTGCGCGTACATCGTGACCGCTTTCATCGTGCATCCGCGCTGGAGCGAGGTCTTCACGCATTTGGTCGTTCCGCAGGTGCAGTTGACGAAAGGCTGGATCACGACGGCGATGGGCGTCCTGGGCACGACGATCACGCCGTACTTGTTCTTCTGGCAATCCGCGCTCGAGGTGGAAGAAGAAAAAGCGCAGGGACGCACCACACTGAAGGAGCGGCGCGGCGCGACCGACGAGGAGATCCGCGACGCGCATTTCGACGTGAACGTCGGCATGGTGTTCTCGAACCTCGTGATGTTCTTTATCATCACGACGACGGCGCTGACGCTTTTCGCGCACGGAAAGACGAACATCCAGACCGCGCAGGACGCGGCTCGCGCGCTCGAACCGCTGGCGGGGCACCTTGCCGCGCTGCTCTTCACGCTCGGCATGGTCGGTACCGGCCTGCTCGCCATTCCGGCGCTCGCCGGCTCGTCGGCCTACATCGCCGCTGAAATGCTCTCGTTCCGGCGCCAGGGTCTCAACGAGCAGCCCAAGCGCGCTCCGCAATTTTACGCGGTGCTTGCAGCCGGGCTGCTGGTTGGTATCGCCCTGCCGTTCACTCGCTTGGATCCCATACGAGCACTCTATTGGTCGGCGGTTCTCAACGGAATCGTTTCGGTGCCGCTCATTTTTCTGGTAATCCGAATTGCGAATACGGCCAACGTCATGGGTAAGTGGCGTAATTCCATTCTTGCGAACGCATGGGCATGGGTGACGTTCGCGCTCATGTTTGTTGCGGCATTCGCGCTATTCACCGTTTAATCCACAATTTACGCGGGAAAGCAAGCCCTACACAACTGCACGGGGGGACTTCATGGATGCGCTGACCGTTCTTCGCAGAGAACACACGCGTATCGGCCAATTGTTCGTGGAGTTTGATGCGCTTTCAAAGTGCGCATGCAGCGGGCGTAAGGCCCTGATGCGCGAGATGGACGAGCTCGTTCGCCGTCACATCGACATGGAAGAAGCGCTCATCTACCAGCAGTTGCCGAACGCGCCGGAATGGGCCGCAGATCGCGTCACGCCGCTGCACGGCGAGCAGGAGCATCACTTGGTGCTGCGTTTGCTCGACGAAGTCGCCCAAACCGATTGCCGCAGCGATATGTACATCGCTCGCGTGCACGTGCTCAGCGACGTACTGCTGCATCACATCAAAGAAGAAGAAGCGCACATCTTTCCGGCGTATGCGGGGACTCACGCCGCCTAAAGGCGAAAATGCGCCGCGTGAAAACCTGCGGCGTCATCTTCGATCGCGACGGTACGATCGTGGTCGATATTCCTTATAACGGCGATCCGCTGGCGGTGCGGCCCATCGCGGGCATGCGCGAAGCGCTTGACCGGCTGCGCGCCGCCGGAATTCCGGTCGCGGTGGTTTCAAATCAGAGCGGTGTCGGACGAGGCATGATTACGCTCGATCAGGTCGAGGCAGTGAACCGGCGCGTCGAGGAATTGCTGGGACCTTTTGCGGCCGCGCTGTACTGTCCGCATGCACCCGAGGTTGACTGCGAATGCCGCAAGCCCAAACCGAAACTCATTTTTGACGCGGCGCGCGCGATGGGCGTCGATCCGTCGTGCTGTATCGTGATTGGGGACAAGAGCAGCGACCTAGAGGCCGCGCGCAATGCGGGAGCGTCGGCCGTGTTCGTCGATGCGGCGCATACCGCGGTCGACGCGGTTAACGCTGTGCTTGAGCGCCTTCCCAGTAGCTGAGGTCTGGGGACGCGATGGCGGCGATAGCGTCGATTGCGCGCGCGCGGGTGCGCGGAATGTGCACCATGCGGGAGATCTTCCGCCACGTCGTCGTGACCTTCACGACGTAGTTCTCCGTCTCCGCAAACGGCGGAATGCCGCCGAACTGTTCAACGGCCTTCGGCCCCGCATTGTACGCGGCGAACGCGAGCGCGTAGTGATCGGGTTTGTGTTGGAAGCGCGTGAGCAGTCCGTAGAGATATCGCGCGGCGCCCTGCAAGTTCTGATACGGGTCGCGCGGGTTGACGTGTAATGTCGCCGCGGTGCCGGGCATGAGCTGTCCAAGGCCGATTGCGCCGGCCCATGAACGCGCGTGCGTATGCCATGCCGATTCCACCGTGACGAGCGCCACGAGCATGTTGGCGTCGATTTTCCAGCGGTCGGCGTTGATGAGCAGGTGCTTGGCGAGGGACTGGCTCTGCCAGCCGGGCATCTGCGGGTTGATCTTGCGCAAGACGCGCGCGTAGACGCGCACCGCCGCCGGGTTGTTCGCGGCGGGCGGCTGGGCCGCCGCTGCCGGACTCGCGCTCAGCGCGAAAATAAACAGCAGCAGTCCCGCTGCAAACGGGGCGAAAAGACGGCTCATTGGGCTGCAGCATACGCCTTCGCCGGAAGGAGCCCTTGTGGAAAACCCCCGAACTGCGCACGCATGAGCCGTTTTTCCGGCATGTCTCCCCGTCGCAAGCGTGCTTGGGGCGTCGGTCTTATCTTATTCTTTATCCTCATGTGCGTCATGATCGGCTTCTCCGAGTGGTGGGCGTACCACGTGAACGTGCCGTATTTCGAGCACGCGCGCACCGCCGGAGGCTCGCATTAAACTCTCGGGCAGCGGCAAGCTGCTGCGCATCTTCGTCGGCGAGAGCGATCGTCGCGGCTCGCAGCCGCTGTATACCGCCATCGTCGAAGCCGCGCGTAAGAATGGACTCTCCGGCGCGACCGTTTTCAAAGGCGTCGAGGGATTCGGCGGACATTCCGTCGTTCACGCGGCGCGTGTGTTCGATCTCTCCACGGACTTGCCGATCTTGATCGAGATCGTCGACACCGAAGAAAAGATTCGCGATTTCATTCCGCTGCTCGACGACATGGTGCGCGAAGGCCTGGTCACGCTGGAAACGGTCGAAATCATTCACTACAAGAGCGGCTCCCCGAAAGGCCCGGCTTGATCGGCTGGCAGTCCGTGCTCGCAGTCCTCGTGGGCGGCGGCATCGGATCGGTGATTCGCTACGTGTTGACCTTCGCGATTACGCAGCGGGTCGGTCCCGGTTTTCCGTGGTGGACGTTCATCATCAACATAACGGGCAGTTTGGTGATCGGTGTCGTCGCCGAAGTCACGCAGACGCGCACGTTCAGCGGCGCGCCGCTGATCCGGGTGTTCCTGATGACGGGCGTTCTGGGCGGTTACACCACGTTTTCCAGTTTTTCGTACGACACGCTTACGCTCATCGGCGATCGTGCCCAATTATTGGCGCTCGCTTATGCTGCCGGCAGCGTCGTGCTGGGCCTTGTCGCGGCGTTCGCGGGCGTTGCGCTCGTGCGTGCCTTTTCTACGGCATGAATCCCGTGCGTTAAAAGGAAAAACATCACCACGAACTAATCGCGCCATTCAACCAGTGGAGGATCGAATGACGCGACCCGTGTCTATTGCAGCTTTTATTCTGACGGCAATTTTTGCTGCGGCTCCGGCGGCTGCGCAAGTGCAGTCAACGCCCGCGACGGCGAGTCCGCTTCCGGCTAAGCCCGCAAGCGTCAAGGGCACTCCGCCGCCCAAGCCCGCCAAACCTACGCCCACACCGAGCCCGACGCCCACGCCCGGACCGCCGTGGTCGAATATGCCGTGGCGCGAAATCGGTCCCGCGCTTCCCGGCGGACGAGTCGCCGCGGTTGCAGGCTCGGACACGGACCCGAATTTGTACTACATCGGATCCGCGGGCGGCGGCGTTTGGAAATCGCAAGACGGCGGTGAGACGTGGCAAGCGGTTTTCGAGAAAGAAAAAGTAGCCGCCATCGGAGCGGTCGCGATCGATCCCAAGAACAACGACGTCGTATGGGTCGGCACGGGTGAGAGCAATCCGCGCAACGACGTGACCTACGGCGACGGCGTCTACAAATCGACCGACGGCGGAAAAACGTTCAAGAACCTGGGCCTGGCAGGCACGCGTCACATCTCGCGCATTGCCATCGATCCGAAGGACCCGAACCACGTGGTCGTCGGCGCGCTCGGCGATGTGTTCGGCCCCAGTCACGATCGCGGCGTCTACGTCACGTGGGACGGCGGAAAGACCTGGAGCCAAACGCTCTTCGTGAGCGATCAGAGCGGCGCATCGGATATCGCCATGGACCCGAGCGATCCGAACGTCGTCTATGCCGGTATTTGGCATTTCAAGCGGCAGCCGTGGACGTTCACGAGCGGCGGTCCCGACGACGGTTTGTACAAATCGACCGACGGCGGAAAGACCTGGACGAAACTGACCGGCCATGGTCTGCCCACGGGCATCACGGGACGCATCGGCCTGGCCATCGCGCCGAGCAACGGCAAACGCGTGTACGCGCTCATCGAGTCCAATCAAGGCATTCTTTGGCGCTCCGATGATGCCGGTGCGAACTGGACGATGGTTTCGAACGATACACTGGTCGATCAGCGTCCGTTCTATTTCTCGCACATCGCGGTGGACCCGAAGGACGAGAACAAAGTCTACGCGGTGTCGATGATGCTCGCCGAATCGACCGACGGCGGTAAGAAATTCAAAGCGATCGCCCGGCCGGTTCACGTCGACTATCACGCGATTTGGATCGCGAACAACGATCCAAAGCGCATCATCGTCGGTGAAGACGGCGGGATCGCGCGTACGGTCGACGCCGGCGGGCATTGGTTCTTCGACCGCAACATTCCAATCGGCGAAGTCTACCACATCGCCTATTCGAACGAAAATCCGTACTGGGTCTGCGGCGGCTGGCAGGACAACAGCGGCTGGTGCGGGCCGAACAATTCCCTGGATCCCTCCGGTCTGCTCAACAAGTACTGGGTGTCCGCGACAGGCGGCGACGGCGAATGGGTCGTTCCCGATCCGATCGATCCGAACTGGCTGTGGGCCGATTCGGAGAACGGCGTGGTGACGGTCTTCAACAAGAAGACGCACGACTTTATCTTCGCGATGCCGTACATCGAGCGCTCGCTGGGCAACTACAATCTCTCGCTGGCGAAATTCCGCTTCAACTGGGACTCGCCAATCGCGTTCGCACCGTGGGACGGACATGTCGCCTGGGTCGGCGGCAACGTGATTTTCCAATCAACCGATCGCGGCATTCACTGGAAAGTGCTGACCCCCGATCTCACGTTGAACATGAAGTCGCACCAGCAGCCGTCAGGCGGACCGATCACACACGACGTTTCCGGTGCCGAGTACACCGATACGATTATTTACATCGAAGGATCGACGCTGCGTAAGGGCGAGATCTGGGTCGGCACGGACGACGGTTTGGTGCAGCTCTCGCGTGACGGCGGCAAGCATTGGAAAAACGTGACGCCGCCGGGCGTACCGCCTTACGGCCGCGTCGAGACCGTTACGCCCTCGGCGATCTCCGACGGCACGGCCTTCGCGAACATCGACCGGCACCGCTTGGGCGATTTCAAGCCGTACCTGTTCGTCACGCACGACTTCGGCAAGCACTGGACCTCGATCGTCAACAACCTGCCGCAAACGCAGTACGTTCGTTCCGTGCGCCAAGACAGTCACGATGCGCGCATCGTGTACGCCGGCACGGAAGCCGGAATGTGGATATCATTCGACGGCGGCGGCTCGTGGCACGATTTTCGCAATAACATGCCGACCGTGTCCGTGCGCGACATTCGCATTCAGCCGAAATGGGATGACCTGCTCATCGCCACGCACGGTCGTTCGCTCTACGTGATGGACGACATTCGCGCGCTGCGCATGCTGCCGAACGGCGCCGGGCGCCCGTTCGTGCTTGCGCCGCGCACTGCGTACGAATACAACCTGCATTCGGACGACGAAGGCACGTACACCGATTACGCGGGACAGAATCCGCCGTACGGAGCCATCATCACCTATTACCTGCCGCAAGAAATCAAACCCGCTCCGCAGATCGAGATTCTCGATGCGAGCCGGCACGTGATTCGCACGGTCAAGGGCACGCACAAGGTGCACGGTAAGCAGGTGCCGTGGGCGAGCAACAAGGTCGGCATCAACCGGTATGTGTGGGATTTCCAAATCGACGGACCGGTCAAGTGGTACGGCGCAGCCAAAGAATCATACCAGGGACCGAACGAAGGACCGGGTGTGCCGCCCGGACGCTACTACGTGCGCATGACGGTGGCCGGAAAGACGTACGTCGAACCGTTTACGGTTCGCCCGGACCCGCAGACGCACTTCACGCAGGCGCAGTTCGAACGCAGCTATGCCTTCGGCAAGAAGTACACGCGCCAGTTCTCGGTCATCGACTCGATGCTCAACGGCCTGGATTCGGTGAAGAAAGAACTGAACGCGGCCAAGAGTAATGCGAAAACGAAGAACAACGCGGCGCTGCAAAAGCAAATCGACGCTGCGCTTGCCGCACGCGAAACGCTCTTCCACGAGCTCACCGCGGACTACCACAATGACGAAGACTCCATTCAGCGCCCCGGCGCGCTGCGCGAAGACTATCAGGGCCTGGGGTTCTTCGGATTAGGCATAATAACGCCCGCGGTTGAGAACTACGCCGGACGCGTGGAAGCCGCATACCGCGCACTGGTTCCTCGCTATAACGCCTACGCGCGTTCGCTGGGGGCAATCGAGGCCGCGCTCAAGAGCGCGGGTCTGAAGACGCCTTCCGTTCCGGAGGTGAAACCGTAATGTTTGCGGCTCTCGTACTTGCCGCTGCGCTGGACGCGCCGTACGCGCACCTCAAGTGGCGGTCCGTCGGTCCTGCCGTCGCGGGCGGGCGCGTGCCGGCAGTCGCCGGCATCGACAGCGATCCCAAGTTGTATTACATCGGCGCGGCGGGCGGCGGCGTGTGGAAGACGGACAACGGCGGCGCAACGTGGTCGCCGGTCTTCGAAAAACAGGACGTTTCCGCGATAGGCGCGGTCGCCATCGATCCGAACAACGAAAACGTCGTTTGGGCCGGCACGGGTGAAGCGAATCCGCGCAACGACGTCACCTACGGCGACGGCGTGTACAAAACGACGGACGGCGGCAAGACGTGGAGCAACGTCGGTTTGCACGACGTGTGGAGCATCTCGCGCATTCTGGTCGATCCGAAGGACTCAAATCACGTGATCGTGGGCGCGTTCGGCGATCCGTTCAAGGACAGCACGGCGCGCGGCGTCTACGTAACGAACGACGGTGGAAAAACCTGGAGCAAGACGCTCTATGTCGGCCCGCAGACGGGCGCCGCGGAACTTGCGATGGACCCCAACGATCCGAACGTCATCTACGCGAGCATGTGGCAATTCCGCCGCATGCCGTGGACGTTCCATTCCGGCGGACCCGACGACGGCATCTGGCGCTCGCAGGACGGCGGAAAAACCTGGACGCGTTTGACCGGACACGGGTTGCCTACCGGCATCATGGGGCGCAGCGCGGTCGCAATAGCGCCGAGCGACTCCAAGCGCATCTATGCGCTCATCGAAGCCAAAGGCGGCATCGTGTGGCGCAGCGACGACGGCGGACAGAACTGGAAGATGGTTTCCGCGGACACCATCGCCGACCAGCGCCCGTTTTATTTCACGCACATCAACGTCGATCCCAAAGACGAAAACAAAGTCTACGGCATCTCGAACGATCTCGCGATGAGCACCGACGGCGGCTACAAGTGGAAAGCCATCGCCAAGCCGGTGCACGTCGATTTTCACGCCATGTGGATCGCGCGCAACGATCCGAACCGGATCATCATCGGTGAGGACGGCGGTTATGCGATTACGCTGGACGGCGGCAAGAACTGGTCGTTTTCGCGCAACGTGCCTATCGGCGAAGTTTATCACGTCGGCGTATCCGTGCACGAGAACCCGTATTGGGTGTGCGCCCCGCTGCAGGACAACAACGGTTTCTGCGCGCCGGAAAACTCAAAAAATCCGGAAGGCATTCTCAACAGCAATTGGCAGAACGTGATTGGCGGCGACGGCATGTGGGCGGTGCCCGATCCCTCGGACCCCAATCACATCATGGCCACGCTGCAGACCGAGCGGATCGCGGATTACGACAAGAGAACGCAGACGAGCCGCTTCGTCATCCCGTATTTCGATTTTTCGCGCAACGGTTTCGATCTCTATAAGAGCAAGTACCGCTTCAACTGGGATGCACCCGTGGCGTTCGCTCCCTGGAACGGTCATATCTTATGGGCCGGCGGCAACGTCGTCTTCCAGTCCCTGGACCGCGGCGTGCACTGGACCGTCATTAGCCCGGATCTCACGCTGAACATCAAAGCGCATCAGCAGCCGTCCGGCGGTCCGCTCGCGCTCGACGTTTCGAGCGCCGAGAACTCCGACACGCTGCTCGACATCGAGGGCTCGCCGGTTCGCAAGGGCGAGATCTGGACCGGCGCCGACGACGGCGTCGTCTCCGTCACGACCGACGGCGGCAAGCATTGGAGCAAACGTATCATCGCGGGCGTTCCGCCGTACGGCCGCATTGAAACGATCGCGCCCTCGCCGTTCGATGCGGCGACCGCGTACGCAAACGTCGACCGCCATCGCAGCGGCGACTACGCCCCGTATTTGTACGTGACGCACGATTACGGCAAGACGTGGACCAAACTCGTGAATGGATTGCCGGAGAACCAGTACGTCCGCACGGTTCGTGCCGACGATCGCAACCGCAATCTGCTCTTCGCCGGTACGGAGAACGGCATTTGGATTTCGTACGACGCCGGCAGGCGCTGGTCGAGTTTCAAGATCAATCTGCCGACGGTTTCCGTGCGCGACATTCGCGAGCAGCCCGAATTCAACGATCTCGCCATCGCGACGCATGGACGCGATCTGTGGATTCTCGACGACCTCACCTCGCTGCAGCAGTTGCCGCAGGCGGAAAAAGCCGGCGCGATGCTCTTCGCGCCGCGTGTGGCGTACGAGTACACCTATCACGCCAACGACGAGGGCACGTACACCGACTTCACGGGCCAGAATCCGCCAAGCGGCGCGATCGTCGACTTCTATCAGGCAACACCGCAAGCGTTTGCGCCGGAGATGGAAATCGTCGACGCCAAGGGCCATATCATCCGGCACATCAAGCCGCAGAAGAAGCCCGCGGCCAAGCAACCCTATAACGAGTACGAGGGGCCCGGCGCAGGTCCGGGCGTGACGAACCTCGCCGGCATCAACCGCGTCGTGTGGAACTTCCGCGAGGACGCTCCACCGCTCTGTACCTCGTGCGCCAAAGAGTTTCAAGGCAGCAAAGTGGGGCCGGAGGTCGTTTCGGGCCGTTACGGCGCACGTATTCATCTCAACGGCCGCACGTTCACGCAGTGGTTCGAGGTGAAAGCCGATCCGCAGAACACGTATACGCAGGCGCAGCTCGCGGCGGCGTATGACTTCGCGAAGAAGTACGGCGTCATCGGCGGCAAGCTCAACGTAGTGCTGGACAATTTGACCGATCAGGACAAATCGCTGGCAACGGCGCGCCAGACGCTCACCAAGAGCGGCAACACGGCCCTGCTCGCTCGCGTGAACGCCGCGATGAGCGCGCGGGACGCGCTCTTCCATACGTTCACGGCCAACTACCAGAACGGCGAAGACTCCATCCAGTGGCCGGGAGCGCTGCGCGAGGATCTGCCGCGCGGCGGGTTCGGTGCGGCGGCGCCTCCCACGCCGGCCCTCTTGCAGTACGCGGCGCGATTCGATCGCGAGTACGCCGCGGCAATGGCCAAGTACAACTCGTACGTGCACCGCACGCTCGGGCCGCTTTCGGCGGCGCTCAAGGCCGCCGGCGCGGGGAGCATCAAGGGAGATAGCCAAGTGCACTAGTATGTGCGTCGAGTCCAAACGAAGCACGCTCTTTTCGCGAGCGTCCTTTCTAGCGGCGGCCGGTGCGGCCGCCGCTCCCATATTCAGCGTTAGTGACGTGCTGGCGTCAACGCATCATCTTCCCGCAGTCCCGCAAGGGCTAGCCGCCGGCAACACGCGCGCCGCGCTGATCGCGCATCGTTCGCCGTTCGTGCGCGCCAAATACGCGAGCGTGATGCAGCTCGTGCACTCGATGGGCGATGCCAAGATGCGTTCCGACGCGCTGCAGCTCATCGCCGATCCGTCGCCGCGTTACGCGCGCAAATATCCGAGCGTGGAATCGCGGCAAGCGCTTCGCGATGCACTCGCGCGCGAAGGGTTCGTGAAGGCGGACGCGCCCGTTTCCGGCGTCTTTCCTCCGGGGACGGAAACCGGAAAAATCGTCCAGCCGTTTTGGAGCGCGGCGGGCAGCGATCTGAATTCGCATCACAGTTACCCGGGCGGCCTGCTGGTTCACGAGCTGTTCAACTCGACCATCGCCGCGAACTTCGAGCGCACGTACGACGCAATCTACTTCGATAATGCATCGCGCGTCAATCGGGACGTCGTGATCGCCGCGGCCTTGTATCATGACATCATGAAAACGGTGGTCTTTCAGTTCAACGACGACGGCACGCTGCTGCCTGAGTTGTCGATCGGCGATACGGGCGGCCATCACTGTCTTTCGGGCGCCGAAGCGATTGCGCGCGGGCACGACGCACGTTTCGTTACCGTGCTCCTGAGCGCACACGCCGCGCCGTCGCTGGGCGACGAGCAAAAGGTCGTAACCTGGTGCCGCGCCGCGGCAATAATCGCCGGCGTCGACCCGGTCGAATTCGGTCTGGTCAAGAAGACGGCCGATGGTTACGCGCTCGCGACGTTGCCGCCCATCGAAACGTTCGTGAATCACCTGAGCGATCACGATTACGTCCTGACGATTCCGGCGGTTCGCGAAGTCGCTGCGCGCCTGCACGCCGTTAATCCGTCCTTATGGTATCGCCACGAGGTGCTTGCAAAAGCATCGGCGGTCGCGCTCTATCAAACACTGGCAACACACGGCGAAACCGCATTCCGCAAAGCCATTTCCAATGCATAGCCCAGCATAGTATCATGCTGAGGTATCGAAGCACCGCCGAGGTATCGAGGCGCCCTTGAAGCGCTTCTGGCCGCTGCTGATCCCGTTAACGTTTGGGCTGATCGTCGTGATCTATGCTTTGGCGGGAGTCGCTTACGCGCGAGACGGCACTGAACTCGAAGGCGCTTTCGGGACGTTAGCACTTGGAGGCATGATGTATTCGCTCTTCGCCTTTCCCGCCACGACAATATTGCTTATGGTGTTAGTGCGTCGTTCTCCCGTTTCTTATCCTGCCTATGCCGGAATGCTGTTCATCTCCACGCTTCCCGTAGCATACTTTCAAGCCGTGAACATGCAGAGTTCATTCATGGAACATTCATATTCACGCTCTGCTCGATTATAACGTACCTGCCCGTCCGGGAGCGCCCACAGACCTCTTAGTTGTCGTACCCGTGACTGGCGTTGCGGCTTGCGCGCCTTTCCCATGAACCTCGTGATCGACGAACACGCTGCTTGTCCGGCTTGATCACCGCGGCGTTTCCGTGAGCCAGATTATAGCCTGGATTATCAAATTGCCATGATTTGAGGAGCGCCCTATCGTAGTAACGGCCATGAATGTCCGCAGCGCGGTTTTGCGCATATCGGCCGGAGGCTGGTTCGAGCTCTACGATTTGTTCATGACGGCGTATATCTCGCTGGGATTCATTCGCGAGGGATTGTTCGTCGCGACGGCGCCCTCGGCGTTCGCGCTGCGCGGTTTCGCGAGTTTCGTTGCCGCCGGTTTCGCCGGCATGTTTTTCGGGACGCTCATCTTTAGTTGGATCTCCGACCGCTTCGGGCGCAAAGCGACCTTCACGTACTCGCTTCTGTGGTATTCCGCCGCGACGCTCGTCATGGCGTTCATGCACAGCGCCGGCGCCGTCGACGCATGGCGGTTCGTCGCCGGGTTGGGCATCGGCGTGCAACTCGTCACAATCGACTCGTATATTTCGGAAATCGCCCCCGCCGCGGAACGCGGCTACTGGATCGCATTCTCGCAGTTCATCGGCTATCTGGCCATTCCGGTTGCTGCACTGCTCGCGTTTGTACTCGTACCGCATACGTTCGCGGGCCTTGCGGGATGGCGGTACGTGGCCATGGTTGGAGCGCTGGGCGGCGTCGTCGTTTGGTTTGTGCGCAGCGGCCTGCCCGAATCGCAGCGGTGGAAAACGGCCCGCGAGCGCAACGAACCCAGCGGCATCGGGAACGCGTGGAGCGCCATTTGGAGCCGCGCATATCGCGGGCGCACCGCGATGATGGTGGTGTTCAATCTTGCGCAGACCATCGGGTTTTACGGCTTTACGTCGTGGGTGCCGATTTTTCTGGCTTCGCACGGCGTCACGTTCACCAAATCACTCGAGTACGCGTTCATCATCGCGGTGGTGAACCCGATTGGACCGTTGCTGGCGATGCGTATGGCGGACCAGTGGCAGCGCAAATGGCAGATCGTTTGGCTTGCGGCGACCATCGCCATTGCGGGCTTGCTCTTTTCGCAGGCGCGCATGCCTGCGGCGGTGATTGCGCTCGGCATAGTCGTCACGCTCGCCAATGCGTGGTTTTCCTGCGCTTTTCACGCGTATCAAGCGGAACTGTATCCGACGCGCATCCGGTCGCAGGCCGTCGGTTTCGTCTACTCGTGGAGCCGTTTCAGCTCGATCTTCGTCGGCTTCATCATCGCGGCCGTGCTGCGAGCGTACGGGACCCTCGGCGTATTTTCGGTGATCGCGCTTGCGATGCTCGTCGTCGCGGTAACGATCGGCGTGTTCGGTATGCGGACCAACCGCTTCGAACTCGAGGAACTGGCGAGCGCCTAAGGCGCGAACAAGCGCTTCAAGAACGCTTCGTGATTGAACGATCCGCCTTCACCGAAGCGCACGGCCACGACTTGCTCGGACGGAGCGACGTACATCGCTTGGCCGCCGGAGCCGCTTGCGTAGAACAGATCCGCGGGGGCGCTCGCGGGAGCGAGCCACCAGCATAAGCCATAGCGCGGATTTGCGTGCGTTCCGTGAAAGCACTGCGTGTATTGCCCGGCGTTGCGGGCGACGAACTTGCCATAGCGCGCCCAGTTCGCTGCGGTCAAGAACGCGCCGGTCGGCAGCGGCTGCGTGCCGTCCTTGAGTTTGCGCCATGAGGAAACCGCCACGCCGCTGGGCTCCAAGACGCGGGCGTGCAGATAGTCGTGGGGCGTCATCCCCAGCGGCCGAAGCCGCTGGGCGAACACTGCCCCAAAGATTTGGAGCGGAATGCCGCCGTAGGTGAAGGTGCTGCCCGGGGCGCTGCGCT
>DASSZL010000164.1:0-23592 GCA_035713505.1 Vulcanimicrobiaceae bacterium | reverse complement strand
GAGCGCCTATACTAAAGAAGGATACCTCGCTAGGTGAGGCGTCCACGCAATACACAAGCCGCTGCCCAGAAACGTCGAGAGACGCCAACCGGGTAGACCAGACTGCGCCGAGACAAGGCGATGTCTAACGCGGCTCCCTTCGCTGGGTACGATGCGTGGTGCCAAAGCATACGCGACTGGGGTGTCGGCGCTCACCGCGCGAGGCTGTCCATGGGCAGTCTTTTTTATTTTGCGAAAGGGGGTGAGCGGCGATGACGTTCCATGAAGGCTTCGTCTCGGAGCTGGTCGGCAGGCGCGCGACCGTCAACGATCTGCCGATCGGCAAGGTCTCTGATTTTCTGGTCAACAAGCCCGAGGACACGTTTCCGCAGGTCGACGGCCTGGTGATCAGGACGGCGCAGGGTCCTCGCTTTGCCCCCATGGACACGATCGCGGACGTCGATCACGGAGGCGCCGTCGCCCTGACCTCCGCGCCGAAAATTCCGGCGCCGCGGGATGAGGATGCGCTGTATTTGGTGAGCGATCTGCTCGACAAGCAAATCGTCGACGTCGACGGCCGCAAGGTCGTGCGCATCAATGACATCGAGCTGGCGAACACCGGCGGCAAGCTGCGCGTGGTCGCGGCCGACGTCGGCGTGAGCGGGCTGCTGCGCCGTCTGGGGCTCAAGAGTTTCGGCAAACGCTTCACGCCCTGGATCTACAAGAACGTTCCGCGCTCGCTGATCGCGTGGAACTCGGTCGCGCCCATTCGCGAAACGAGTCCCTCGCACGTGCAGCTCGCGCAGGAGAGCAAGTTCGCACGCATGCATCCAAGCGAGCTCGCGGAAATCATCAGCGATCTCTCCGCGCGCGAGGCCGCAGCCGTCATCCACCAGCTCGACGACGAGACCGCCGCCGACGCGCTCGAGCATCTCGACGCCGACACGCAGCGCACCATCATCGAAGACATCGGCACGGAGCGCGCCGCGGACATCATCGAGGAGATGGACTCGGACGATGCCGCCGATTTGCTCGCCGAACTCCCCGAGGAACAGCAGACGCAGCTCCTCGCGGAGATGAACGAATATACGGCCGGCGAGCTGCGCGAACTGGTGAAATATTCGGAAGACACCGCGGGCGGCCTGATGACGACCGACTACACGTGGATCTATCCGCATCGCACCGCCGAGCAAACGATTCGCAAGATCCGCGAGATCGCGCCCGAGTCGGAATTTATTTATTACCTGTACGTGGTCGACAAGCAAGACCGGCTGCTCGGCGTCCTCACGCTGGGCGCGCTGCTGCTCGCTCCGCCCGACGCGACCATCGAGCACATCATGGACACGGACATCGTGACCGTCTCCACCGATACGGAAGCGCGCGACGTCGCCGGCACGATCGCCCGCTACGACTTGCTGGCCGTTCCCGTCGTGGACCACGAAGGCAAGATGCTCGGCATCGTAACCGTCGACGACGCTATCGATGCGATCATGCCCGAGAACTTGGCGAAAGAGCTGCCGCGCCTGACGGTGCGGCGGCATAAACGCGCAGTATTACGGGTGACGGAGTAGGTGCCCGCCGTGGTTGACGTGCGCAAGCGAAACCTGTGGCGTTCGCTCCTGTTGCTGCTGGGCGTCCTGGGGCCGGGATTCGTCACGGCATCCGCCGGCAACGACGTCGGCGGCATCTCCGTCTATTCGGCGGCGGGCGCGCAGTTCGGGTATCGCGTGCTGTGGACCCTCGTGCCGCTCGCTGTTTCGCTCATCGTGGTGCAGGAAATGGCCACGCGCATGGGCGCGGTCACGGGAAAAGGCTTGGCCTCGCTCATCCGTGAGAACTTCGGCGTACGGATCTCCTTCTTCGCGATGATCGCGCTATTCATCATCAACACCGGCATCACGGCGACCGAGTTCGTCGGTATCGCGACCGCCTCGGAGATGTTCGGCATCTCGCGGTACATCGTGGTACCGATCGCGATCGTCGTCGTCTTCTTGTTCATTCTTCGCATGAACAACAAGGTGGTCGAGCGCACGTTCGTCGCGCTCTCGCTCGTCTACCTCAGCTATATCGTGTCGGCGGTCCTCGCGCACCCGAATTGGCACGCCGTCGCGCTCGGCACCGTCGTGCCCGATCTGCATTTCAACAATATCGAGTACCTGGTCGTGGTCGTGGGCCTCATCGGCACGACGATCTCGCCGTACATGCAGTTCTATCTGCAGTCGGCAGTGGTCGAGAAAGGCACGGACGAGCAGGAGCTCTGGCTTGCTCGCACCGACGTCGTCACCGGCTCGATTCTCGCAATCGCACTCGCCGGCTTCATGATCATCGCGAACGCGGCGACCATCTATATGGCGAACGAGCACGGCGCACATCTGGCGCCCACGCAGGCCGCCGATTTCGCCGTCGCGCTTCGTCCGCTTGCGGGACAATGGGCTTCCGTCATCTTTGCAATCGGCATCCTGAACGCCGGACTCTTCACCGCGACGATTCTTCCGCTCTCGACAAGCTACATCGTGTGCGAGGCGTTCGGCTTCGAAGCGGCCGTCGACCGCAAGTTTGCGGAAGCGCCGGTGTTCTTTACGCTGTTCGGTATCTGTCTGCTCGCCGGAGCGGCGATGGTGCTCATTCCCGGGCTGCCGTATTTGAAGTTCACGGTCTACGCGCAGGTCGTGCAGGGCATCCTGCTGCCGCCGGAACTGGCGCTCATGCTCATCATCATCAACAAGCGCAACGTGATGGGCAAATATACGAACTCGCTATTGGCGAACGTCATCGCCTGGACAACCGTCGTCGTCATCGGCGGATTATCGATTTTCTACGTAATTCAGCAAATCGCCGCGGGCTAGTGCCGCGCGAGCGCGTCGTTGAAGAACTGCCAGCGATTGCGTCCGGCGCGCTTGGCGCGATAGAGCGCACGATCGGCGCGATCCATGAGTTCGTCGGCGTTCAAACCATCCTGAGGGAACAGCGCGATGCCGATGCTGGTGTGAACGGTCTGCTCGAAGTCTTCGATCTCCAGCGGCGCCTGCATCGCGTCCACGATTTTCTTGGCCAGATCCGATGCATCGACCGGACCATTCACCACGGGCTGCAAGATGACGAACTCGTCGCCGCCGAACCTGGCGACCGTGTCGCTTTCGCGAAGCGTCGCCACCAAACGATCCGCGACGGCCTTGAGCACTAAATCGCCGACCGGGTGCCCGAAGCGGTCGTTGATGTCTTTGAACGCGTCGAGATCCAAGTACATGACGGCGAAACCGCGGCTGTAGCGTTTGGCGGCGCCCATCGTTTGACGAATACGGTCGTTGAACAGCACGCGATTCGGCAAGCCGGTCAACGAATCGTAAAAGGCGAGCTGTTCGATGCGCTCGGCGTGCTGCGCGCGTTCGAGAGCGGCCGCAACGAACAGCGCCATGAGCTGCAGCAGATCGCGATCGAGTTCGGGAATGCCGCCCTCACGCGCGTTGCGCCCGGCAAATACCAGCGCGCCGAACTCGCGGTTGCCGACCATGAGTTTGGTCGCGAAGTACGACTTCCACGGTGCGGTATCGCGCGCCGGGTCTTTGTCCCACGGCGGCTCGTCCAAGTCGGGAATGAACAGCGTCTGACGATCGCCTATGAGGTGGCGCGAGAGGCCTTCTTCGCTGGGAAATACCGAGCCGGCCGTCACGCCGCTGCCTTCGCCGACGGCGTTCACAATGGAGATGGTTGCTTCATCGAAGCGCGTGAGATAGCCGTAGTCGAAGCCGAAAAGCCTGCAGCCCAGCGCAAGCGTGTTATCGATTTGCGATTCGATCTATTGGCCGCGCGCGGCCGCCGCCAGGTACAGTTCTCGGATGCGTTCGCCTTGGAGCGAGATGGCGCGCTCCGCGCTGCGCTGCGCCATGACGTTCTTCGCGATCGCATAAGCGCCGTCGATCCGGTCGGCCACGCGCAGCGGCACGAGTTTCATCTGTACGTCGATGCGATTGCCCAGACGGTCGAGCAGAAACGAATCGAACTCGATCGCCTCGCCGCGTGACACCAGGCGAAATGCGTCCAACGCCTCTTCGCGGGACTCGGGAGCGACCAGATCGCTCCACGCTTTGCCGATGATCTGCTCCCCGTAATAGCCGGTCGTCGCTTCAAGCGCGACGTTCACGCGGGAAATCGAGCCGTCGGCCCGCAGCGCCATGATGGCGTCGGGATGATACTCGAAAAGCGAACGGAACCGCTGCTGATTCAGTTCGAGTGATTGCTCGGCGGCGCGCAGCGCCAGCATGTCGTGCGCCTGCGCGAAGACGCCCAGAATTTCTTCGCCGTGCTTTGCCGGAAAGAGGTGCACCTCGACCGGCACGTCCGCACCCGAGTTCCCCCGCAGAATCGTCTCGAAATGCTCGATGAAGCCGGTGAGCGCCGATGCGAACGCCTCGTCGACGATCTCGCGATCTTCCGTGCGCACGTGGTGCCGGTAGTGCGTGCCCGCCACCTCGGCTTCCGCGAATCCGGAAAGCGCGCGAGCCGCCGGATTGCACGACACGAGCCGGCCGGTGCGGTCGTACACCGCAATAGCGTCGGGACAGCCTTCATAGAGCGAGGCCAGCAGATCGGCGAGCAGCAGGTTCGTTTGCATGAAAAGTGTCGGTCAATCTTCGCCGAAGAGCAGCGTATGACTGCCGATGAGCTCGTCGCGTTCGCCGAGGAACTGGCGCGGGTTGCCGCCGCGGGCGGCGGCTGCAAAGCGCTGGCCGACGCGCTGGCGCGGCGCGGAGCGGTCGGCGTGCTCGTCGAGGATGCCGATTGGCGCCACCTGGCGGCGAGCGGATCGCGTCTGCCCAGCAGCGCCCGTCCGCTTCTGCACGAGTCCGGGGCCGCGGGTTACACGCCGCTGGCCAATGCTCATGCGGGACGGACCATGGCCATCGTCACGGGCGAGAAGCGGCTCGGTCAAATTTCAATCTTCGGCGAGGGCGATCTGGATCGGCTCGAACATTTGGTGCGCCTTACGGCCGGCGCTATCGCCGTCGAGCTCGCGCGCGAGCAAGGCGGACAGCCCGGCCGGCGCCGGGCATTTTGGGAGCGCCTCGCGACGCAAGCGTACGTCGACGCCTCCGCCGCGCGCGACGATGCGGCCTCGCGCGGCATCACGCTCGCGAGCCATTACCTCGCCGTCGCGCTCGAGCCGGAGACCAGCGACGAACGAACCGCGGCGGCCGACCAGTCGGCGCTGCGTGACGCCGCCTTGCAAACGTTCCGCAGCGGTGAAGGCGATGCCGGTTTGTGGGAACGCGGCGCGACGCTGTTCTTCTTCGTCCCGGCGGCGCGCGAAGTCGAGGCGGCGAACGCGCGCACCGCGAGCGGACTTCTGGCCCGCAGCCTGACGAAAAAACACCCGCACCTGCGCGTCGGCGGCGGTGTGGGCTCGCGCGTGCCGTTCATCGATCTGCCTACCTCTCTCGCGCAGGCGCGCGATGCGCTCACGATTTCGCGCCGTTTGTACGGCTGCGGGCGCATCGGCGTGCACGACGAACTGGGCGCGTACCCGCTGCTGCTCTCGGGTGCCGACGCGCCGGCGCTTCGGGGATTTTCGGCGCGCACACTCGCGCCGCTGCGCGCGTACGACGACAAACACCAGACCGAACTCGAACGCACGCTCCGCTTGTACTTCGAGGTCGGCGAGAACGTGAAAACGGCGGCGGAGCGGCTGAGCGTGCACCGTCACACGGTCTTCTACCGCCTGCGGCAAATCAGCGAGATTTGCGCCTGCAAGCTCGACGATCCCCACGATCAACTCACTTTGAGAATGGCGATAGCAATCGATGCACTCACAAACTAAGTCGACCGCCGCAAAACGCGAGGTGCTGCGCATGGCGAAAGAGCGCGAGGTGCGCTTTGTCCGTCTTGCGTTCGCGGACGTGCTCGGCGTGAGCAAGAACGTCTCGATTCCTGCGAGCGAATTGGAAGCGGCGCTCGAGGGCAAGGTCACGTTCGACGGCGGCTCCATCGACGGATTCGTTCGAGGCGAAGAGCTCGACATGATCCTGCAGCCCGATCCGGCGACGTTCGCACTCTATCCGTGGCCGGGAAACGAAGCGCGGCTGCTGTGCGACATCGCAATGCCCGACGGTTCGCCGTTCGAGGGTTGTCCGCGCACCACGCTCAAGCGCGCGGTCGAAGCGTGCCGGCGGGCGATTCCCGACCTGGCGGTCGGCATCGAGGTCGAATTCTACCTGTTCGACGCGCAGGAAAGCGAGTACGGATCGACGCGCACGGCAGACGTCGGATCCTATTTCGATTTTTCGGCGAACGACCGCGGCGAAGACGCGCGCACCGCCATCGTTTCCGCGCTGCAGTCCATGGGGGTTGCGGTCGCGAGCGCACATCACGAACACGGCGCGGGACAGCACGAAATCGATTTTCCGCACACGGGGGTGCTGCAGGCCGCGGACGCGCTGCTCACGCTGCGTACGATCGCCAAACACGTCGCGGCGGGCTTCGGCTTGGAGGCAACGTTCATGCCCAAGCCGCTCGAGGACCGCGCGGGAAACGGTTTGCACGTCAACTTCCGCGTCGGCGAAGACGAAAAATTGTACGCCATCGGCGGACTGCTCGCGCATGCGCCCGCATTGACCGCCGTGTGTAATTCAACGGTGAACTCGTATAAACGTTTGGTCGCGGCGTGGGACGCGCCGATCTACACGGTCTGGTCCGAGCGCAGCGCGAACGCGCTCGTGCGCGTGCCGCCGCACGAACATCCGCCGCAAGTCGAGATGCGCAGCCCCGATCCGGCTTGCAACCCGTATTTGGCGCTCGCCGTGCTGACCGGTGCGCTTGCCGACGGAATCGAGCGGCAGACGCTGCCCGGCGACCCGCTTGTCGGATCCACGTACGGTTTGACCGAACGCGATCGCCGCGAGCGCGGTGTCGGAACGCTTCCCAAATCGCTGCGCCAAGCGATTACCGAGTTGGACGGCGATGCCGTCGTGCGCGCGTCCTTGGGCGACCACGTCTATCACGCGCTGCGCGACGCTAAACTCGCGGAATACGAACGCTACCGCCGCGCCGTGCACCCATGGGAGCACCGCGCTTACTTACGGCTGTACTAGCTTCGCTTTCTCGGGCGGGTGTTCCAGACGCGCGCGATCGGCTTGCACGATGGCGTGCTGCAGATCCGAGCCGAGGAACGGATTGGGCAGCGTCGCGTCCCAGTGGGCCGGCCGGTGGGTGCCGTTGCTCGCGATCGCGATGAGCCCGATGTGCGGGCGCGCCTGTTTTGCGCGCTTGAAGAGCGAGGACGGATCCGCGGTGACGGTATCACGATCGACGATGATGATGTCGGCCTCCTCGACGCCAAGCCGTTCGAGCGCCGCGGTGAGCGTTTTGTCGCGGCGCGAAGCGTATCCGTGCGTGCGCAGCTCGTGCAGCACGTACGGCCCGAGATTCTCGTCCGCCGTGACGACGAGCACGCGCAGCACGCCGCCCACGCCGTCGCGCATGCGCGGCAGCACGACGGTGAACGTGCTGCCTTCGGCAAGTTTGCTCTGCACCTGAATATTGCCGCCGTGGCGCTCCACGAGCGTTTTGGCAAGGTACAGCCCCAGGCCCGTGCCCTTGATCTTCGAACGCTTGGCGTTCGAGGCGCGCGTGAAACGCTCGAAGAGAAACTTCATCTCGTCCGATGGAATGCCGATGCCCTCGTCGTGCACGGCAACGCGCACCGTGCGATCCGTCTCGCTGACGCGAACTTCTATCGGATGGCCGTCGGGCGAATATTTGATCGCGTTGCTGATAATGTTTTCGAAAACCTGGCGCAGACGCGCCGGATCGCCGCGCACCACCGGATCGTGCGTCTTGAGCGTGAGTTTGATCTGCCGCTGCGGGACGAGCGACTCGATCGTTTCCTTCACTATTTCGCCTACGTTCACCGGATCGGCCGCGAGGTTGAGTTCGCCTTGCTCGACGCGCGAGAGCGCCAGGGTGTCGTTCGCCAGATCTGCCAAGCGCATCGCGGATTGCCGGATGGTTCGCAGCGCGCTTTCCGTATCTTCACCTTCGAGCGCGTGCTGCTCGAGAAGCTCGGTAAACCCGATAATCGTCGTGAGCGGACCTTTGAAATCGTGCGCGAGCACGGCGATGAGGTCGTCTTTGAGCTGGTTGAGTTGAATAACGCTGGCGCGCTGCGATTGCAGTTCGCCGAAGAGCGCGACGTTTTGGATCGCGATGCCGATGTACTGGCGCAGCAGTTCCAGCGCGAACACGTCGTTCTCGCCGAACAGCCGGTCCGCGGCGTTGATGTCGAGAATCCACTCGTTTCGCCCGTTCGTTCCCGGAATCGCAAATGCGAGCCGCGCCTTGTCATCGCTCAACACCGGCTTGCGCGTCCCGAACGCGTCGATCAGAAAACGATCGGCCGCGCGGCGTTCGCCCGCCGGTTCGATGCACACGAGTTCGCCGGAAGAACGCAGCGCGTACAAGGCGACGCTTCCGCCCCACAACCGGCGCGCTTCCGCCGCGAGCAGACCGACGACCGCGCGAACGTCGAGCGTGGCGAAGACGCGCCCCGCGGCATCGGTGAGGCGGCGCAGGATCACGTTCTCTTCTTGCAGGCGTGCTTCGCTTTGCGCGATGCGATCGAGCAGTTGCTGCCGCTCGATGGCGTAGCGCAGCGCGCGCCGCAGCGTAACGTGATCGACGTGGCCTTTGATCAAATAATCTTGAGCGCCGGCCTGCACGGCTTCGGTCGCGATGGATTCGTCTTCCATGCCGCTCAGGATGACGATGGGCACGTGCGGCACGGACGCGCGCATGCGGCGCACGGCATCCACACCCTGCGCATCCGGAAGGGACATGTCGAGCAGAATGACGTCCAGCGCGACGGTCTGCGCAATCGCCAGAGCGTCGGAAAGGCGCGTGGCAGTATGAACCTCCGGCGCTTCTGAATCGCGCTGGAGGTACCGCTGCACGATGGTCGAGTCGGTAGTGCTATCCTCGACGATGAGAACCCGCATGCCTCTCCTTACACAGACTAGCGTTATCCCTGGGCGGCAGCCATACCTCGCAGTAATTCCCAGGCTTTCGCCACGTCCTCGCGCGTGGTCCGCAGGTTGCCTATCGCCAGCCGCAACGCATACCGTTCACCGAGTTTGGTATGGGAGAGAAACACCTCCCCGGTGGCGTTGACGGCTTCCAGCACCGCGGAGTTGAGCGCTTGGAGCTGCTCCGGCGTGCGCCCGGGCGGCGCATAGCGGAAGCACACGACCGAGAACGGGTGCGGCGCCAGAATCTCCCAGCCGGGCTGCGCCCGCACCCATCCGGCGAATTCCTGAGCGAGCGCGATGTGGCCGCGCAGGTGCTCGCGCAGCCCTTGCGCTCCGTAGTAGCGCAGGACGAACCACAGTTTGAGCGCGCGGAAGCGGCGGCCAAGTTGAAGTCCGTAATCCATATAATTGCGCACGGACTCTTCGGGCGTGCGCAAGTACTCGGGAACCAGACTAAACGTCCGGCGCAGCAAGTCGAGGTCGCGCACGTACAGCGCCGAGCAATCCATTGGGACGAACAGCCACTTGTGCGGATTGACCACGATCGAGTCCGCCTGCTCCGCTCCCGCCAGCACCCAGCGGAACTCGGGCATGATGGCGGCGACGCCGGCGTACGCCGCGTCGACGTGCAGCCAAACCTTGCGCTCTTTCGCGATGCGGGCAAGTTCTTCGATCGGGTCGCGCGAGGTTGTCGACGTCGTGCCCGCCGTCGCAACGATCGCCAGCGGCCGCATGCCGCAGGCGATATCGGCATCCAGCCGCGCGGCCAAATCAGCGGGCGACATCGCAAACTGATCGTCGCACGCAATGCGCACGACGTTCTCGCGGCCGACGCCCAGCGCGATCGCGGCTTTCTCAATGTGCGAATGCGTATGCTCGGTGACGTACACGCGAAGCGCAGGTAAATCGCGCCCCGTCATCCCGCGTTCGCGAATCCCCAAATCCAGCGACTCTCGCGCCGCGGCAAGCGCCGTGAATCCGCCGATTGACGCCGTATCGTAGATGATGCCGGTGAACTCCGCCGGCAATCCCATGAGCCGTCCGAGCCACTGCATCACGGTTTCCTCGAGTTCAGTCGCCGACGGCGAGGTGCGCCAGAGCATCGCCTTTACGTCGAGCGCGGCGCAAAGCGCTTCGGCCGCGACGGCGACCGGAGCGGCGCTCGTCGCGAAATACGCGAAAAAGCGCGGGCTGTTCCAGTGCGTGATGCCGGGAACGATGATGCGCTCGAAGTCCGCCATCAACCGCTCGAACGGCTCCGCGTTTTCCGGAGCGCTATCCGGCAGTTGTGCCAAAATATCGCCCGGCTGCACCTGCGAGAGCACCGGGTAGCCGCGCGCATCCGAAAGGTAGCGGTCGATCCATTCAGCCGCCGCGGCGAACTCGCTTTGAAACGTCTTCACGAGCGGAGTATAGCAGGTGCGTGCGGAATCGGCCACGCCATGATACGCACCGACAAAGCGCCCGCGCCCATCGGGCCGTACAGCCAAGCAATTCTCGCCGGCGCAGAGCTGTTTTGTTCCGGCCAGATCGCCATCGATCCGTCAACCGGTGAACTCGTGGGAAGCGACGCGGCCGCCCAAACCGATCGCGCGCTGCGCAATCTGGGCGCGGTTCTGCAAGCGGCGCAAATGGACTACGCCGACGTCGTGAAAACGACGATCTATTTGATCGACATGCAGGACTTTGCCGCCGTCAACGCCGTCTACGCGAACTATTTCGACGCTGCGAAACCGGCGCGATCCACGGTTGCGGTCGCGGCGCTTCCGAAAGGCGCGCTCGTCGAGATCGACGCTATCGCGAAGAAGTAGCTACGGCTGAGCGCTGTGCGGAACGCGCTCGAGCGTCGCGACGCGTTCCTGCGCCAGGCGCTTCACGTCAGGATCGAGATCGTCCACGCCCGCCGCGGCTCTGTACTGCTGCTCCGCGAGTTCGTGTTTCCCTTGGCGTTCGTAAGCATCACCGAGCAAAACGTGCAGCCGCCCATCGTAGGGCGCGACCGCAAGGCCTTTGATGAGCGCTTCTTGCGCCAACTGGTACAAGCCGTGAACGTTGTACGTATAGCCCAAATCGATATACGCATCGGGCGAATACGGATAGATCGTCATGGCTTCCACGTACAGTGAAACGGCATGCTTCCAATCACCGTTCACGTCGGCAAGATACCCCAAGTTCACGAGCGCTTCGGATTGTTCGGGAGCCAGACGATGCGCCTGATTCAGAACCGCCCCGGCCCGCGCGTACTGACTGCTTTCCAGATACGCGGCGCCGAGATTATCCTCGCAGGCATAGTTTGCGCTGTCATGCCGCAGGCAAGCCTCGAACTGGTCGATGGCCGGTGCGTACGCATGCTCGTCCAGGTATGACAGGCCCAGACCGTTGAGCGCCAGAATCGAGTTTGGATCGTTGTCGAGCGCGCGCCGGAAGTACCTGATCGCAAGCTCGGGCTGATGCATCGCCTCGTACACCTGCCCGAGTTCCAATTGCGCTTCGGGATCCGTGGGGAAATCTTTCGCGATGGCTTCGCGGTCCTGCTTGTAGCGATTGAAATCGCCCTTGCGTAAATGCAGCAGAACGAGATCGGGAACGGAGTCGGTTCCCGGCAGACTGCGATTGAATTCGTTGATCGCATCGTCGATGCGGTTTTCCGTTGCGTATACCGATCCCAGGCGGTTGTGCGTCTCTTTGTCGCCCGGCGCGTACGAGAGCACGTGCAAGTACGTGTTCTCGGCTTTTTTCAGATCGCCGCGGCGAAAATACAGATCACCCAGCAGCCGCTCCGGCCCGGGTTCGCCGGGGTGCCCGAAGATGTATCCCGCAAGTCCCGCGATAGCGCCGTTGAGATCGCCCGCGGCGACACGCTCGCGCGCGCGCTGCATAGCTCCCTGCGGATCGGGGGGAAGTTGCGCGTTGAACTCCGGATTGTCCTCGACCGTCGTCGTTTCCACCGCGCGCGCGATACTGACGGTGCAGCAAGAAAGTGCCGCAGCGATCGCGAGGGACCAGACCAATCCGCGCATAGCAGGAGCCTCCGAGTCTCGCTTTATCTTAACGCGAAAACGCCTGCGTTGCGAGCGTTGTGACTCCGAGAAGCCCCGAAGAGCGTCCGTTTGCTCCGGCCTGCCTGCCGGCGCCCCCACGGCTGCCGGAACGTTCGTTATTTTACAAGCGGAAGCACATTGCTCGGCGTGAGCGGATAGAACGTCATGATCACGACCAGTGCCACGCAGATCGCCATGGTCACGTACGCGAGGGGCAGCCGCGCGAAGGCGCCGTGGTAGGCCTTCACGTGGCGGTCGTACATCAGGCGTATGACCTTGAAGTAGGCGTAGAGCGAGATCGCGGTTCCGGCAATGAGCAGCGCGGCCAGCCACGGGAACCCGGCGCCCACGTTGGTCGAGAGGATCAAAATCTTGCCGAGGAAGCCGGCCGTCGGCGGAAAGCCCGCGAGCGCCAGGAGGAAGAACGTCATCGCGGCGGCGAGCGCGGGGCGCCGCGCGGCAAGGCCATGGAACGACTCGATCCGCGAGCCTTCTTCATCCGGCGTGGGCGAGCAGATCGCGACCACCGCGAAGGCCCCCAGATTCATGAACATGTACGCGACCAAGTAATAGATGGCGTAACGCACGCCGAGCGCGGTTCCTCCGGCCAGGGCGGCCACGATGTAGCCGATCTGCGCGATGCCGGAATAGGCGAGCAGACGCTTCATGTCGGTCTGCGCCAGCATTCCGAGGTTGCCGGCGATCATCGAGATGCCCGCGATGATGAAGAACGGCATCAGCAGCGCGTGCGATGCCCCGCCGGGCAGCGCCGCATACACGAAACGCGCGAAGACGGCGAGCGTTCCGGCTTTGGTCACCACGCTCATGTACGCGGTCACGGGAAGCGGCGCGCCCTCGTACACGTCGGGCGACCAGACGTGGAACGGCACCAGACTCAATTTGAAGGCAAGACCGACGAGAAAGAGCCCGCCGCCCATCCAGTACAGCGGATTTGCGGCGACGGCAGGCGTCGCCAAGCTCGCGAGCGAGACGGAGCCGGAGGCGCCGAACAGCATTGCCATACCGAACAGCAAGAATCCGGACGCGGTGGACGAGAGGATCAGATACTTGAGGCCCGCTTCGCGCGAAGTCGGCCGCTCGGCGAGCGCGCACAAACAGTACAGCGCCAGCGAGAGCAGCTCCAAGCCCAGGAAGATCGTCATCAGGTTCGCGGCGCCGGCCATCAGCATCGCGCCGCTGGTGGCCCAGAGCATCAGCGCGACGACGCCGCCCATCCGCTCGGGACGGCGCGTTGCATGGAACAGCGCGAGCGAGAAAATCGCCGAAATGATGATGACTTCTTGCAAAACGACCGCGAAGCCGCCGAGGACGAAGCCGCCGCCAAACGCGTTGCGCGTTTGCCCGTAGCTCTGCGCCGCAACGAGCGCCGCGCCGATCAAGCCCGCAATGCCGAGCAGAATCGAAACCCAGCCGTTCGCCTTGCGCATGACGAGATCGACGAGCAAAATGACGACCGCGGTTCCTCCGACGATGAACAGCGGAAACACCGCGTTCCAGTCAGCCCACGTGTACGGATTGGAAATCATTTTAAAAGGCGCTCCGTTCTGAACTCCGCGCCCCCCAACGCAAGCGTTGGGGCCCCCAGGGCCTCGTGGCGCCTAAATGTGCTGCTAACTTGGACGCTCCCCGTGGGCGCCGCAACGGTGGCAGCCGCGCTTAACACGGCGTGCGGGTACACGCCTAAGATGACGAGCGCCGCGAGCAGTGGCGCAACGGCCAGACCTTCGATCCACGTCAAATCGCGGCGTTCGGGAATATCAGCGCGCTCGGGCCCGTTGATGATGTCTTGCAGCAAGCGCAGCATATATGCCGATGCGAGCACGATTGGGACGAGCGCGATGAGCGCCGGCCAGAAAAAGCCGTTCTTGAAGACGCCGGTCAGAATCACGATCTCGCCGACGAATCCAGCCAGACCCGGCAATCCCAGTGCAGCGAGTGCGGCGATCGTGAACGCGCCGGCAAGTTTCGGATTGACTTTGCCCAGGCCGCCCAGGCGCACCAGCGAGCGCGTGTCTTCGCGCTCCTCGATGTACCCCAGAACCAGGAACAGCGCCGCGCTGAAGAGCGCGTGCGCCACAATGTAGATGAAGGCGCCTTGGATAGCGATCGGATTCTGGCTGAAGATCGCCAGCACGATGAGGCCCAAGTGCGAGAGCGAGGAGTACGCGACGATGCGCTTGGCGTCGGTCTGCATCAGCGCGATGAACGCGCCGTAGAGCAGCGAGATGAGGCTCAGGACGATGAAGAGCCACTTCCACTCGCCCATCGCGTTCGCGAAGAACGGCAAGCCGATGACCAGAAATCCGAAGAGTCCGGCCTTCGACTGCACCGAGCTGACGACCGAAACCATTACCGGCGGCGTATCGCTGTACGTCGCGGGCATCCAGGTGTGCACCGGAAACAGCGGCGTTTTCACCGCGAATGCTACGGCAAAACCGGCGAAGATCCACGGCGCCCACTCGCCCACGAGCTGGTGCGAGGTGCCGATGACGTCGGTCGACCCGTACAGCACGCCGAACGCGGCAGTCGAAAGCAGCAGCAGCAGACCGCCCGAAAAATTGTAGATCAGATAGCGCCACGCGGTGTCGCGATGTTCGCCCCATCCGACCAGCGCGAAGAACGGCGGAATGAGCATCAAATCCCAGAACAGCGCGAACGCCAGAATGTCGCGCGCCATGAAGACGCCCATCATCGTGCCTTCGAGCAGCAGCAAGAGCGCAACCATCGTGCGCGTTTGCGCCATATTCGTCGCGAGCACCGCGCAGAACGTGCAAAGCGCGAGCAGCAGCACGATCCAGAACGCCGGTCCGCCCCACGACCAGTGCAGCGATGCGGTGAACGGACGCGAGAGCCAGCGCGCGGCGAACGTGCCGCCGCCGCCCGCGATTAGCGGCAAGAGGAACGTGATTGCGGCGACGGCGCAGCCGGTAACGCGGCTGATCGTGCGATCGGTGCGCGGCAGCAGAAAGAGCGCGCATCCCGCGACGATCGGCAGCAGAATAAGAATCAGTGCCATCTAGCGCAGCGCTCCTTCCAATGCGTAGTACACCGCAAAGCAGGCGGCTCCGAAAACGATGATCAGCGCGTACGCCCGCAGTAAGCCGGTTTGGAAGCTGCGTACCAGCGTTCCCAGAAACCGGTTGGTCAGCACGACTTCGCGAACGACGCCGTCGACGAAATGCGGATCGAACCACCGCCCGAAAAACTCGCCGAGTCTTTGCGAGGGCCGCACGACGAGCAGTTCGATGAGGTCGTCCCAGTAGTACAGGCGCACGAGAATCGCCGGCAGCGTTTCACTCTCACGCTTGAGACGCGCGGGCGCATCCGCCAGCGCCTGACGCGTCGCGTATCGCTGGTACGCAATCGCGCCGCCGATGACGAGCATCAGCACGGCCAGGCCGGTCGTCACGCCTTCGCTGATGGTTGCCGGCGGCAGCGTCTCATGCGGAAACGAGCGATCGAAGAACTGCGCCCACGGCGACCCCGGGCCGATCATGATGTAGCCCGCCGCGAACGAGAAGAATCCCAGAATTGCCACCGGGACCGCCATGATCCAAGCCGGCGCATGCGCGTGGTCTTCCGCGTGCGGTTCGTGCGTTTCGTGCGCGATCGTCGCCGCGGATGCGGCGACCTGCGTTTGGATGCCGACGTCCGCCGGGTTCATCTCGCCGCGATAGCTGCCCAGGAACGTCACGAAAAACAGACGGAGCATGTAGTACGCGGTGATCCCCGCGGTGAGTAAGCCGACCGCCCACATCCACACGTAGCCATGCTCGAGCGCGCCGAAAATCACTTGGTCCTTGCTGAAGTAGCCCGCGAATCCCGGGAATCCGATGATCGCGAGCACCGCGGCGCCCATCGCCCAGAACGCGACGGGAGTGCGCTTGCGCATGCCGCCCATCAAACGAATGTCCTGCTCGTCGGCAAGCTCGTGGATGATGATGCCTGACCCCAGGAACAAACACGCTTTGAAGAACGCATGCGTGAAAAAGTGCGCGACGCCGGCGCTGAACGCGCCCACGCCCACGCCCATGATCATGTAGCCAATTTGCGACATGGTCGAATAAGCGAGAATGCGCTTGATGTCCCACTGCGCCAGGCCGAGCAGCGCGCCGGCGAGCGCGGTCAGCGCGCCGACTGTTCCGACGAGCGTCTGCGCGTCTTGCGAGGCGCTCCAGAGCGGCGCGCAGCGCGCCACCAGATACACGCCGGCGGTGACCATGGTCGCCGCGTGGATGAGTGCCGAGACGGGTGTGGGGCCTTCCATCGCATCAGGCAGCCACGTGTGCAGCGGGAGTTGCGCCGATTTCGCGGCCGCACCGATAAACAGGAACACGCAGGTCCAGAACAGCCACGGATCGAGCGCGTGGGGATTCGCGAATACGTCCGCAAACCGAATCGAGCCGGCCTTCGTCACGATGATGAAGATCGCGAACATGATCCCGACGTCGCCCACGACGTTGATGACGAAGGCTTTGCGCGCGGCGGCGACGGCGGACGGCTTGAAGAACCAGAAGCCGATCAGGAAATACGATGCAAGACCGACCAGACCCCAGCCGACGAGCAGCCCGACGAAGTTGTCGGAGAGCACCAGCGTGAGCATCGCGAAGACGAAGAAGTTCAGATACGCGAAGAAACGCGCGACTGCGTTGTCGTTCCACATGTATCCGACGGAGTACAAGTGGATGAGGAAGCCGACGCCGGTGATGATGAAAACCCATATGAGCGAGAGCGGATCGAGCAGCAAACCGAAATCGAAGCCTTGCAGCCACGTGAAGAGCGGCTGCTGCGCGCCGGTCTGCGCGCCGGATGTTTGCGTCGCGATACCCCAGGCGACCAATGCCGCGATGAACGATATTCCGATCGCGGCGCTTCCCAGTACGCCCGCGAAGCGCTTGAGCTGCGGGCCGAACGCCCAGCAGAGCACCGCGCCCAGCAGCGGAACCAGCCAAATGACGAAGAGGATCGGGTACGATCCCGGTACGCCCATGATGTGATTACTCACGCTTCATCCTTTTAGTATGGCCACTTCGTCGACGTCGACGTTCTGGCGCGCTCTGAATACGACGACCACGATGGCAAGGCCGATGGCGGCTTCGGCGGCCGCCACGGTGATCACCAAGAATGCGAAGATGTGCCCGGCGTTGTTCAGCCACACCCGCGCGAACGTCAGGAACAGCAGATTCGCCGCGTTCCACATCAGTTCGATGCTCATCAGCATCACCAGCGGATTGCGCCGCAGCACGACGCCCGCGACGCCGATCAGGAAGATGACCAGCGAGAGGCTGATGTAGTTGACGAGCGCGACCGGCAGCAGCGATTCGTGCATCTCGCTACTCCTCGCCCGCGCGCAGAATCGCCTCACGCATATCGCGTTCCACGATGCGCGCGCGCCGGCGCGACTGCACGTACGGTGCCGAATCGCCGGCGAGCAGAATCACGCCGATCACCGCCACCATCAAAATGAACGCCGTGATTTCGAACGGCAGCAGGTCCGTCGTGAACAGCGCCTTGCCGAAATCCGCTACCGACCCGAAGACGTTCGCGGCGCCGACCGGCCCCGCCGCCGAAGCGCTCGCCGTTATCGGATGCACGGCGGCCGCCGGAATATGCGCGACGCCGTACACGAGAAAGCCGAGGGTGACGATGACGCCGAACAGCACGGGACCGGCGATCTTCGGCAGACGGTTCGGGCCGACGCTGAACGGCGCGACGCCGCTGGAGAGCAGCGCGATGACGAACACGAACAGCATCAAGATCGCGCCGCTGTACACGATGATCTGAATGACCGCCAGAAACTCCGCGGCCAGCGAAAAATACATGATCGCGAGCGCGGCGAAATGCACCAGCAGCCCCACGACGCTGTACACCGCCTTCTGCGCCGTGATGACGAAGATAGCGCTCGCAATCAGGACAAAGGCAAGAATGTAAAACAAGATCACGATTCTGCCAGCCCTTTCTTCTGTGTTTTGAGCACTTGGCCGCGCCAGGTCGCGTCGTACCCGTCTTGCCACTCGGTCGTCGACTTCTTCTCTGCGACCCCTCCCAAGTCGGCGGGGATACCGCCGGGGCGATCGTCGGGCGGCGCGCCGACGCCGGCCTGCGGCGGCACGAGCAGCCGGTCTTTGGCGTAAATCAGCGAGCCGCGGCGATAGTCCGACATTTCGAAACGCGGCGTGAGCACGATGGCGTCGGTCGGGCACGCTTCTTCACACATGCCGCAAAAGATGCAGCGCAGCTCGTCGATCTCGTACCGTGCGGCGTAGCGTTCGCCCGGAGAACGGCGGTCTTCGGGCGAGTTCTCGGCGCCCACGACGGTGATGGCGTTCGCCGGGCACACGCTCGAACAGAGTTCGCAGCCGATGCAGCGCTCTTTGCCGTCCGCGTAGCGCCGCAATTCGTGCAGCCCGTGAAAACGCGGCGCATGTTTCTTCTTCGCCGACGGATACTGGATCGTCGGCTTGCGCGTAAACATGTATTTGAACGTGACGGCCAGACCTTCGACCAGGCCCCAGACGTTATAGAGTCGTTTGTTTGCCATTGCGTACCTAGCCGGCCAGGGCGACGTAAACCGCCGTCCCAATCAGATTGAGTGCTGCGATCGGTAAGAGCACCTTCCAGCCGAACGCCATGAGACGGTCGTAGCGAAGGCGCGGGAACGTCGAGCGCAGCCAGATGTAAAAGAACATGAACATCGCCACTTTGAGCAGGAACCAGACGATGCCGGGGATGACGGTCAAGCCGAACGGGGCGATCCAGCCGCCCAGAAAGAGCAGCGTCGCGATGCACGAGACCGTAAGCATGTTGATGTACTCTGCGATGAAGAAGAGCCCGAACCGCAGACCCGAGTACTCGGTGTTGAAACCGCCGACGAGCTCCGCATCGGCTTCGACCAAATCGAACGGCGCGCGGTTCGTTTCCGCCACGGCGGTGATGACGTACACGATAAACGCGACGAACTGCGGTATGAAATACCAGAGCTTCCCCTGGCCGTTGACGATGCCGACGAGCGAAGTCGTGCCCGCCAGAATCAGCACGCCAACCAGCGACATCGACATCGCCAGTTCGTAACTGATCATCTGGGCGGTCGCGCGCACGCTGCCGAGCAGCGGATACTTCGAACCCGAAGCCCAGCCGCCGAGCGAAATGCCGTACACGCCGATCGACGTGAGCGCGAGAATGAACAGGATGCCCGCGTTCACGTCGCTGATCGCCCAAATATTCCCCGGCGCCGGCTGCGAGAACGGAATGACCGCATACACCGAAAACGCCGTGATCAACGAGATGAACGGCGCGAGACGGTAAATGAGCGGGTCGGCGGTCTTGGGCGTGAGGTCTTCCTTGAGAATGAGTTTCACCGCATCGACGGCCGGCTGAAGCAATCCCCATGGGCCGACGCGATTGGGTCCGGGACGCATCTGCATCCAGCCCATGACCTTGCGCTCGAAAAGCATTGCGTACGCGAACGTCGTGATGACGACGAGCAGCAGCACGGCGCACTTGATCAGAACGATCCACCAGATATCAGCGGCGGGCGTCCACCAGGCATTGGTCACGGCGTCACCCCTGCCATAATCGCGTGCGTTTTGCGGATGTTGCCGACGCGCACTGACGCTCCTTCGGGAAAGCAGTTGGCCGGATCGTCCGGCAGACCATCGATGAGCGCGACGGTGCCGCGCGGCATGTTCGGACGTATCTCGACGAGCAGATCGTGCATGACGCGCTCGCCCTGCACCAAATCGACGTAGTCGCCGACTTTCAAACCGAGTTCCGAGGCGTCTTCCGCGGAGATCGCCGCCTCGGGCAGCGGACGAAGCTCCGCGATCCGATCGTCATGCACGCTCGTTCCGCCGCCCGCGAAGATTCGCGATTGGAGCACGACGCGAAGGCCTTCTGCAGCCGGCGCAGATGAGGCGATTCGCGCATACCGCTCGTCGCCGAACGTGAACGTCTCGGCCGCGGTCGCCAATCGCTTGATGACCGTTTGGTCGAGTTCTTCGGCCTCCGGCAGCGCAACCGCAAGGTGCCCAGCCAGGCCAATGACCATTTCGAGGTCCGTGAGCGCGCCTTCCGGCGATTCCAGCGATTTGGCCGCGTTGACCGGCAATACGTCGCCGGCCAGATTCGTCGTCGTTCCGGTTTTCTCGAACGGGCCCCGCGCCGGCAGCACGAGCCTCGCGAGCTGAGCGGTATCGGTCATAAACAAGTCGCTGACAACCACGAACGGCACCTTTTCGAGCGCCTCGCGAACGAGCCGTCCGTCGGGATAGTGCAGCATCGGATTCGCGCCCAGGATCGAGAGCACCGCGAGATTGCCTTCGCGCGCCGCCGAAAGCATGGCGCTGGTATCCATGCCGCCTTCCTGCGGCAGCATGCCCATCGCTTCGGCCCCGCGCGCATTCGGCTGCTCGCCGGTGATGTACGTGAGAACTTGCGCGCCCTGCGGCAGCGCGTCGATCATCGCCTTGCCGAGCGAGATATCCACGCCGTCCCAAATCACCGCGATCCGCTTTGCCTCTTTCGGCAGCGCCTTCACCGCGCCGGCGACGCCCGCGACGTCCTCGCATGGTATCGGCGGCGGATACGGCGCCTCGAGCGAAGCGACGCGAATCAGTTTCACGCCTTTGCGCGATGCCGCTTTGCGAACACGCAGATCCATAATCGGCGCGCGCTCCGCGGGCGATTCGCCGACGATCACGATCGCGTCGACGCTTTCGAGATCGAGCAGTTTGCCGCTGCCGCGCCCCGGCGTTGCCTGGCGCTGGCGCCCGGCGCGCCAATCGAGATTCTGCACGCCTTTTGCGCGGAACGCGTGCGCGAGCAGATACGCCTCTTCGTTGGTCAAACGTCCGCCGCCGATGACGCCGACGGTTTTCGGATTGGCCTTTACCGCTTCATCGATCGCGGTCGCCCACAGCTGCAGCGCGTCGTCCCAGCCGATTTGCATCCACTGGCCGTTCTGTTTGTAGAGCGGCTGCGTGATGCGAGAATTGTGATCGTAGAAATTGACGTTATAGCGTCCGCGATCGCAGAGCCACCAATCGGAGATGGCGTCGTCGTTCGTCACGCTCATCGTGCGCTGCGTCTTGCCGTGACGCACGTCCACGTGCATCTGGCATCCGACCGAGCACTGCGTGCACGACGTCGTCGTGCGGCGCAGATCCCACGGACGCGCTTTGAAGCGGTATTGCTTCGAGGTGAGCGCCCCAACCGGACACAACTCGGTGACGTTGCCGGTGAAATTATGCCGGTACGCTTCGCCGTTCGCCGTGGCGATGATATCCTTGACGCCGCGATCTTTGAGCACGAGCTGCCGCTCGCCGACAATGATGTCGTCGAAACGCACGCAGCGCTGGCAGACGACGCAGCGCTCTTCATCGAGCACGATCGTCGGGCCGAGATCGACCGCTTTCGGTTTGGGAACCTTCGGATCGGCGCTTGCGGAGAAGCCTTGTCCGTAAGCCATCGAGTAGTCTTGCAGATCGCACTCGCCGCCCTTATCGCAGATCGGGCAATCCAGCGGGTGATTCTTCAAATAAAACTCGAGAACGGAGCGCCGCCCTTCCGCCGCGTTCGCACTCTGCGTGTAGACGACCATGCCGTCCGCGACCACCGTGTTGCAGCCGATCTGCAGTTTCGGCATGCCTTCGATTTCGACCAGACAAATGCGGCAAAGCCCGGCGGGCCCCATCTTCGTGTGATAACAATACACGGGAATCTCACGCTTGATGAGCTTCGTGGCCTCGACCAGCAGCGTACCCTTCGGCACCTGCACCTGCGTGCCGTCGATCGTGACGGTAACCAAGTTCTCTTGTGTCTGCGTGTCGGCCATTTACGCCTTCACCGGTTCCTTGATAACGCGCGCTTCGAATTGTTCGGGGAAGCGCTTGAGGACGGAAAGTAAGAACGGTTCGATCGAATCGCCGAGCGGGCACAGGTTGATGCCGGTGATCTGATGGCCGACGCGGCGCAGCATGTCTATATCCGAGGGTAAGCCGCGGCCTTCGACCATGCGGTGCAGCACCGTTTCGAGCCAGTCGCCGCCTTCGCGGCACGGCGTGCACTGGCCGCACGATTCGTGCGCGAAGAAGCGCACCATGTTGTGCGCGGCCTTCACGAAATCGGTGGTGTCGTCCATCACGACCATGGCGCCGGAGCCCAGCATCGTACCGGCTTTCGCGAGCGACTCGTAGTCGTACGGCAGATCGAGATGCTCCTCGAAAATGCACGCCGACGAACCGCCGCCCGGCTGAATCGCCATCAGTTTGCGGCCCGCACGCAATCCGCCCGCGATTTCGATGAGTTCGCGAACGGGCGTGCCCAGCGCCACTTCGTAGTTGCCTGGTTTTTGCACGTGGCCGCTGATCGAAATGATCTTGTAACCTTTGCTGCGCTCGGTGCCGACCGCGGCGAACCACTCCGCGCCTTTCTCGAGAATCGGCACGAGGTACGCGAGCGTTTCGACGTTATTCACGACCGTCGGCATGCCGTACAAGCCCGCAACGGCGGGGAACGGCGGTTTTAGACGCGGTTCTCCGCGCTTGCCTTCGAGCGAATTGAGCAGCGCTGTTTCCTCACCGCAGATGTACGCGCCCGCGCCGCGATGCACGGTCACTTCGAGATCGTAGCCGCTGCCGAAAAGATTCTTGCCGACGAACCCGGCTTTGCGCGCCGCTTCGATCGTCTGATTGAAGATCTCCGCGCCGCGCTTGAACTCGCCGCGTATATAGATGTAGGCGTGGTGCGAACCAATCCCGTACGCGCCCAGCAGAATGCCCTCGAGCACCAGGTGCGGGGCTTCTTCGAGCAGCATGTGATCTTTGAACGTTCCGGGTTCGGCCTCGTCGCAGTTGCACACGAGATAGCGCGGCTTATCGTTCGCGGGCAGGAACGACCACTTGCGCCCGGTCGGAAAACCCGCGCCGCCGCGTCCGCGCAAACCCGACTTATCTGCGGCTTCCAGCACGTCGGCGGGTTTCATCGTTCTAAAAGCGCGCTCGAGCTGCTGGTAGCCGCCGCGCCGGCGGTACACGTCGATGTCGCGCAGATTCGCCTCGCCGATGCCGGCGGTGAGCACTTTGGTGACGGGCATTACTGCAGATCCTCGTGTTCGAGCACGGTCGTAATCGCCGGCTCGACGTTGGCTAGGCGCTCTTTCGTACGTCCGGTAAAGCGCGATTGCTGCGCGAGAATGCGGTCGATCATGATGACGCCGTCCTTGTCGACACCCGAGCCGTTGTTCGGATTGGGCTGGTCGACCGCACCGATGGACTTGCCACCGTGCGAGACTTGCGTGTCTTGCAGAACCTTCCAAGTGCGCGCCGGCTTATCTGTTTGCGCCATCGCCGGGACGGGATAAGCGCCCGAGCGCATCGCGTCGAGCATTTCGTCGATCATCTGCGGCGTCAGATCGTAGACGAATTCGAGGTTGACTTGCATGCACGTTGCACGGTCGCACGCGGCAAGGCACTCGACTTCTTCGTACGAGAACAGGCCGTCGTCCGTCGTTTGCAGATGGCCGACGCCGAGTTTCT
>DASSZL010000163.1:0-2599 GCA_035713505.1 Vulcanimicrobiaceae bacterium | reverse complement strand
ATCTTTTATCGTGTAGCCGACGCCGCGTACGGTCGTGATGAGTTTTTCATCGAAACCGTCGTCGATTTTGCCGCGCAGATAGCGGATGTAAACGTCGATGAGATTCGAGTCGCCCAAGAAATCGCTGCCCCAGACGCCGTTGAAGAGTTCGTCGCGCGTGTGCACTTTGTTGCGGTGCAGCAGCAGGTATTCTAGCAGCGCGTACTCTTTGGCGGTCAGGCTGATTTCTTTATTGCCGCGGCGTACTTCGTGCCGGTCGCGATCCATGATCAGATCGCGATAGGCGATGACGTTGTCGACCGGTTCCCGCTCGCGCAGCCGGGCGCGCACGCGCGCCAGCAGTTCGTCGGTCGAAAACGGCTTGGTGAGATAATCGTCGGCGCCGATGTCCAAACCGGCGACGCGTTCCGGCACGCGATCTTTGGCCGTGAGCATGATGATCGGCACGCGGCTCTTCGCGCGCACGCGTTTGCAGATTTCCATGCCGTCCATGCGCGGCAGCATCAAATCGAGGAGCACCAGGTCCGGTTCTTTGAGCGCCAGTTCCAAGCCGGAGAGACCGTCGCGAGCGACGGTGACTTCATAACCCTCATGCTCGAGTTCCAGTTGAAGCACGCGGCTGATGGCCGCGTCGTCTTCAACGACTAGGATATGACGCGCGCGGGCCGTTTTCTCCATACGGTAGAGTTATCGGCGCGCTGCTCGCTGATACCCCGCGCTCCCGGTTAAATTCACCTGAGAAATCCATACGGTCGCCGCGCCGCCGACGGCAATCCAGAACAGCATGGCCGGATGCGAGAAGAACGCGACGAGCTGGTTCCCGAACCTCGCCGCTTCGTCGGCCGCCGGCCCTGCGGCTCCGCGCAGCACGAGGATCAGCATCCACGCCAGGACGGCGCACAACGCGCCGTACAGCCATACTTCCCATGGACGAACGGCCGCGGTGACGGGAACGCGGTAAATCGTTTGCGCGAGAATAGAAGCACGCAGGTCCGCCGGCGGCTCTTCGAGATCGAGTGAAAAGAGCGCGCGTTCCAGTTCGTCGTCGTTGTCGTACTGCTTCATGATTGCTCCGCAACCCCCGCGGTTTCTTGGTTTAGTATGCGCCGCAGCTGTTCTTTGGCGCGAAACAAATGTGTCTTTACCGTACCCATCGGCACGCCCAGCACCTGGGCGATTTCCTCGTACTGGCGTCCCTGGAGATGATACAGCGTGATGACCGTCCGATACTTCTCCGGCAGAGCCGCGATTGCCGCGCGCAGGCGTTTTGCCTCGTCGCTTGCGATGGCTTGACTCTCCGGTCCCGCGCCCGGGTCGGCACGGTCGGGCAGTTCATCGTTCGAGTACCGCTTGCGGCGTGAGAGCCGATCGCAGCAGGCATGGTAGGTGATCGCGAAGAGCCACGTAGAGAACTTCGCGGACGGCTTGAACGTGCGCAGGCTGCGATACGCTTTGAAAAACGCTTCCTGCGCGGTGTCGCGCGCTTCTTCCTGATCGTGCAGCGTGCGGTACGCCAAGTGGTAGACGGCGCGATCGTACCGCTCGACGAGCGTACCGAACGCCTCGGGCCGTCCCGCAAGCGTGTGCGCTACCAGCGTTTGGTCGTCAACGAGCGCCGACGGGTCGATGGGAGGTGCCTCCAACAGTGCCGCTACCACGTTCCACTTACAGCGGAACGGGGGGTAATGTTTCGGACGGCAGGGCCGCCGCCCCCGCGGCAGGTGAAACACTGCGCGGACTCTGCCGTACATGGGGCATGCGTTACTCTCGCACCGGCATCGTGGCCGTGCTCATCGCGGCCGAGGTCTTCATCGGCGGCGCCATTTTGTGGGCCTTCACGGGCGGACACGCTTGGTCGGCCCAGGGCGCCGGTTTTCGGCATGTGTCCGAAAAGGGCAAAACGTTCGCACCCATAGACGCCGGGAGCGCTCCGCGCGTAGTGATCGACGATCCGGACTCCCGGGTTGTGATCACGCCGTCGAGCGACGGCAAGGTACATGTCACGGACGGCTGGCGCACGGCCGGCTGGCTCTTCAACGAAGCGGCGAAAGCAGCGCCGCTCTCGGTCCGGCAAAGCGCCGGCGGCGTATCCATACAGCGGAGCAGCGAGCACTTCCACGTCGGATTCTTCGTCGTCGATACGCATCGTACGGAGGTCGCGGTGCCGCCGGGGACGGCGCTCGAAATTCAGCGCTGCGGCGGTGCCGACGTGAGCGGCATGAAGGGCAGCCTGGCGATTCATTCGGTCGACGGCAGCCTGCGGCTGGAGGACGTCGCCGTACCGTCCATAGACGCAAGCACGGACGACGGCTCGATCCGGGCGGCGAACCTGCGCGTGGGCGGCGGTACGCTTCATACGAACGACGGCTCGATCCGCCTCGGTCTTACCGACGCGAATTTGACGGTGCACGCGCAAACGAGCGACGGCGGCATCCGCTTCAACGATGTTCGAGCGCAAGACGGCGATTCCGGAGCCGCGGCGGATTATCGGGTCGGAACGGGCGGCGGGTCGCTTCAGGTTTCAACCCAAGACGGAAGCATCCATATCAGCACGAACGGAGCCCTGTAAAGCCATGAATCACCCAGAAACAATCGTGCC
>DASSZL010000162.1:0-3489 GCA_035713505.1 Vulcanimicrobiaceae bacterium | reverse complement strand
TAAAACCGAATAAGAAGAGAGCAGGAGGCGTAACATGGACGTTCCGCAGGTCGGGGCCGCTGAGGCAGTCCCCCAGCAAGCGCCGCCGGTGGCTGTGCCACAGGGCGGCGGACAACAAAAAGACGGATTACCGCCGGCACCGGCAGGCACCAGCAATTCCGGCCCGCTTTCATCCATTGTCGCAAAACTTTTTGCGCAGGACGGTGCCGTTAAATCCGAGTCAGTCAGCGTGAGTTATCGCGTCGAGCATGACCCGAACATCATCGTTACCATTTTTACCGATCCGACGACCGGTCAGGAAATCGCGCAGATTCCGCCGGAAGTCATGGTGCAGTTTGCGCAATTTTTCGACAAGGAAAGCGGCGTGACGCTGGACAGGAGCGCCTAAGCCGTGTCCATGTCGAGCATTCCCGGCACCAATGTGCCGCCGGTTTCTTTTCCCGGTATCGCGTCGGGTATCGACTACAACTCGATCATTCAAAAGTTGACTTCGATGACGCTCTCGCCGACGATCCAGCTGAATCAGCAGATCGCGACGATCAACGCGGAGAACGCGGAGCTCATCAAGATCGGCGGATTGCTCGCATCCGTTCAGTCCGCCCTCACGGGCCTGTCCGATCCGAATCTCTACGACGCCGTTTCCGCCGTTTCGAGTCAGTCCTCCGTGCTCACCGCGCTCGGCATCGCCGGCGGAAACGCGACGCCGGGGACCTACACGATTACGCAAACGACGCTCGCGACCGCGACGCAGATTACGGGCGCCGCGAATGTCGGACATACGGAGCTCGACGCCGCCGCCGGAACGACGGCAAGCGGCGCCGACGTGCCGCTCGTCGATTCGTGGGCCGCTATCACGCCCACGAACGGTTCGGGAGCGCAAGGCTCCGTCACCGTCGACGGCGTCACGATTAACTACGACGTCACGACGATGTCGCTCAATCAGATTCTCGCTACGATAAATAGCGCCGTGCACGCGGCGGGTGACGCGACGTTCAACATCGGACTGCTCGCGGGCACGGACCAAGTCCAAGTCACGGATTCGGCGCATCCGGTTTCGCTGGGCTCAGCGAGCGATCAAGGCAACCTCCTGCAAGTGCTTCGCCTCGATCAGGCACAGGTGAGCAACACGTCCACCGCCGGCACGGTGACGGCGACCGCAGGCGTCGGCGGAATCAATCAGGCGCTGATGTTCAACTCGGTCAGCGCCTCCGGCGGCACCACGGACGCGAACTACCTCACGCCCGTCACCTCGGGATACTTCACGATCAACGGCGTGCAGATCAACGTCGACAGCACGACGGACAACCTGCACTCGGTGATGCAGCGAATCAACGCGTCCTCGGCCGGTGTGGTCGCGGCCTACAACAGCGCAACCGGTCAGATAACGCTGACCTCTAAAAATACCGGAGCGCAGAGCATCGTCGTCGGATCGAGTTCCGACACGAGCAACTTTTTGACCGCAACCGGTCTGACGAGCGCCGCGGGCGCCGCCACGACGGTCGGAAAACAAGCATCCGTCACGTTGCAGACGGCGAGCGGCGGAACGCAGACCGTGTACAGCAACAGCAACACGGTGACGAACGCGATCTCCGGCGTGCAGTTGAATCTGCTCAGCGCGACTTCTTCGCCGTTCCAGGTGACCGTCTCGCAAGACACCAGCACGCTCGTGAGCGCAATCAATACGTTCGTGTCCGCCTACAATTCGGCGATTAGCGAGATCAACAGCGCGACGGCGGCACCGGTGGTGCCCACGAGCCCGGTCGGCAGCGGCGTAGGCGCTCCGCCCGCGCAGCCCGTCGGCGCCGGAATTCTGTTCGGAAATGCCGACGTCGAACTCATCAAGGATCAACTCGTCAACGAAGTGTCGTCGGTTCTTCCGAACAACAACGGCTCCGGCTACACATCTCTCTCGCAAATCGGCTTGAATTTGACCGATTCGTTCACGCTCTTGCAGCAGAGCACGACGACCGGATCGACGGGGTCGCAGTCGAGTCAGGTATCGGTCACCTCGATGCAGGGGACGGACGGACAGTTGCAGGCGCTTAATGCGTCCAAGTTCGCAGCGGCCTTTACCGCTAATCCGACCGCCGTTCAGAACCTCCTGTACGGCACCCAGGGCTTGGTGCAGCAGATGGGCAGCTACCTGACCGGAGTTACCGGGCTGCCGACGCAAACGCAGACCGGATTGATCGGCTCGGTTCCGGCCACCTCGCTCATGCTCAGCTTCCAGCAGGCGAACGACGCCCAGGTCAGTTCGATCCAAGAGCAGGTTAAACAGATTCAAGAAAATGCGAACATGCAGGCAGATCAACTGCGCGCAGAGTTCGTGCAAACCGAAACTTCCCTTGCGGGATACCAAGCGCTTCAGCAGCAGCTCGGTTCCTTCTTCAAGGGCTCCGGCGGTTAGGGGAAACACGTGAAACGTTCTGCGGATCAGAAATATCTGGAGACCTCCATTGCGACCGCATCCAAAGAAGATTTGATCGTCAAGATATTCGATATTCTCATCGTTGCGGCGACGCAGGCGCTGGACAAATTGAACAGTCAGCACGACGATATCGAAGGTATTCACAAAGCGCTTCTGCGCGCACAGCGCGCTCTTGCGCTGCTCATGGGCTCGCTCGACATGGAAATCGGCGGCGACGTCGCGCGTAATTTGTTCCGCGTCTACGAGTTCTGGCATCATGAGCTGGTGATGGCGAACATGCAGAAGGACCCGGTTCGCGTAGAACGGCTGCTCCCCAACTTCAAAGATTACCGCGAAATGTGGGCGCAGGCCGTCTCGCAGTTCAAGGCCATGCAGCACGAGCAGCAGCCGCAGCCCCTGGCCTCGGGACAGGGCTTTGCAGCAGTCGGTTAGTCCGGAGTATTTGCGCGGGGCCGTCGAGGCCTCGATTCGCGAAATGGAAATGCTGTGCGGGCGCGCGGAGCGCGCGCTCATGCTGCGCCGCTGGCATGATCTCGATCAGGCCATTGCCGATGCGCGCCGCGCCACGCACGCGCTCCAGAACGCAATGGAAGACGCGAGCGACGTGCGCGACGCGGTTTTTGACGAGGACATCATGCGGCGTTTGCGATACGTTGCGGCGATACGCGAAAACCAAATGACGCGGCTGCAGCAATATCACGATGCGGTCGGCGAGCGGCTGCAGCTGGTTGCGCGCTGGAAGAGCGCGCTCAAGTCGATGGCGGGCCGCGGCGCACGCAAGCGCCTTTCGGCGCTCGATCAACTCAGCTAGAAGAGGCTCGTCAGCGCCGTAATAAGCGTGCGCGCCGCGGCGTCCAGCGTTTCGTCGCGCGCGAAAAGCAATCCGGTCGTCCGGTCGATACGCATGCGCACGAAAAAGCGTTGCAGCTGCGTCGCGGCGGTCTGTGCGTATCCGCGAAGCGCGCTTTCGGCCTCTTCGATGCGGTCGATGGGCGCGTGCGCGCTCAACCTGCGTGCTTGAAGCGCCAGCGTGAGCTGGCGCGCTTTGGTGAAGTCCCAAC
>DASSZL010000161.1:0-2970 GCA_035713505.1 Vulcanimicrobiaceae bacterium | reverse complement strand
CCGTCGCCTCCGGTCGAAGGGTAGTGCGCGGCGATTTCGGGTGCTTGCCGCCGCAGCGCGCGGAAATGCGCGGCGCCCCCGATTCGCAAACCGATGCGCGAGCGGTGCGCGTGGCGGTCGAGAAGATCGTGCAGCGTCTCGTCAACTTCGTATGCGCTAGCCGCGCGCTCGAGCAGCGCGCCGAAAAACGCGGAGCCCATACGCGTGCAAACCTCGCCCAGCGAGGCAAGAGCGTTCGAGACGCCTCGCGTGGAGTGCATTAACCGAGATTCACCTTGCGATAGCGGCCCACGTTGATGATCAGCGCCACCGCCACGAGCGACACGATGAGCGAGCTGCCGCCGAAAGAAATGAACGGAAGCGGCACGCCGGTCACCGGCCACGACGACGTCACGACGCCGATGTTCACGAACGCTTGAATGGCGATCATCGCGGTACAGCCCGACGCCAGAAAGAACCCGAAGCGATCCGGCGCGGCGATTGCGATGCGGATGCCGCGATACACGAACACGAGGAAGAGCACGATGACGCCGACCGTGCCCGCCACCCCGAGCTCTTCGCCAAGAATGGAGAAGATGAAGTCCGTGTACTGCTCCGGCAGGTAGAAGAACTTGGCGCGCGATTCGCCCAGGCCGACGCCGAAGAAGCCGCCGCTGCCCAGCGCAAGGAGCGACTGCACGATGTGAAAACCGGTGTTCTGCGGGTCTTTCCACGGATTGATGAAGGCGAAAATGCGAGCGCGTTTGTAAGGGCTCGTCAAAATCGTCAGGACGACCGGCGGAACGGTAACGAGCAAGATAAGCGAGAGATGCTCGATGCGGGCGCCGGCCGCGAAAAACATCGCGAACGCGGTGAAGACGATCAGGCTGGCAGTCCCCATGTCGGGCTCAACCAAAATCGTCATCGCGATGATGAGCACCGGAATGCAGAGCGGAAACAGCCCTTTCGTCAGCGAGGTGATGCGATCGCCGCGAGCTGCGAGCGCGGCGGAAAGATACAGCACCAGGCCAAGCTTCGCGAATTCCGAGGGCTGCAGCGAGATCATGCCCGCACCGATCCAGCGGCGCGCGCCGTTGACGGCCTCGCCCACGTGCGGCACGAGTACGGCGGCCAATCCCAAGATGCACAGCACCAGCGCATATGGCGCCACGGCCTTGAGCTTGCGGTAGTCGATCTTGTACGCCAAGAACGCCAGCGCAAGACCGACGACGAGATAGATCGCCTGATGCTTTACGTAATACGCGGTGTCACGGTGATCGGCGTATGCCTGCGCGCTCGACGCGCTGAAAATCATCACCAAGCCGATCGCGACCAGACTCGCCACGGCAGCGAACAGCAGCGTATCCGGCGGTGCAGCCACGAACGGACGCGGCGCTTCCGCGCGCGATCCCGAAACCTGACGCTTCGCGCTTACTGCCGCTCTCATCGTGCAGCCGGCTCCGAAAGCGCGTGCACCGCCGCGATGAACTGTTCGCCGCGGTCTTCCGCGGAGCGGAACATGTCGAAGGAAGCGCAGGCCGGAGAAAGCATCACCACGTCTCCCTCCGACGCAAGCGAGCGGGCGCGGCGCACCGCGCCGTTCATCGAATCGGCCCGTTCGATCGCGGCGCGACTCACGTGCGCGGCAATTTCGTCCGCGGCCTCGCCGATCAGCACCAGCGCCTTCGCGCGCCGATCGATGACGCGCCCGAGTTCGCTGAAGTCCGTGTTTTTCGACTTACCGCCCGCGATGAGCACGATGGGACGATCGTAGGCCTCGAGAGCCGCGATAACGGAACCCGGGTTGGTCGCTTTGGAATCGTCGACGAAAAGGACGCCGCCCATGTCGGCGACCGGCTGCAGCCGGTGCGCCATCGCGCTGAACGAATGCACCGCATCTCGCAAGGCTTGCGCGTCCAGCCCCGCCGCAAGCGCGGCGAGCAGCGCGGCCATCACGTTCTGCACGTTGTGGCGTCCCGCGAGCGGAATCTCGCCGGTGCGCACGATTTCGATCGGGCGCGGGTCGCCGTGCAGCGGCGTGAACACGATCGAATCGCCGTGCAAAAACATCGTCGCGTGCTCGTGATGCTCGCCCAGCGTGAACCACAGTTGCCGCGCGTGCACGCGTGTTTCGCCGGTATGCCAGTGCAGCTGCCGCACGCGTTCGTCGTCGAGGTTGCCGACGAAGAAATCGTGCTCGTTCTGATTGGCGAAAATGCGGTACTTGGCTTCCGCGTACTCGTCCATCGAGTAGTAGCGGTCCAAATGATCCGCGGAAATATTCAGCAGCACCGCGACGCGCGGGCGGAACGAGCGGATCGATTCGAGCTGAAACGAGGAAACCTCGGCGATAACCCAATCCTGGGGTTTGACGTCGAGCACTTCGCGAATCAGCGGATTGCCGATGTTCCCGCCGACGCGTACCGTTTTTCCGCACGCCCGGAAGAGGTGTCCGATGAGCGAGGTCGTCGTGGATTTGCCCTTGGTCCCGGTCACCGCGACGATCGGCGCTTTGCACAACCGGTAGGCGACTTCGATCTCGCTGAGCACCGGTACGTTCGCATCCTGCACGCGCCGCACGAGCGGCCCATTGAGGGGGACGCCCGGCGAGAGCACGGCGGCGTTCAGCCCCGCGCGCAGTTGCGTGATGTCGTCCGGCGCGACGAACCGCGCGCCGAGCGCTTCAATCTCCGCGATCGCCTCGGCAAGATCTTCGCGCGGCTTTTCATCCGTCGCGTACACCGTCACCCCGCGCCCGCGCAACACTTGCGTACTGGCAACCCCGCTGCGCCCAAGGCCGATGACCAAAATCGTTTCGCCGCCGTTAAAGTCAACTATACTCTTGCTCATCGTACGATTGCCAAACCTAATCCGGAGAGAATGACTGAGGCGAGCCAGAAGCGTGCGGTAACGGTGGTTTCGGGCCAGCCTGAAAGTTCGAAATGGTGGTGCAGCGGGCTCATGCGGAAGATCCGTTTGCCGCCGGTGCGT
>DASSZL010000160.1:0-13307 GCA_035713505.1 Vulcanimicrobiaceae bacterium | reverse complement strand
CGCGGTCGGCACGATGTATTCGAGCACGCAATGGCGGCGCGACGAATAATCCTGAAACGCATGACCCGTTTCATGCACCAGCGACATGACGTCTGCCGGCGTGCCGGTGAAATTTGCAAATACGTGCGGCAAACCGGCTGCGGGAAAGAACGAGCAAAAAGCGCCGGAACGCTTTCCCGGCCGCGCCTCCAAATCAAACAGCCGGCGATCGATCAAGACTTGGGCGAACGCGCCCAGCGCCGGATGAACGGAATCGAATACGCGCGCAAGCACCTCCTGCGTTTTCGACGGAGGTCCCGCGCCGGGCAGTGAAGCGCCGCCCTCGAAAACGAGCTCATCCCACGGCATAACGGCCTCGACGCCCAGATCGCCGGCCTGGCGTTCTGCGATCTGCGCGCACAGCGGGACGACATGCTTGGCGATCTCCTCACGTAAGGTCTGGACTTGGCCGCGGCCATAATCCGTGCGTCCGAGACGCACGTACGCGAGATCGGTGTAGGAAGCGTACCCCAAGTCGCGCGCCATCGCCGTTCGCGTGCGAACGAGATCGCCGTATATTTTATCCAGTGCCGCAGAGTGCGTTTCGTAAAAGCCCCAGATCCGCGCATTCGCTTCACGGCGAATCGCGCGATCCTGGTTTCGAGCAAATGCTCCCAGCGAGGCGGCGGTGTGTCGTTCGCCTAGAAACGTAAACGTCGCGCCGGCGGTAAGCCGCGTGTACGCCTCGCAGAGCTCGAGTTCGCGAGCGACGTGCTGCGCCATCGCCGGATCGAATGCGAGCACATCGCGGCCCCACCGCGCGAACGCTTGCGCGCCGAGCCGCGGCTCGAGCGCTACGCGTTCCTTCGGTTCGAGAAAACGCCGTTTCATCGCCGCGTCGCGCCGCTGGGCAATGGGAGCCAGCCGCGCATGCGCCGCGCAAGCGGCGGCCGCGCGTTCATCGTGCACATTTTGGGCGAAGCGCAGCTTTACGAGCGTCTCCCACGACGCGAACCGCCGGCGTTCGTGCTCCCACTCCTCGAATGAAGCGAACGTCCGATCCGCTGCCGGTCCGTCGCTCAGGACGTCGGTCAGGCGGACTTCGATTTCTCCGTTTTCCACGCAAACGTCATGCGTGAAGGCGTCGCGCAGCGTCATCACGTTGAATGCAGATGCGCGCGGTCCGCGCAAACGGCAGTGCACGGCGCGCTCTCCCGCAAACGAAAACGGCACGAGCGGTTCAACCTCGACGCGCTCGCCGTCCGCGAAGTCCAGGGTGAAGCCGGCGTCTTCGGCAACGATCGTGCGATCGTAGCCCGAGTAGTCGGAGAAGGGGCCGTCGCGTTCGATCTCGGCGACGGAGATGCGCCACTCCGCGGGTTCGCCGTCCGGCGCCTGGGCCAGCACGGCGGTCCAGCCGCCGCCGTTGCGCCAGGGAATGCGCCGTGAAACATCTGCCATGTCCGGACGATAGTACGGACATATGGCTCCTCCACGCCTGCTTTACGCAGCGGCAAGCAACTTCAAGCGCGCTTGGCCGCTGCTGCGCGACGAACGCGTCCCCGCCGGCCTGAAGGCCGTCACCGGCATTCTGGCGCTGTTTATTATTTCGCCGCTCGATATCTTCGGCGATATTCCGGTGCTCGGGCTGCTCGACGATGCCGTTTTGTTGACGCTGCTATGCATGCTGTTCGTGTGGGTCGCGACACAGAGCGTTGAAAAGAACGTGACGCCCGCGCGCCGCCGTGACATCGCCGGTCCGCCGATGGTAAGGAATCCGCGCAACGACGTATAAACGGCGCTTTCATGAAGCGCTTGATTGCCGTCGTCCTTTGCGCGTCGTTGCTCGGCGCCGCACCTGCTCAATCGCATTCCCCGAATTTCACGAGTAAGCTGCAGTGGCGAAACATCGGCCCGTTTATCGGCGGCCGAGTCGTCGCCGTTGCGGGCGTGCCGAGCGATCCCAGTTTGTTTTATATGGGCGGCGTGCAAGGCGGCGTGTGGCGCAGCAGCAATTACGGCCAGGACTGGGAGAACATCACCGACGGTAAGCTTCCCTCGAATGCGTACGGCATCGGCGCGCTTGCCGTGGCCGCGTCGAATCCCAAGATCATTTATGCGGGAACCGGCGAGGCGGACATCCGCCAGGATTTCGCCCCCGGCGACGGCATCTACAAAACGACGGACGCCGGCAAAACGTGGAAGTATGCCGGATTGCGCGAAACGCACATGACCACTTCCCTGGTCATCGATCCGCGCGATGCGAACGTGGTGTACGCGACGTCGATGGGCCACGTGTTCAAGCCGAATCCCGATCGCGGCGTGTTCAAGACGACCGATGGCGGCAAAACGTGGAAAAAAGTGCTGTACGTCGATGCGAACACCGGCGCCGCGCAGGTGGTCATGGATCAGCGGCATCCGAACGTGCTGTATGCCTCGATGTGGCAGGCGCAGCGCACGCCGTGGGGCCTCACCAGCGGCGGCCCCGGCAGCGGACTGTACAAAACGGTGGACGGCGGCTCGCACTGGACGAAGATTTCCGCGCATCCCGGCTTCGCGCGCGATCTTCTTGGGAAAATCGGCGTCTCGGTGGCGCAGAGCAATCCGAACGTGGTGTATGCGATCGTGCAGGCTCACGACGGCGGCGTATTCCGATCGAATGACGGCGGAGCGACCTGGAAGCGCGTGAACGCAGAATGGAAACTTCGCCAGCGCGCATTTTATTATATGGCGATCTTCGCGGATCCCACGAATGCGAACCTCGCGTATGCGCCGCAGGTGGACGGCGTGTTCAAGACGACGGACGGCGGCAAAACCTGGAAGCCCACGACGCTGCCGGGCGACCATCACATCGTGTGGATCAATCCGCGCAATCCGAAAATTCTGATCGAAGGCAACGACGGCGGCGCTTCCGTTTCGGTTGACGGCGGCAAGACGTGGAGTACGGAACTCAATCAGCCGACGGGCCAGTACTACCACATCGCGCTGGATTCGCAGTTTCCGTTTCATGTTTACGGCGCCGCGCAAGACGAAGGCGCATTCGAAGGCCCGAGCGCTTCGAACGAAGGCTTGACGCAGGGCGTGTGGCACAACGTGGCGTTCGGAGAGAGCACGTTCGTCGCGCCGCAGCCGGACGACCCGGGAACGACGTACGGCAGCGGGTACTACGGGTATCTGGCCAAGCTCAACACGCCTACGGGCGAACTCAAGAACGTCGCGCCGTGGCCGAAGTACATGTCCGGAGCGTCGTCCGGTGAATTGAAATACCGCTTCGGCTGGACGCATCCGATTTTCTTCTCGCCCGTGAATCCGCACGAACTCTTTGCGGCGGCGCAAGTCGTCTTCAAAAGCGATGATTACGGTCAGACCTGGCAAATCGTCAGCCCGGACCTCACGCGCAACGACAAGCGCACGGAAGGCCCCAGCGGCGGCCCGATCGATCTCGACGAGAGCAGTGCGGAAACGTTTCCTGATATTTCCTCGCTCGCAGTCTCGCCGTTGAGCGGCCAGGTAATGTGGGCCGGCTCCGCGGACGGCCTGGTGCACGTGACCACGGACGCGGGCGCGCACTGGAAGCCGGTCACGCCGCCGCAGTTGCCGCAATGGGCGCAAATCAGCAGCATCGAGCCCTCGCATACCGATCGCGCGAGTGCCTACCTGACCGGCAACCGGTACATGTGGGACGATTTTCACCCGTACGTCTACAAGACGTCGGACTACGGCGCGCATTGGACTCGCATCACGAGCGGTCTGCCCGGCGACCAGTTCGTGTTCGCGGTTCGCCAAGATCCGCGAGAACCGCGCCTGCTCTTTGCCGGCACACGCAGCACGGTGTACGTCAGCTATAACGACGGCGCCGCATGGCATCCGCTCACGCTGAATTTGCCGGGCGTGCAAGTGCGCGACATCGCCATAGACGCTCGCGAAGGCGAAGTTGCCGTCGCGACGCACGGACGTGCGTTTTGGATTCTGGACAATCTCAAACTGCTGGAGGACATCGCCGCCGGCCAGACGCAACTGTTCGCGCCTGAAACCGCGTGGATGACGCACGCATGCGGTAATGCGCCGTTTCCCATTCCGAACGTCGGGCAGAATCCCGACTGCGGCGCGAACGTATTCTTCAACGTGCCGGCAAACTACAACGGCAAGACGCCCGTCACGCTTTCGTTCGTGGATGCGGGCGGCAAAACCGTGCGCAGCTTCGCCCTGCATCTTCGCAACAAAAAGCAGAAGAAGCCCACGCCGGAAGCGCTCGAGGCGATGGACCACGCGCAGCAACTCGCATACGGCTTAAAGCAAGCAACGGCGATCGATCCGGGCATGAACGTCTTTGATTGGGACATGCGCTACGCCCCGGCGGCCGAAGTGCGCGGTTATCACATTCCCGTCTCCGACGACATCGACGACGGCGTGAACGGACCCGCGATTCTTCCGGGAACGTATACCGCGGTACTCGACTACGGCGGAAAACGCATGGAGCAGTCGTTCACGGTCTCGCTGGATCCGCGGCTGCATCCCGCGCCCGACGCGCTCTCGGCGCGCTTGACGCTCGCAGCGGAGATCCACGGCGCGTTGAACGCGCTCAATACCGCGGTCAACCAGGCATTGGCCGCGAGGCCGAAGCTTCCGCCCGCTAAGCGCGTGCAGCTCAATCGCGAGCTCGCGAGCGTCGTGGAGATGAGGATCCAGTCAAGCGAAGGCGATCTGCTGCACCAAGTGCGCCTGCGCGACTACCTGGCGTTCCTCATGAACGAACTCGACACGGCCTATCAGCAGCCAACGGCGGCGGAGTATGCAACGTGGAACGAACTGCGCCCGCAAGCGCAAGCCGCCACCGAACGGCTCAAAACACTCTCCGCGCGTTAGCTGCGCCGGGACGCTAGAATCGTTCGATCTCGCGGATCCGGCTGCCCAGGTCGATGATCTCCACAATGACCGTGCGTAAGTCGCCGCTGAGCGCGTGCGATGCGCCTTCGTACGCGGCCTCCGCGTCCACGCCGTGTATCGTCGCGTCGTACGCCTCGTTGGATCCCAGCCGGTAATCGAGCGTATCCTTGTCGGCGATCATCGCGTTGTAGCGTTCGCAGAGGGCCCCCAAGCGGTAGCGGAGTTCGCGAGACTCGTCATTCATCGGTCCATGGTACCACGGGCGCGGGCGCGCGTTTGGTAGGGAGCGCCCGCCGCCGGGGCTAACGAGGCGCCATGCTGCAATCCGACACCGCGCCCGGCGCGGTAACGACCGGCGCGGCCGATGCGCGTCTCGAACTCACGGTTCGCGGACTGCTGCTCGGCGCCGCCATCACGCTGATCTTCACCGCGGCGAACGTCTACCTGGGCTTAAAGGTGGGCCTCACGTTCGCATCCTCGATTCCGGCGGCCGTTATTTCGATGGCGGTTCTGCGGATGTTCAAAACGGGAACGATCTACGAGAACAATATCGTGCAGACGGTCGCGTCCGCGGCCGGAACGATATCCTCGATCATCTTCGTGTTGCCGGGCCTGGTCATGGTGGGCTGGTGGAGCGGTTTTCCCTTCTGGCCCTCATTCGGGGTGTGCATGGTGGGCGGCGTGCTTGGCGTGATGTTCACGATTCCGCTGCGGCGCGCGCTGGTCACGACATCGGATTTGCCTTATCCGGAAGGCGTCGCGGCCGCTGAAGTCCTGCGTGTCGGTACCGGTTCGCGCGAAGGTGCAGTTGAAGGCAAGGCGGGTTTGCTCGCGGTAACGTGGGGCGCCATCTGCTCCGCAGCGTTCGCATGCGTCACCGCGACGCGAGTATTTGCCGGTGAAATCGACTATTATTTTCGGGCGGGCGCGTCGGCGAGCGGCATCGGCTTTTCGCTTTCGCTCGCGCTCGTCGGCGCGGGACATCTCATCGGTTTAGCCGTCGGCCTGGCGATTCTGCTCGGTTTCGTGATTTCGTGGGGAGTGTTCGTTCCAATCCTGAGCGCGATGCATCCCGCCGCAGGCGACGCCGCGACGGTCGCGACGGCCGTGTGGTCGCATCAAGTGCGCTTCATCGGGGCCGGCGCGATCGGCATCTCGGCCATCTGGACGCTCGCGCGCTTGGCGATTCCGGTGTGGACCGGACTGCTGGCCGCCATTGAAGCGTCGCGCCGCCGCGCTCAAGGTGAATCGCATCTCATGCCGCGTACCGAGCAGGACATGCCGATCGGCATCGTCACGATCATCAGCGTCGCGTGCTTGATCCCAATGGCGTTTTTGCTGTTCGCATTCTTGAACGGCGGAGCGCTCGGCCAGTACATCGTACCGCTCGTTATCGCGTCCGTTCTCTACGTCGTCGTCGTCGGATTCATCGTCGCGGCCGTTGCCGGCTACATGGCCGGGCTCATCGGCAGTTCGAACAGTCCCGTTTCGGGTTTGGCGATTTTGGCGATCATCGGAATTTCGCTGATCGTTCTGTTTGTCGCACATGGCGCGGCAGGTGCGGCAAAAGACGCGCTCGTCGCGTTCGCGCTGTTCGTGACGGCGGTCGTTTTGAGCGCCGCAACCATCGCGAACGACAATTTACAGGATCTGAAGACGGGTCAACTCGTCGACGCGACGCCGTGGCGGCAGCAGGTTTCGCTGCTGGTGGGCGTGCTTTTCGGTTCGCTGGTGATTCCGCCGGTACTGAACCTGTTGAATATGGCAAACGGCTTCGCAGGCGCGCCGCACCACGGCGCGAACGCCGCGCAGCCGCTTCCGGCCCCGCAGGCAACGCTCATTTCGACGCTTGCCAAAGGCGTCATCAGCGGCAACGTGAACTGGGGCATGATTTCGCTCGGCGTGCTCGTCGGTATTGCGGTAATCGTTCTCGATGAGGTGCTGCGCGCCGCGACCAAACAGAAAGCGAAGTGCCCGCCGCTGGCAGTCGGACTGGGCATTTATCTGCCGACGTCCACGACCGCCGGCGCGGTCCTCGGCGCGCTCGTCGGCTGGTTCTACAACAAACGCGTCACGAACGGACGCAACCCCGAAATGGCCAAGCGCCTGGGCGTGCTTTTGGCATCCGGTCTTATCGTCGGCGAGAGCCTGTTCGGCGTGCTGCTCTCCGGCATCATCGTCGTCAGCAAAAACGGGACGCCGCTCTCGCTCGTCCCCGATTCATTTCTGATACCGTCGGAGATTATCGGCGGCATTGCGTTTCTGGCATTGATTGCCGTGATCTACCGCTGGGTGGCGAGTATGGCCCAGAAGGCGGTTGTGTAGAAGGAGCACGACTCACGTCGTGCTCCCGGCTTTACCGCGGCGCTTGCTTTTGCAAATCCTCGAATATGCCTCGTAAGACCGCCGCCTCTTCAATCTGCGGCTGCGTCGCCGGTGCGTAGTTGCCGCTCAGCCGCCCGATGAGATCGTTCAGCCGGTCGCGGAAACCCGGCGGTCCGCTCAGGTCCTCCGCGTTGCGTGGTCCATATGTGAGCTTGCGTTTGAAGGCCGTCCGCGGCGTTACGCCGCCGTGCGCCGCATGCTTGTCGATCGTGTTCAGCCATCCGTCGGTGATGCTCAGTTCGCGATACAACCCCGTCAAGAGATCGTAGCGCGCCTTCATTTGCTCGGCCGTCAGGTTATCTCGCGGATCCGCCTTGACGACGACCTGCTGCTCGACGTGCGCACCGCCGGCGTTCAAACGAACGGTGTACGTTCCCGGAAGTACTTCCGCGCCCGTGTTCGGCCCTTGGTTTGTCTCAAAGGTGCTGTGCCATTTGGTCGGGCCTTCGAGATCGAGATCCCACGCCGTGCGGTTGATGCCGGCTTTGTGCGGTATGTCTTTGCCGATGAGATGACGGATGACGCGGCCGCCGGAATCCAGAATGTCGATGGTCGCGTGTTTGTCTTCCTTCGGCAGCGAGTACGTGAGGAGCGCGCCGTAGGGCACGTTGGGTCCAACGAACTCGTTCGACGGAAGTCCGCTTTCGAACGCGTTGACCGGCGCGAGGCGTGCCCAGCGCAGCGTTTCGCGCGGGGCGAAGAGCGTGACGGTCCGATCGACCGACGGCGTGTATTGCTGCAGCACGGTGAGGTCGTCCAATATCCATGCGCCGCGGCCGTGTGCCGCGACGAGCAGATCGTCAGCCTGCGGCTGCACCTCGATGTCGTAGATCGCCGTCGCGGGCATGTTCAAGCGAAGCGAATGCCAGTGGTTCCCGCCGTCCCACGAACCGAACACGCCGCGCTGCGTTCCGGCGTACAGCAGGTTTGGATTCTTGGGATCTTGCCTGATCGAACGTACGAAGACGTCGCGGGGAAGATCGCCGGAAATCGAACGCCAGCTCGCGCCGAAATCGCGCGTTTCAAAGAGATGCGGACCGTTGTCGCCGAGCATGTGATTGTCGCCGGCCGCAAACGCCGTGCCCGCGGAATAGGGGCTCGCATCGACGGTCGAAACGCGGGCCCAATGCGGCATCGCGGCCGGCGTGACGTTGTGCCAAGTCGCTGCGCCGTCGCGCGTGAGTTGCACGAGGCCGTCATCGGTGCCCACCCAGATGACGCCGTCCTGCGCGCGCGAAGGCTCGATATCCAGAATCGTGTCCGACATCTCCGCGCCCGACATGTCGGCGTCGATGGGGCCGCCGGGAATCTGCTGATGCGATTTCTCGTTTCGCGTTAGATCCGGGCTGATGACGCTCCAGTGACGGCCGCGATCCGTGCTCTTGAAGACGACGTTTCCGCCGACGAGCGCGGCGCCGTCGGCGGTGAACGCGATCGGCATATCCCAGTTGAAGCGATATTTCAGATCGCGTCCGGGCTCGCCGCCGTTGCTTCGCGCGTCCGGCGAAACCTCGTACACTTGCTGCTTTGCGGTGTCGAGCAAATAGACTTGCCCCGTGTCGCTCGCCGTCGACGTGGACCAGACAAAGTTCGGATCTTTCGGATCGTAGAGCGTCCACATGCCGTCGCCCGGTGCGACTTGCCGCCAATCGCGGTTCATCACGCCGATGCCGCTCGGGCTGTTCGCCCAGCCGCACCACGAGTTATCGTCCTGCAATCCCACGCATACGTGATAATTGGGCTGCTCTTCATCGTAGCCGATGTGGTACGGCTGTTCGAACGGCAGATCGTAGGGCTGGCGCCACTGCGCTCCGCCGTCCATCGAGAGAATCGCGCCCTCGTCCGAACCGACCGCGATGCGCGAACCGTCTTGCGACCACCACACGTTGTGATAGTCCCAGCCCGCCTGCGTTGCGATCTTCTTGAACGACTTGCCGCCGTTGGTCGACATCGAAAGAATCAGACCGACGTTGATGACGCGATTGTCGTCCGACGGGTCGACGAATATCCGGCTGAAGTAGAAGCTTCGCATGCCGACCAGCCAACTGTGCGGCATCGCGCGCCACGTTGAGCCGCCGTCATCCGAGCGCCACAACTCCCCGGCCCTGGATTGAATCACCGCGTAGATGCGGCCATGCGTTCCGGCGGCGATGCCGATGCGTCCGGTATCGCCCGAGGGCAATCCGCGGCCGCTCAGTCTGCGCCATGTGCGGCCGTTGTCGTCCGAGCGGTAAATTCCGCCGCGAGGTCCGCCGCTTTGCATCGTCCACGGCTTGCGGCGGAATTGGTAGATTCCGGCGAACAGCGTGTCGGGATGATCGGGCACGCGTGCGAGGTCGGATGCGCCGCTCATCGGTCCGGCGTACAACGCATGCGCCCAATGTTTACCGCCGTCGCTCGTCGTGTAGATCCCGCGAGTCGTGTTATCGCGGAAAATCTGTCCCAGCACGGCTACGGCGATGCGTCTGGGGTTGCGCGGATCGATTGAGATATTCGAGATCGAGCCGGCGTCCTGAAGTCCCATGTGCTTCCAGGTCTTGCCGCCGTTGCTCGAATGCCAAATGCCGTCGCCGCCTTCAACATCGTTGCGCGGATTGGATTCGCCCGTGCCGACCCAGACGTCGTCGGCATTGTGCGGCGCTAGTGCAATCGCACCAACCGGCGCAACGGGCTGTTTGTCGAAGATCGGCTCCCACGAAACGCCGCCGTCTTCACTTTTGAAGACGCCGCCCCCGGCACCGCCCGCATAATATATTTGGGGATCGTCGTTGCTGCCCACGACCACGGTCGTGCGGCCGCCGGCAATGGCGGGCCCAATGGAGCGATAACTGAGCGAACCGAGGTTGAGCGCGGATGCCGGAAGGGCGGCACAGAGCGCAAGCGCCAACGCGCTTGCAATACAGCGGCTAGCATATCTCATGCGCCGGTGTTACGTTAGCGGCCGCGCGGCACCTACTCGCTTGCGGTCGCGGCCGGTGCGAACGCGATCTCGCGGCGTTCGGGCGTCACAAAGCGGCCGATCGCGGTCAGCACGAGAATCGCAGCAAATACGATGAGCGCGACCACGGCCATTGCTTTCGCATAGTCCGGATGTCCGCTCGGCAGCGGAAATTTCTCCGCCGCGAAGGCGGATTCGAGCTGCAGCGCGTTGGCGGAAATGAGATTGCCGAGCTGGTATGTGAATCCGGGAAACGTGCCGCGCACTTCCTGCGGAGAAATTTCGTTCAGGTGCGCGGGAATGATTCCCCAGGCGCCCTGCACCGCGACTTGCATGAGGAATCCGCCGATTGCGAGCATCACCGCGGTCTGGCTGAATGCCCAGAGCGGAATCAGCAAAACTCCGAGCGCGGCACAGACCATAATCATGCTGCGCCGTCCGAAACGCTGCGAGAGCCAGCCGAACAGCACGCCGCCGGCTATCGCGCCGGCGTTCATGATCGCCGTGAGCGTACCGACGAGCGCGGGCGTGAACCCGTGCTGGAGCGTAAGGAACGTTGGATAGAGGTCTTGTGTGCCGTGCGACATGTAGTTGAACGCGGCCATGAAGAGGATCGCATAAATGAACAGCGGCCACTGCGCTTTGAACGCGCGCAGCAGCGGATGCGGCCCCTGCGCGATCTTTTGCGCCTGCCCCGCAAGCCACGCCGGTGATTCGGGCACGTGGCGGCGGATAAAGAAGATGAGCAGTGCCGGCAGAACGCCGATCATGAACATGCCGCGCCAGCCGATATGCACGTAGAGCACCGCGAGAACCACGGCTGCAAGCAGATAGCCGACGGCGTAACCTTCCTGCAAGATGCCGGAAAAAAGCCCGCGCTTTTCCGCGGGCAGCACTTCCATCGCCAGAGCCGCGCCCAGTCCCCATTCACCACCCATCGCGATTCCGTAGAGCGCGCGCAGAACGATGAACACCGTAAGATTCGGCGAGAACGCCGTGGCCAATTCGAGCACCGAGTAGAGCGCGACGTCGACCATCAGCGGCACGCGGCGCCCGTACCTGTCCGCGAACCAGCCGAAGATCAGCGCGCCCAGCGGGCGCAGCATCAGCGTGATGGTGACCGCGACCGCGACTTCTTTAATCGCCGAGTGAAAGTCTTTGGCGATGTGCGGGACGGTGACGATGACCAGAAAGAAATCGAATGCGTCGAGCGTCCAGCCCAGGAAGCTCGCAAGGAACGTTTTCCTCTGCTGCGAGGTCAGGCCGCGCAGCGCGTCCGTCGTGCTCATGGCGCGACGAATTCGGGCTTTCGGCTACGCGGCCTTCGCGCTGCTACGGCGTCGCGTCCTCGAAACTCGTCGCGTAGAACGTGCCGTGCAGCCAATAACCGTCGGCGACGATGCTGCGTCCGACGGCGACGCTGCCGGTGAGTTTGCGATTGAGCGCGGGTGATCATTGATCACGATCGAGTTCGTGCCGTTGCTCACTGTTACGAGATGGCCGCTCACCGCGGTGATGTTGGCGCGAACGGCGCCTCGGAGGCATCCCGGCACCGGACCGCCCATAAGCCGGTCTTCAGCGGCCAGGCAGGCGCCGGTAAGCCGATACATGCCGCAGCCGCAAGAAAGACATGGAGTTTTCGCATGTCCTTCTCGTACCCGGTTTCGCGCAATTAGGGCGTCGGCGATCCCGCGGGCGTCACGCTGGGCGCAGCGCTCGGCACGCCGCTGGGCACCGTGCTGGGCAATGCACTTCCCGGAGCGCCGCTCGGCAGCGCACTAGGCGCCGCGGTTGATTTATCGTCGCCGTACAACACCAGCATGTACGTGCTGCCCTTGCCGATGGTCGTTTTCGGCGTCTTGAACGAGAACGTCAGCGTCGTGTCGTTCAGCGTCGATTTGTCGAACGTCCAAATCGGTCTGTAATTGACGCTTTTCTTATGCTTGTTCACCTGGAAGAGCTGCAGCGCGAAGCCGCGGCCGTCCACGTCGGCTTTGGGCAAGGTGAACTGCGCGTTCGCCCAACCGTCGAGATTGAAATCGGCGTTGGTGGTCAGCTGCACCATCATCAGCGCGACGGTGTCGAGCGTATTCGCCGGGATGTGTACCATCTTCGGCGCATCTTTGGGCGGCGCTTGCGCTTGCAGCGTGATTGTGGACGGCGTCGCGCTGGCTTTCGGCGCGGGTGAGGCGGATGCGCTGCCGCTCGGCGCGGGCGCCGGCGAAGGCGTGGGCGTCGGGCTCGGAGTTGGAGACGGAGTCGGTTTCCCTTTTCCCTTGGCGCTCTGCGGCGTCGCCGAAGGGGCCGGCGTCGGCGGCGGAAGATTGAAACTCAGCATGCAGCCGTAGCCTTCGAGCATTTGCGGACAAGCGAAGCCTTTTTGCGCGTCATCGATTGGATACGTTGCGCTGCCGACCGGTCCCGGACTGGAGGATGCCGTTGGCTGCCCGGCCGGCAAACCGTTCTTGTCCATCGGCGGCATCGGCGTGGCTCCCGCGCCCATCGGCGGAAGATTCCCGCCTTGCTGCGGTATGCCGGTGCCGGTCCCGAAGTTACCGGAGCAGGCGGCCAGAGCGATTGCGGCGATGAAGATGACGGCGCGTTTCACTGTTTGTTGTCAACCTTTGATTGAAGTTCGGCCGCGAACTCGTCAACCGTGGCGTTGCGCTTTGCCTCGACGCCGCGCTCGTTCACGTTGACGGTTCCGTCGGCGGCCTCTTGTTTGCCGGCGACGAGGATGTACGGGACTTTCTGCGTTTTCCAGTGACGAATCTTGTAGCCGAGTTTTTCGTTGGACTCGTCCACTTCGATGCGCAAACCACGTTTGCGCAGTGCGTCGCGAACTTGGTGTGCGTACTCTACTTGATGTTCGGAGATCGGTGCGACGACGGCTTGCACCGGTGCCAGCCACGCGGGGAAGTTGCCGCCGTAGTGCTCGATGAGAATGCCGAAGAAGCGCTCCATCGATCCGGCCAGTGCGCGATGGATCATCACGGGCGTTTCATCGCCTTCGGCACCGCGATACTTGAGATCGAAGCGCTTGGGCAGCACGAAGTCGACCTGCACCGTGCCGAGCTGCCATTTGCGGCCGATCGCATCGCGAACCATGATGTCGAGT
>DASSZL010000159.1:0-2626 GCA_035713505.1 Vulcanimicrobiaceae bacterium | reverse complement strand
TGCGGAAGATCCGTTTGCCGCCGGTGCGTTTGAAATAGGTGACCTGGATGATCACCGAAAGCGCTTCGGCGACGAACACGCCGCCGATGAGTATGAGCAGCAGCATCTCGCCGGTGAGTATCGCGACGCCGGAGAGCAGCGCGCCGAGCGCGAGCGATCCGGTATCGCCCATGAAGATCTTCGCCGGATGGCGATTGTACACGAGAAATCCAAAGCAGGCGCCGACGCCGAGCAACGCCGCAACGTTAGGCGCGGCAAGGCCGTCGCGCCAGGCGAGCGCCGCAAGGACGACCAGCGGCGGAACGATGGTGCCGGAAACCAGCCCGTCCAAGCCGTCCGTCAGATTCACCGCGTGTATCGTACCGGTAACGGCGAGGATTCCGAGCAGCATCCAGAGCCAATGCGGCACCGCAAGCACGTACCCGCTCATGTGAAAGATCACGTCGACCGGGACGAGGCTCGAGCCGGAGATCACCCAGAGATAGGCGACGGCGACCAGCGCAGTGAGCAAGAATTTCGTGCGAGCGCGCAAGCCTGCGTTCTTCCCGCGCCGGATTGCGGTGAAATCGTCGACGAAGCCGATCAAACCGCAGCACGCGACGAGCAGCAGCGTGGCGAGCATGACCGGATCGTGCAGATATGCCAGCATCGGCAGCAGCGCCGCGATGAAGACGATCCCGCCCATGGTGGGCGTCCCCGTTTTCACTTGGTGCGTCTGCGGCGCGTCCTCGTACGCGTGTTGCCGGAACTGCAGGCGCGTGAGCGCGGGTAGGACGAGCGCGACGGCGATCGCCGCGATCAAGAATCCGGCGGCAACGACGGCGAGTTCGTAGCCGTAGTTCATGCGGGCACCCGAGAGAAGAGCGGATTCGCTCCGCCGGCACGCCACTTCAGCACGACGATCGGCGTTTGCTCATCGCCGTTGCCGTGCGGGTTTGAAAGCAGCGCTCGCTCGACGTTCGCGCGCTGCACGCCCGTCGACGCGCCGAGCACTTTGGCTTTCTCCAAGTCGTTGGCATCGACGACCGTGCACGCAACGCCGGTGCGCTCGTACACGGACTGCGAGAACGCGTCGGGATTTTGCGGCGCGAACACGATCGTGCGTTCGAACGGCGGGAGCGTACCCGTATACCCGTCGATTGCGGTGATCGCTTCACCCATGATTTCGTAAAACAGGCCGCGGCGGCCGATGATCCGTCCGACGACGTGCATGGCGGACGCGTACAGCACTTTCCAGACGCCGACTTGATCGATGACGATCTGCAGCGATTCAGGCTGGTTCACCGTGGCGAGCGCTCCGGCACGGCGCGAAAGCGCGTACGCGATTTTCGAGGGGCGCACGTATTCCGCGGGAACGGCTTGCCCTTGCGCGATAGCGACGGCGGTTTCCGAGATCGCAAGCACGTCGCCCGGACGCGCGATGCCTTGCACGGCACGCTGCACGAGCACGATGAGATCGTCGCCCGGGTGAACGAGCGGCGTGCGAACGGGAATCGCGACAATTCCCGGCGGCAGCTCCGGCCGATCGATGCGCAAACTCCTCACGCGAGCAACTCCTGAATGATTTCCTCCATTTTATATTTGCGCGAACCTTTGAGCAGGACCGCGTCCCCCGGCTGCGCGTGATCGCGCAGCCATGCCGCGGCGTGCCCGTTGTCCGAAAACGCCACAATGCGATCGCGGGCGAAGCCGCTCGCCAGCGCGCCTTGCGCGATGGACTGCGCGTACTCGCCGCCCACTAAGAGCATATCGACTCCGGTGCGGGCCGCATGAGCTCCGACGCGTTCGTGCATCGCCGGCGCATCGCTGCCCAGCTCGGCCATGCTCGCCAGCACGGCAATGCGCCTGGCGGCCTGCTCGGCCGCAAACGCGTCAAGCGCCGCGAGCATGCCGGTCGCGTTGGCGTTGTAGGCATCGTAAATCAGCCGCGGTTTTCCCGCCACTTCAATCGTCTGATAGCGGCCGGCGGGCAGCGTCAGGCCCGCAGTCGCATCGGCGATTTCTTGCGCCGGCACGCCGAGCAGCAACGCCGCCGCTGCGGCCGCCGCGAGATTCTGCCGGTTGTGCACGCCCGGCAAGCGCACGTCGACGGGAAGTTCCTGCGTTTGGGCGCCGATGGAATTGACGAGCGTCCCCCGCGATGTGATCCAAATGCCGGGAATGCGCGGCTCGCCCGCGCCGTACCAGATCGGCGCGCTGCCCAGTCCCGGCGCGCGCCGCGCCGACTCGGTGTCGTCGGCGTTGAGCACGGCCTGCGCGCCGTTCGAGAACAATCCCCACTTCGTTTGCGCCAAGACCTCGCGCGAGCCGAATATTTCCAGATGCGCCTCACCGATGTTCGTGAGCACGCCGATGTGCGGGTGCGCGATTTGCACGAGTTCCGCAATCTCGCCTTCGTGGCGCGCGCCCATCTCGATCACCAGCACGGCATGTTGCGGCGAACTGGAAAGCAGCAGTTTGCTCACGCCGATTTCATTGTTTTCATTCGCAGGGGAGGCGAGCACGCGAGCGGAGCCGTAATGCGCCGCCAAGAGCTGCGCCAGCAAATGTTTGGTCGTCGTTTTGCCGGCGCTTCCGGTGATCGCCACAACGCGGCCGCCGAAGAGCGAACGAGCCGCGCCGGCCA
>DASSZL010000158.1:0-4961 GCA_035713505.1 Vulcanimicrobiaceae bacterium | reverse complement strand
CCACTCCAGGCATGCGTCGGTAATGGCCTGGCGATATTGCGGCGGAATGCTGTTGCTCAGGGTGATCACCATCGGATGCCGAGCGCGCGAGGGACGTGCGGGATCTTCGGGATCGAAGTTCCAGCGAATCAGATAGCGCATCCGGCGTTCGCCGCGGCGGTCGTTCGCGAAATCCAGATAGATGTCGTCGTAGATGCCGACGCGATCGTCGGCAAGGCGCGGGCGATAATCGTCGTTTGGCGGCTGAATGAAATTGTAGACGACATCGATGCGCAGTCTACGCGCGTCGGGCGCCGTGTCGATGACGTGTTTTGCCTGCGTGCTCCAGGTCTGGGCCACGGTGATAACGTCGTTCTGCGGGAACGCTTTCGCGGAGTCGACGTACGAAAGCGAAGGATCCAGCCGGTAGTTTTGAGCTGGCGGCAAATTTTCGTTGACGATGTTTTGCAGATCGAGCTGGTCGCTCAAGAGCGAGGACATGTCGAAAATGACGTTGCCGCTGACGGGATCCTCGGCCACGATGTCACCGATGCCCGCGACGCTGTCCGGGAAGTTCGAAAGATTAGCCAGCTGATTTGAGGAGCTGCCGGGCGCGGTAGCATACCAGTTCGGCCAGAGCACCACGATGCGATCGCCGCGCCGCTGGAAGCGCACCAGTTCGGTGGGCAAGTAATCCGTGTCGCCCCACCACACCGGACCTTCGCCCAGACCGTTACCCGGAACGATGGTTTCCAGGTAGTCCCGATCGAGCTGACCCGGCGCGAGCTCGAGATAGACCTTTCCGTCTTTCTGCCAGACGGTGAACAAGCCGTGCTTGGCCTGCGCGGTTGCGGTAAAGGCCGCGTACGATTGCTGCGCGGCGGCGTGCGCGGGCGACGATGCGCAAAAGCCGAGGGCAACGGCAAAAAACGTGGCGGCCAAAAAGCGACTATGCATACAACAGGCTTCGGGCGGCGCCGGCCCAAACTCTCCAGGGCAAATCTATGGCACCGAATGACCGTTTACACGTCGTGGATCATCCCGCCGTGGCCGATCGGCTCGCGCGCCTGCGCGACCGTGACACGCCCACGCCGGTTTTCCGCAAATTGCTCGAAGAACTGGGCGCATTTTTGGCGTACGAGGCCACGCGCAACCTGCCGGTGCGGGACGATCAGGTGGTCACGCCGATCACGCCGACGATCGCCAGGCGTATCGCGACGCGTCCGGTCGCTGCGCCCATTTTACGCGCGGGGCTGGGGTTGCTGCCCGGATTCTTGGCCGTCATCGACGACGCGGTCGTCGCGCATTTAGGATTCTATCGCGATCCCCAGACGCTCCAGCCGGTGCCCTATTATGCCAACGTGCCGCACGATCTCTCGCAGCGCCACGTCTTCGTGCTCGACCCCATGCTCGCGACCGGCAACTCCGGCGCGGCGGCCATCGACGCGCTCGCCACGCGCGGCGCTACCGAAGTGACGTTCATTAGTCTCATCGCGGCGCCCGAAGGCGTACGCACCATCCACGCCGCGCATCCCGGCGTGCGGATCGTCACCGGCTCGCTCGACGAACGTTTGAACGATCACGGCTACATCGTGCCCGGCCTGGGTGATGCCGGAGATCGCATGTTCGGCAGCACGAGCTCCGTGCCGGTAGCCGTACGGCCGAAGGAGAATGCGTAGCGGTCATGCGCCCCGGCTGGGATGAATATTTCATGCAGATAGCTCGCACCGTCGCGACACGCGCGACGTGTCCGCGCGCGTCCGTGGGCTGCGTGCTCGTGCGCGAGCACCGCATCCTTACGACCGGCTACAACGGCTCTCCGCGCGGCGTGCCGCACTGCACCGAGGCCGGCTGCATGCTCGTGAACGATCACTGTATGCGGGCCACGCACGCGGAAGCGAATGCCGTCGTTCAGGCGGCGCTGCACGGCGTGAATCTTTCCGGTTCAACCGCGTACTGCACGCATCAGCCGTGCGTGAACTGCTCGAAGCTGCTCATCAGCGCCGGCGTGCTCAAGATCGTCTACGACGTCGCGTATCCCGACGCGATTGCGCAGGAACTGCTCTCGGAAGCCGGCATCGGCCTCACCCAGTTCGCCGCGCTCGAGGGGCTGCGCTCGTGAACGCGCCCGTGTACCTTTATATAGCGGCTCTGGTGCTTGCCGGGGTGGTCTCCACGCTGCTCACGCCGTTCATCATTCGCCTGGCGCATCACGTCGGCATGATGGACGAGGTCGGCGAGCGGCGCATGCACGAGGTTCCCAAACCGCGCATCGGCGGCGTTGCCGTGTTCTTCGGCTTTGCCTTCGCGCTCTTCGCCGTGCTCGGCATCGCGCTCACGCACGTCCACGGATTTTTCCCAGTCGATCCGCACGACACGCTGCCCGCGCAGCTGCGCGAGCAGCTGTCCGGCGTGCATAATCTCATCGGACTGCTCTTCGGCAGCATGCTGATCTTGGGCGTGGGCCTGTGGGACGATCTCATGACGATGCGTCCGCGCTACAAGTTCATCGCGCAGATCGTGGTCGCGGGCATCTCGATGGTCTACGGCTTTACCATCTCCGAGGTGCAGAATCCGATCACGCATCAATACATGGATTTTCCGCTGTGGTTCAGCGTCCCGATAACGCTGCTCTGGTATCTCGGGATGATGAACGCGATCAATTTTATCGACGGGCTGGACGGACTGCTCACGGGCTTTACGGCGATATCGTGCATCTTCTTGTTCGCGATTGCGCTCACCAAAGACAATCCGGTCGTGGCCCTGGTCGTCGTGGCGCTGGCCGGCGCGGCCCTTGGCTTTTTGCCGTACAATTTCAACCCGGCGCGCATCATTTTGGGCGACACGGGCTCGCTGTTCATCGGGTACGTGTTCGCGACCGTGGCGATCATGGGCACCAGCAAGACGGCGATCGCGGTGGGCCTCATCGCGCCGCTGGTCGTGCTGGCGCTGCCGATACTCGACACGGCGGCCGTCATCTATCGCCGCGCGCGCTCCGGCAAGAAGATCACCGAAGCGGACCGAGGGCATTTTCACCATCAACTCATTTTCCGGTACGGCCTGAACGTGCGGCAAGCGGTGCTGCTGATCTACGCGATCTGCATCGTGCTCGGCGTGGTGGCGTTGTTCTTGGCCGGCGGATTCGCGAGGTTCCACGCATGAGCAAACCCCTGCGCGTCATGTCGGTGTTCGGCACACGGCCGGACACGATCAAAATGGCGCCGGTCGTGCACGCGCTCGCCGCGCACCCGCAGGTCGAAAGCATCGTATGCGTGACCGCCCAACATCGCCAGATGCTCGACGATCTGCTCGAGCTCTTCGAGATTCGTCCTCACTACGATCTGGACATCATGACCGCGGATCAGACGCTGACCGATATCACCACGCGCGTGATGATCGGGATGGAAGGCGTACTGAAAATCGCGCAGCCCGACGTCGTGCTCGTGCACGGCGACACGGCCACGAGTACCGCCGCGGCGCTTGCCGCATTCTATCAGCAGATTCCGTCCGGTCACGTCGAAGCCGGCCTGCGCACGAGCGACCCGTGGCTGCCGTTTCCCGAAGAGATGAACCGGCGCCTCACCGGAACGATCGCGGCGTATCATTTCGCGCCGACCCCGCTTGCTCGCGAGCATCTGCTGGTTGAAAACGTCGCGGACGAGAACATCATCGTCACCGGTAACACCGTGATCGACGCGTTCTTGGAAACGGCGAACCGCAGCGATCTTCCGAAGCCGCCGAACTGGGAGAAACTCGATCCCAAGCGGCCGATCATCGTCGTCACGGCGCACCGGCGCGAGAATCACGCGCATATGCGCGAGATGTGCGAGGCGATGCGCGACATCGTGCACTTGCCGATGCGCCCGCAGATTCTGTGGCCCGTGCATCCGTCGCCGCGCGTGCGCCCGGTCGCTTATGCCGTGCTCGGAACGCAGGACGGCGTCGTGCTGGACGATCCGCTCGGCTACGGCGAGATGGTGAGCGCGGTGCGCGAGTGCACGTTCGTGCTCACGGACTCGGGCGGTATTCAAGAAGAAGCGCCGTGCCTAGGCAAACCGGTCCTGGTCATGCGCGATGAGACCGAGCGTCCGGAGGGGGTGGACGCCGGGACGCTGGAGCTCATCGGCCACCAGCGCGAGCGCATCGTGCAGGCCGCTACGCAGCTGCTCACCGACCGCGCCCATTACGAACGCATGTCCCGGGCGGTCAATCCCTACGGCGACGGGCACGCATCCGAGCGCATCGTGGCCTGGCTGCTGGCACGCCTGCGCGCGGGCGCCTACCCGCAGCCTTTCCAAGTCTCGGCATGAAGGGACCCTTGGCGCTCATCGCCGCCGGGGGCAGCTTTGCCGCGACGGTCGTGGCCGCCATTGTGGTGGGCATCGCGCTGGACCGCCGGCTCGATCGCGGGGACATCGTCGTCTACGCGTTTTTTGCCGGCGTGGTGATCGGCGGCTATACTGCCTTCCGCCTGGTCGCCGATGCGATTCGCTCCTGATGGGCTGGGACGACGAGTGGGAGGAGAGCGCCCCGGACCGCCGTACTTACACCCCCGCCGAAGCGGCGGCAGACGAGGCCCTCTATAAGAAACTTAAGCGGAGGGCGTCGCTCGGCACGCTGATCGTCGTCGTCATCTCTGCTCTCCCGCTTGCCCTGTGGTATCCCTGGTTCGCCCTCGCGCTCGGCGTGGGCGGAGGTGCCGGAGTGGGAAACGCGCTGCTGTCGATGGCCGGGAACGAACGACTGCTCGAGCGCCGGAACGTGCCGGTGTTCGTCTTAAGTAGTTTTCTCCGGCTGGGCCTCTTCGGTATAGTGCCCGTGGTGCTGGCGCTCCGGGTTTCTTCTTTTTGGACGCTTGGGTGCTATTTCATCGGGTTTTTTATGCCGCTCGCGCTTTTCGGGCTGAGCCTGCAAAGCGCATATCGACGGAAGCATAGTTCGTGCACGAGCAAATAGGCGAGCACATAACGTGGAACTGGCCG
>DASSZL010000157.1:0-3987 GCA_035713505.1 Vulcanimicrobiaceae bacterium | reverse complement strand
AGTTCGTCTCGCTCGACCGCATGACGCAAATCGGTCTCGAGTTGCAGCCGGTCCATCGCCGCCGCGTGAAATCCGGCGTGGAAAAACTGCACGTTGTTGCGTCCACGCTGTTTGGCGTGCAAAAGCGCGGCATCGGCGCGCGCGATCAGCGTTTCCGTGGTTTTTCCGTCCGCCGGAAATATGCTCACGCCGGCGCTCGCGCGAACGAACAGTTCCCGTTCCTGCGCTTCAAAAGGCGCCTCGAACGCGTCGAGCACCGAGCGCGCGATGTCCGCGACGGCGTTCGCGCCGTCTATTTCGGAAACGATGATGATGAATTCGTCGCCGCTGGATCGCCCCACGGTCGATCCGGCAGGCGCCGCGCGTTCCAAACGCCGCGAGACGGCCAGAAGCACGGCGTCTCCCGCGTCGAGTCCAAGCGAATCGTTGATCCGTTTGAAATGGTCGAGGTCGATTGCGACGATTCCGGCGTACGATCCGCGTGCTTCGCAGACGGCAATGCGCTGCGCGAGCAGATCCTTGAGCAGCGTGCGATTCGGCAGGCCGGTGAGAGCGTCGTAGTTTGCCAGATACGCCGACTGCTCTTGCGCGCGCTTCTGCTCGGTAACGTCATACGCGATGCCGACCACGCCGGCTACGCCGCCGCCGCCTTCGCGCACCGGTTTGACGTGCAGCGAAAAGAAGCGATCCCCCCAGTTGGTTTCATAGGAGATCGGCGCACCGGTATGAAGCGGTGCCAGCAAACGTTCGACGCGCGACTGGTCGGTATTGCCGGCTGCCGCCAGCGCTTCGCCAACGGGTTTTCCGATCATCTGCGCCGGATCCCATCCGAGCGTTGAAACCGCGCGCCCGGTCAGCGTCGTCACGATGCCGTCGTTGTCGGCCGCCCACAAAATGCTGGGCGTATGGCTCGCCGCCAGTTCCAGTTGTCCGAAATGCTGACGAAGCAGCAGTTCGGCGCGGTGCTCCTCGGTAACGTCGAACCAGACCGAAACCGTACCGATCACGCCCGAACCGTTTTCTCGCAGAGGCTCGACGCAGGCCTCGATTATGCGCCCATGATGCTGAAAATGAACCGCGTCCGGCGAGCGGCCCTGCATCGCGTGCTCGTGCGCCCGAACGATCGGATGTTCGCGTTCTTTCGTACCGGGCAAGATCTCGAAGCGCGTGCCGATTGCGTGCTGCGGATCGATGCCGAATTCCCGCATGAGTTTCCCGGCGAGAAACGTCAACCGCAATTCGGCATCGCGCGTTTGCAGCAGCATCGGCGCCTCGCGGGCGGCCAAATGCACCACCGCGTCCCGTTCATTCAGCGCCCGCTGCGCGCGTTTGCGTTCGGTTATGTCCAGTGCGAGAGCCAATACACCGCCGACCGAACCGTCCGGCTCCGGCAACGGCTCAGCGTGCACCTCGTACCACTTCTCGCCGAAGCGGTCTTCATAGACGGACCGCTTGCCGCCCAGCGCGGAGAAGATGCGCTCGGCAAGCCCCGGCCGGTATTGGCCGCGCCTGCGCAGATACTCCTCGAGCGTTATTCCGAGCATCTCATCGGGCGTGAAATTCGGCCGCTGAAATGCCGCGCCGGCGGCCAGCGTGAACCGGTGCTCGCGGTCCCATGCCATGAGCGCGCCCGGCAGCCGCGCGGCAATCCGTTCTAACCAAAGCAGCCGAGCTAGGCGCTGGTCGCGGTCACCATCCACAAGAACAACCATGTTCCCAGAAATGTACGGTAACTTACGCTAAGATTGGCCTTCCACCGTCTGAGCGCACGGCGCGCAAAGGCCCGGATGTTTTGGGTTGCTGCCGAGCGGGAGGTACTTCCAGCAGCGCCGGCACTTCGCGCCCTCGGCGGGCAAGAGCTCGCCCGCGTGCGCGTCCTCGCCCAGCGCGCCGTCCTGCGCCAGCTGCAGTTCCGATACGACCAGCGCTTCCCGCACGTCATCGGGATGCGCATTGAAGCGCTCGTACCACGCGGCGGGCAGCGTCAGTTTTGCCTGCAGCTCGTAATCGCGTTTACCTTCGCTCGCGGCGACCCACGCGCGCAGTCTCTTGAGTTTCTCCCATGACGCGAGCGTATCGGGACTCACGGGTTTCGCGGCCGCGAGCGTGAGGTCGAACACGCTTACGCGCTCGCCCCGCAGCTGCGCGGGCAATGCTTGCCACGCTTCTTCGGCGGTGAAGGAGAGCAGCGGCGCCAGCACCGCCAAGAATTGTTCGAGGATGTGCAAAATCGCGCTTTGCGCGCTGCGCCGGCGTTCCGAGGCCGCGGCGCTCGAGTACAGCCGGTCTTTGAGCGCGTCCAGATAGAAGCTCGAGAGATCTTCCCCTTCAAAGCGGATGATCTCCAAATACGCATCGTGCAGACGATAGGCCAGCAGGTGCTCGCGTACGCGCGTGACCCAGTGATCGGTGACCTCGCACGCTAGGCGATCGAACCAGCGCATGCGTTCGCGCGCGAGCACATCCGCCGGCTGCAGATCGTCCACGTTGCTCAGCATGAAGCGTACGCGATTACGAATGTTCCGGTATACGCGGCTGACTTGGTCCACCACGTTGGGGCCGAAGCGCACATCGTCGACGAACTCCACCGAGGCTGCCCACAAGCGCAGAACGTCGGCGCCCCACTTCTGCATCGCGTCTTTCGCGTCGATGCCCGTGCCGAGCGATTTGCTCATCGGGCGCCCGTGCTCGTCGTTCACCCAGCCGTTCTTGACGACGTGCCGGTATGGCGCCGCGCCTTTGATTGCGGTCGCCGTCACGATGGAACTGCGGAACCACCCGCGATATTGATCGCCGCCTTCCAAGACGAGATCCGAAGGCCACGGCAATCCGTCGTGCCCGAGCACCGCCAGATGCGTCACGCCGGACTCGAACCAGATGTCGACGATATTCTTTTCTTTTTCGAACGCCGTGCCGCCGCACTTGGGGCAGTGGAATCCGGCGGGCAAAAACGTTTCAACCGGCGCGCTCCACCATGTGTCGGCGCCGTGTTCGCGAAAATGCTTGGCCGCATTGCGCGCGACATGCGGATCGAGCACCGATTCGTTGCACGAGGTACAAATCAGCGCCGGAATCGGCGTGCCCCAGGTGCGCTGACGTGAAATGCACCATTCGGGGTGCATCTCCAGCATCTGCTCCATGCGCTTGCGGCCCCACTCGGGAGTGAACGCGACATCGCGCACATTGTCGATCGTGCGCTTGCGCAAACGGTTTTGGTCCATGGCGATGAACCACTGCGAGGTCGCGCGGAAGATCACCGGGTTGTGGCAGCGCCAGCAGTGCGGATAGCTATGCGTGTATTCATACGCATTCCACAGCGCGCCGCTTTCACGCAAATCGTCGATGATCCGCGTGTTCGCCTTCCAAATGTGCATGCCGGCGTACGGGCCCGCTTCGGCGGTAAAGACGCCGCGCGCATCGACCGGATTGACGATCGGCATATTGAAGCGCAGGCCGGTCTCGAAGTCATCCGCGCCGTGGCCCGGTGCGGTATGGACGGCGCCGGTTCCGGTTTCCAAATCCACGTACTCCGCCGTGACGATCGCCGAATCGCGATCGAGGAACGGATGCCGCACCGCAAGTCCGCTCAGCGCCTCGCCGCGAACCGCCGCAAGTTTTTCCGCTTGCCCGAAATCCTCGCCGAGTGTTTGCGCGGCAAGTGCTTCGGCCAGCACGAACAATTCGTGCTTGAAGCGGTACAATCCGTAAAGCGCATCGGGTTTGAGCGCAATGGCGACGTTGGCCGGAAGCGTCCACGGCGTGGTGGTCCAGATGATGAACGAGAGCGGCTCGTCGGCGCCGGTTACGCCGAACGCCTTCAATATCGCGACGCGCTGCTTTGCGTCGGCGGCGAAGCGCACGAAGATCGAGGGCGAGACTTTTTCTTTGTACTCGATTTCGGCTTCGGCAAGCGCCGTTTCGTCGTGGATGCACCAGAGCGTCGAGCGAAGGCCTTTGTAGATCTGCTCGTTCTGCGCGAGATCCGCG
>DASSZL010000156.1:0-3702 GCA_035713505.1 Vulcanimicrobiaceae bacterium | reverse complement strand
GGTCCCGGATGCGCAGGGCCAGGGCCGGATCGATGGCCCCACCGCCGGCCGCGGCAAAGGAAGCACCCAGACTGCGCTCGAGCTGCGGGTCCAAGAGCATCGGCTCGAGCACCTCCACCCCTTTGCGCCGCAGCATCACCGGCACGATGACCCGGCGGGCCGCCTCGGCCAAGTCCCGCGGGTCGCGACCGCCCGGCGCGGCATCGATCATCGCTTCGAGCACGGCGACGGGGTCGCGGGGCCAAACCCGCTCGCGCAACAGCAGCCCGAACGCCTTTTGTACGGCCGTAAGCGGAAGCGCATCGGTGCCCACTTCTTTCACGACCGTCGGCACCGTCGCGCGCAGATGTTCGAGCAGCGTCTGCAGTTCCTGACGTCCGAGCAAGGCGTCGGCGTGCGAGCGGGCGGCTTCGGCCAAATGCGATCCGATGACCGAGACCGGATCGAATACCAGTGCTCCGAGTTGCAGCGCGTTCTCGCGTGCCGCGGGATCGATCCACTTCGCCGGCAAGCCATATACGGGTTCGAACGATGCTTCGCCCGGAATGCTCGCGAGCGCGGCTTCTTCCGCGACCGCGATCATGCGATCGAGCTGCAGCATCCCCTCGCCGGCAAGTTCGTCGCGGATGCGAATCGCGTACGTGTTCGGATCGCGCGCGAGATCGTCGCGCAGACGCACGCCGGGGAGCACGATTCCGATCTCTGCGGCGAGCGCGCGGCGCACTTCGCCGATGCGATCGAGCAGCGCGTCGGCGAGCGGCGGCGCGAGCAACTGCGCGAGGTTCGCGCCGATCTCGACGGACACCGCATCGACACCGACCAAACCGAGCGCCATTTCCGGCCGTCGAATCGCTTGACGTTTGGCCGCCTCGCGGTCTTGCTGCACGAGCGCCGCCGCCAGCGTCTTGCCCTTCTGCGCGAAATGCGCACCCGCGAACGCACTCAAACCCAGCACGATGAACACGGGCCGCGGAAGCGCGGGAACCAGCGCGAGCGCCAGCAGCAGCGCACCGCCGGCGCGCAATATTTCCGGCCGCGCGAAAAGTTGCGATGCGAGATCGGAGCCGAGCGATCCGTCCGCGGCGACGCGCGTGACCATCATGCCCATCGCGGTCGAGATGAGGAACGCGGGCAGCGTGGTCACGAGCGCGTTGCCGATCGAGAGCAGCGCGAAGGTCTGCAGCGCATCGCCGGGCGAGAGGCCGTGATAGATCACGCCGACGGCGATGCCGCCGATCAGGTTCAGCGCAACGATGATGAGCGCGGCAACCGCATCGCCTTTGACGAACTTGCCCGCGCCGTCCATCGCGCCGTAGAAATCGGCTTCCTTTTGCACGCGTTCGCGTTTGAGACGCGCGCCGTCGGCGTCGAGCACGCCCGCATGCACGTCGGCGTCGATCGCCATCTGCTTGCCGGGCATCGCGTCGAGCGTGAAGCGCGCTGCAACTTCGGCGACGCGCTGCGAGCCGCTCGCGATCACGATAAACTGAATCGTAATCAGAATCGCGAAGACGATGAGGCCGACCACGAGATTGCCTCGCACGACGAATTCACCGAACGCCGGAATGATCGCACCCACGCCGCCGGGCTCGTGACCCTGCGTCAGAATCAGGCGCGTCGCAGAGACGTCGAGCGAGAGCCGGAAGAGCGTCGCGATGAGCAGCGCGGGCGCGAACGCGGAAAACTGCAGCGGTTCTTCAATGGTCACGCTGAGCAGCAGCACGAGCGCCGAGGTGAAGACGTTGATGCCGAGCAGCACGTCCAGCAGGAACGGCGGCAGCGGGACGATGAGGATCGCCACGATGCAGAGCAGAAGAGCGGCAAAGGCGTAGGTCGGAACGCGATTCATCTCTCCACAGCGTCGCGCCCGCCCATTGCCGGAGTATTGCCGCGGGGTAACAACCAGCATGCGAGAGGTCTTCGGGACGGTCGCGCAATGGCTCAGCGCCGGGACTCCGTGCGCGCTGGGGACGCTCGTGCAAGCCGTCGACAGCGCGCCCGCGCCGATCGGCGCCACCGTGGCGGTGGACGGAAGCGGCCGCGTGGCCGGAAATATCGGCGCCGGATGCTACGAATCCGAGATCGTGGATGCTTGCCGCAAGACGATTGAAGACGGCAAGTTCCGCCTGGTGCCCATCGACCTCTCGAGTGCGGATGAGATCACCGGGAGTCCCGGATGCGGCGGTGCGTTGACGATCGCAGTCTGGAAACCGCTTCCGGCGTTCGCCGAACGAGCCGAAGCGATCGCGCGCGGCACGCACGACGTCACCGTCCCGCTCGCGCAGAATCAGCAGTTCACGATTGCCGCCAAGCGGCGCATCTGCATCGTGGGCGCGACGACGCTCGCGAACGAGATCGCGCGGATCGGCGCGAGTCTGGACTTCGCCGCGACGATCGTGGACCCGCGTCCGATCTTCGCTACGGCCGATCGCATGCGGGACGCCGGCGAAATTCTCGCGGCGTGGCCGGGCGATGCTCTGCCGCGCGTTCTGCCGGCATGCCGGGCGCTCATCGTCGTCTCGCACGATCCGAAATTCGATCTCCCGGCCTTGCAGGCGGGGCTCGATTCGGACGTAGCATACATCGGGTTACTCGGAAGCCGCCGATCGCAAGCGGCGCGCCGCGCCGCGCTTCGCGAGCTGGGCTACACGGACGCGCAGCTCTTGCGCATTCACGGACCGGCCGGGCTGGACATCGGATGCGGGACGCCCGGCCAAAGCGCTCTGAGCATTCTCGCGCACGTCGTTGCCGAGTCGAACAATCGCAGCGGTACGCCGCTGGAACGAACCGCCGGTCCGATTCGCGCAAGCGCGCGAGACGATCAAGCGATCGAATCCACCGTATCGATGTCGAAATAAGCGCCGCGATCTTCGGTCGCGATCTCGCGCCGGACGAGCTCGGGGTCGTCCCGCAGCGCGCGCAGCGCGTCGCCGTCGGGAAGCAGCGGAATCTTCGCGCGCGCGCGCGGCGAGAAGATCACGGGATGGCCCGGCTCGCGCGTTTGCGGATGCACTGGAAAGATGGCGTCGCCATCGGCGAGCGCATCGGCGATCTGCGCGATGAGCTGCGGCGTGACGAGCGGTTTATCGCCGAGCAGCACGATGAGCGCAGCATCGCTTGGAATGTGCGCGTTCGCGAGGGCGAGAGAATGCGTCATGCCGCGCCGCGGCGCGTGGTTCAGCAGAACATCCGCGTTCATTGCGCGCAAGTGCGCGGCGACTTGCGCGCCGGCTACGACTAGCGGCTTCCATCGCTGTGCCGCTTCGAGCGCGTGTTCGATCATCGGGCGCCCGCGATACGGCATCAGCAGCTTCTGCGCACCCATGCGCTTGGATTCACCGGCCGCGAGGATAACCGCGCGAAAGTCCATATCCGCGAGGGTCAGCGCGCGAGCACGCCCGCCTTCGCCAGCGCCGCGACGACCTCGGCCACGGCAAGGTAGGTTTCCTGTGGAATGAAGTCTCCCGGTCGCGCAGCCGCGTACAGGCGGCGGGCGAGCGGAATGTTTTCAACGAGCGGCACGCCGTATGCGCCGGCCAGTTCGCGCACGCGCGCGGCGGCGGCGTCCGCGGCGCGAACGAGCACGCGCGGCACCGGAACCTCCGGCGGCCGGTAGTCGAGCGCAATGGCGATATGCGTCGGATTGCTAAGCACGAACGCCGCATCTTTTACGCGCCGCAGCGAGCCGCGCGAGATCTGACG